>JBFHSP010000111.1:0-9806 GCA_041591085.1 Kangiellaceae bacterium | reverse complement strand
GGCAATTAAGCAAGAGATTAGGAGAATACATATGTTTCATATCAATACCGACTCTTGCTTAACCAAACAGCTTAAAGCAAGTGTTGCCGTAATCGGCTTTGCTCTAATTGCCGCCTGTACGGGCGGTGGTCCAGAAACAACTGAACTCAATACACCTCCGGATGGCAACAATGGTGGCGGAACTAACTATAGCGGCCCTCCACCTTCTAATAGCGAAGTTCAACGATTTCAGACTCATTTCTGGAATAATATTGTTGATAAATGCGGTGCTTGCCATGGTACAGGTGGTCAAGCTCCAACATTTGCACGAAATGACGATATAAACCTTGCCTACGCAGAAGCGGTAACCGTTGCAGATCTGAACTCTCCTGTAGACTCTAGACTTGTAGCTAAAGTCGGTGGCGGTCATAACTGCTGGCTCTCAAGTAATCAAGCCTGTGCAGACACCATGACTTCATATATCACCAATTGGGCAGGAGAAAGAACTAGTGCAAGTACTGAAATTGTTCTGAGTGATCCTCCTAACTTAAATGATCCTGGGGCAACAAAAACGTTTCCAGATGATCCCGCGCTTTTTCAAGCAAATGTCTATCCTTTGCTCACTCAATATTGTTCTAATTGTCATACCGATTCAGCATCGGTTCCGATTTCTCCATTTTTTGCTAGCAGCGATATCACCACCGCTTATAACGCAGCAAAAAGTAAGATCAACTTAGACGATCCGGCAGAGTCGCGGTTTGTGCTTCGACTTCGATTTGAATCACATAACTGCTGGGATAATGATTGCGCTGGCGCGAGTAATGAAATGGAAGCCGCCATACAGGCATTTAGCGATGCTATTCCGGTAGCCACTCTGGATGAAAACGCCATTCACAGTAAGGCGCTCACTTTGCTGGATGGCATTCCCGCTTCATCTGGCGGCCGGTTCGAAGCTAATGCCATTGCAACTTGGCAGTTTAAAGCTGGTACGGGAACTGAAGCTTTTGACACCAGTGGGGTAGAACCTGCTATGAGCTTAACCTTAAATGGTGACGTTGAGTGGGTCGGAGGTTGGGGCATTAACCTTAAAGGAGGTAGCGCTCGCGCAAGCACTTCGGGTTCAAAAAAATTACATGACCTAATCAAAGCAACCAATGAATATTCTATTGAAGCTTGGGTTGCTCCTGGAAATGTTTCTCAAGAAGGCCCTGCCAGAATCGTCACTTACTCTGGCGGTGCTTCAACTCGAAACTTCACGCTTGGGCAAACGCTGTATAACTACGACTTTTTAAATCGTACTAGCAACTCTGACGGTAATGGTATGCCAGCCCTTTCAACCGCCGATGCCGATGAGCGCCTACAAGCAACCTTGCAACACGTAGTAGTGAGCTATGATCCGGTTAATGGACGTAGAATTTATGTCAATGGTGAGTTCACCGGTGATAATGACTCTTCAGAGCCAGGCACATTAAACGATTGGGATGACACCTATGCGCTTGTTTTAGGTGCTGAAACCAATAACGACTTTAACTGGGCTGGCGTGATTAAGTTTTTAAGTATCCATAATCGTGCATTAACCCAAGAACAAATCTCGCAAAACTTTGAGGCGGGTGTTGGTGAGCGCTTCTACTTACTGTTTAATATTTCTCAGGTCATCAACCCTGTCGATGCGCAAAACGGCACCAATGAAGCGCGCGCATATATTGTATTTGAAGCCGCCCAATGGGATAGCTACAGTTACTTATTTAACGCACCCTTCTTTATTAGCCTGAATCCAGACTATGTTCCAAGTAGTATTCCGGTACAAGGCATCAGTTTAGGCATCAATGGGAAAGAGGCTTTTGTTGGACAAGCTTACCGCAATGTTGATATCACTCTTGATGGCTCGACCTATTCTGCCGATACGGGGCAAGTTGTTTCATCATTAGGTACTATTATTGCGCTAGAAAAAGGTCCAACCCAAGATGAGTTTTTCTTAACCTTTGATCGACTAGCCGATCAGGAAAATGTTCGAATTGAGGCCGATCCTTTGCCACTACCAACACCGCCTGATGCGAGTCCCGTTGCACCACGAATTGGGGTAAGAACCTTCGAAGAAATTTATGCGACCTTGGCGCAGATGACTGGGGTAAGCATGAACCATGCTAGCGTACAAAATGTTTATTTAACCGTTAAGCAGCAATTGCCTACTAAAGTAGACATAGAATCCTTCTTGTCTTCACATCAAATGGGTGTCACTCAGCTAGCCATTGAGTACTGCAGTGCATTAATGGATGACACAACATTGCGTGCATCAACATTCCCTGGTTTTAATTTCAGCACAAATGTTGCCACGGCCTTTGACTCAGCAGGCCGAGACGCATTAATCAATCCATTACTCGATAAAATTATGGGAACAGGATTATCAACTCAGCCATTAGATAACGATATCCGGGGTGAGCTTAATAATTTAATCGACAACTTAACCGCTTGTGGTGGCAGCTGCGAAGCTGGACGCACGGTAAAAGTTGCCAAAGCAACATGCGCTGCTACCGCTGGTAGTGCCGTAATGTTAATTCAATAATTGTGAGGTGAGGAAACTAATTATGAAACGCACTAATCAAACCCTTCACCCAGATGCGCCATTGTTACACGCGGCACATAAGCGCCCGGTAACTCGACGTGATTTTATTAGCCAAGGTATCTTAGCTGGTTCAGCAACGATGGTTGGCACTTCACTGTTGAGTGTTTTGTCTCATCCTGCCTATGCGGATTTATCATCTGATGTTGCCGACTTGCGAGATAACTTGTGTGGTCTGCGCGCTCAAGGCAATGGCAAAATTCCATTTATTTGCTTCGACTTAGCAGGTGGCGCCAATATTTCAGGTTCTAACGTATTGGTAGGGGGCCAAGGCGGTCAGCAAGACTTTTTAACTACCGCAGGCTATTCCAAACTTGGATTGCCTGGCGATATGACCCCAAACCTTGTAAACCCCAATACGCAAACTCGCGATTTTATTAATAATGAGCTTGGTCTTTCTTTTCACTCAGACAGCCAGTTTTTAGCCGGAATTCTTGAAAAAGTTGCGGTAGGAAACCGTGCCAACATTAATGGAGCAGTCATTCCTGCTCGTTCTGACAATGACACCGGTAATAATCCTCACAATCCAATGTATGGTATATACCGTGCAGGTGCAGGCGGCTCGCTATTAGACTTAATTGGCTCGCGTAGTTCCGAGTCAGGCGGCAACTCAATGGCTCCGGCTAATTTGATCGTACCTACTGCGCTACCGACTAAAGTCGATCGCCCAAGTGATGTGACTGGCTTAGTTGATGTCGGCGATTTACTGAACGTGTTATCAAAAGACGATGCCGTTAAGGTTATGGAATCCATTCAGCGAATTTCCGCTATGAAAATGGCTAATGTCGATCCTGAAGTCGCTAGACGTCAGGCTATTGAGGATTCGGTGAACTGTGGCTACGTTAAAAGTGCTGACTTAGCCGATCGTTTTGGCAACCCTGCTACACTCGATCCTGAGCTAGATACAGACATTGTGGGTCCCAATGGCATTTTCACTCAAGCCGAGCTTGATAGTGATGGTGAATTTAGAAAAACCGCAGCTGTTATGAAAATGGTTATTAACGGCTATGCCGGTGCTGGAACCATCACTATGGGCGGTTATGATTATCACACTGGAGATCGACGAACGGGCGAAATTCGAGATCTTCGTGCTGGTCGCTGCATGGGAGCATGTTTAGAGTATGCCGCTCGTATGGGTGTACCACTGATGATGTATGTATTCAGTGATGGCTCGGTTGCTTCGAATGGCATGATTGACAACTCGGTCGATGGTAGAGGTAAAGGCGTATGGACTGGTGACAATTCATCAACAGCCGCTTCGTTCTTCTTGGTTTATAACCCTAACAGTCGCCCAACCTTACTTGGAGCCAATGCGGACGCGCAAGCTCGACGTCAGCAAATTGGTTATATGCGACCTGATGCAAGCGTTGAAACCAATGCCACTCCTGCGGCCAATAATGTAAACCTGTTGGTTGAAACGGTTATTCTTAATTATATGGCGCTGCATGGTGAGCAAGGTCAATTTGCTTCTTTGTTTCCGGGCCAAGGGCTTGGAAATTCAACCATGCTCGATTCATTAACCGCATTTGCGCCCATTGTAAATGGCACAATTAATGGTTAATTTTTAACTGCGTAATGGTTATTATTAAGGGCACTTATCGTGCCCTTTTTTATGATTGCTTATGTTGTTAGTTGTACCGACTCAAATTGGATTTGAAAAAGAAAGATTACCTTGGCTCACCTTTATCATTGCCATTTTGTGTATTTGCGTTTTTTTTACCTTTCAATTCAGCGAATCTAATAAAACAGATAACATTGTTGAGTACTATGAACACTCCGATCTATTTAGCATTGAAATAGAAGGGTTTAATCGATATTTACAAACGCCGAGCGCACTAAAACATTATCGTAAAGTTTCTAATATTTATACCGAAGGTCCCGACCGAGTCTTCTTTATGATTTTTGATGAAGACTTTCGACGCTTCATCGAAATCGATTTAAAACGAAATCAATCTCCCGACTATCAAATTTGGAAAGCATTAGCCAATGAGCTGAAGTACAAGAAAAAGGAAATCATTAGCTTTAGTTATGGCGTAAAAAGCTCCGACAGTTCTCTTTTTCCTTTGCTGAGCCACCAATTTTTACATGGTGGCATCGATCATCTTATCGGCAATATGATTTTTTTAATTATTTTCGGGCTAGGCGTAGAAACACTATTTGGCAGACTTCGCTGGCTATTAATTTATGTGGGGTCGGGCGTTGTTGGAGCCTTTGTTTTTACCATGCTCGATGGAAAGCCTTTTATGCCTCTTATTGGAGCGTCTGGTGCTATTTCTGGACTGATGGGAGCTTATGTTGCTTATTTTGGATTACAAAAAATTCGATTTTTCGCTTGGTTTGGTTTTTATTTTAATCAATACCTATGGCCTGCCGTTGGTGTTTTAATTTTTTGGCTATTTAAAGAAGGCGTAAATTACCTCACAGAAACCGAAAGCAATGTTGCTTTTATGGCTCACTTTGGCGGGCTCTGTTTTGGTGCTCTTATGGGTTTTATTTTAAAGCCAAGTCAAACTAAGTCCACTCAAGAAAATCGCAACAGTGAAAATATTGAAGAAGTTTATTCAAAAGCTCTTGCGGCCATTCGAAAGCTCGATATTGAACAAGCTCGACTTTATTTAAATAAAGTTTTGGAAATAAATCCAAATCATATTGATGCGTTAAAGAATTTATACCACATTGAAAAAACCAGTCATAAATCAATTGCATTTGAAAGTGCAGTCAATAAAGTTTTCAGTCTAGATTTAAGTTTTGAAACGGCCGATCACTTTATTTTATCGGTTGCTCAAGAGACATTACCCGACAAAATCACGCTTCGACAAATTAAGATAGAAGCATTCTTTAATTTGCTTCATCGTCAGCTGCGCAATGATCAAGTACAAACCAGTGAACCCTTAATCAAAGTGGCTAAACGCTCTTATGCTTCGAATTCTAATTTGCCACAGCTATTGCTGGCTTGGTCACAAGCACTATTGCAGCGAGGCAAAGTCCGTTCGGCATCGTTAGAACTGAATTACCTATCAAATTATTATGGTGAAACAGCACAGGGCGCTCACGCAAAGCAATTGCTCAGCAAACTTCGCCAATAGTAAGTTAACCAGAGCTTTTGTTAACGTAAGGATAGACAAAATAGAAAATTACAAGCGCTCTGCAAATAGCGCTTTGTCCTGATGATTAAAGTTGGCTTGCGAACTTATAAGATACTCTGATAAGTGAAGGGCTCCAAGCGCTTTGAACTCTTCTAGTCGACATCCGAGTAATGAATATTCCATATTCAATCGCCGAATGTAAACAACGCCTAATTTAACCACTACCTTTAAAAAAGGCTTGGGCAATATAATGTTAAGGTCAAAGTTAACCAAGTGAATTTTTCGAGGAATTTCCATTGGCGGAAAAAGATTAACAAGCCAGTGATTAGCAACAGTAATACCCATACCACTTACAGAAACGTCGCACACTTTAAATGGACATCGTTTGCCGCCATTTAATTCAACATAAGCAGGTAAGTCAACTGCGTATCTGTGCGCAATTCTACGCTCGGAGATTTCCATTACATACTTACTTCCCTATTAAACATGAAATAACATTCTTTCTTCATCGTTTTCAATCAAGACTACTCACTTTGGTTAAAAAACACTGAAATTTAAGATTAGACAAGAAATCTCAATTTCCCATATTTCTTATCGATCTTTAAATTAAATTAATGAACTAGGTCATGCTTTTCTCATCTTTTCACCATGTATTTTTCTATCTTCGAATAAGTTCTCATTTGACATTACTGCTCGTTGAACCACAATTGAGCTAAACACATACAAAAGGTAAGCAATGAATTCGCCCGTAAAACTTTTAGCCTCTAAAGCTAAAGTACTTATCGCAGAAGACACTAAAACCATGCGCATGGTATTAAAAGGCATGCTGAGAGAAGTCGGATTTAACAATCAAGCAGAAGCGATTGATGGAAACAAAGCTTTATCCTTGATAAAGAGCGGCGCTTGGGACTTAATTATGTGTGACTGGGAACTACCAGGAGCAAAAGGCGATGAAATTTTAAAAGCAGTTCGAGAATCTGATAATAACAAAGATGCCATTTTTATCATGTGTACCGGAGTAACTGACATGGAACAGGTTAAAAAGGTAATTGAAGCTGGCGTTTCTAATTACATAACTAAGCCATTTAGCCAAGCAGTGATGAATAAAAAACTCGAAATGTATTTTACATTAAAATAGCTCATTCATATTTACACGAGTCATATTCTAAAATAAGCAAATATAACAACGAGCGGTTTAGTCGAAGACACGATTAAACTCTAGCATTTATCTGCCGATAAACAATGGTATGAGCGAACAACCCAAACACACCATGTTTAACTTAATAAGATATTTTTACGGCTTAAATTCAATTACTTTTCTTTTGTTGCTAGTCACGCTACACCCGGCTGTTTTAGCCGAAAGTGTGCATAGAACACCATATCTCAACTCGGAAACCACTAGGCAATTTAGCCATTTAGTCTGGCAAAAACATCTGGGTGATGGAATTTCTATTGCCTTATTAGATACAGTCAATGCAACCAATAAAAGCAGTTATAACATCAAAGGGCTTGACGGATTTGATATTGAGCTTCGTAACGTACCACAGCAACTGGAACCTCTTTTTTCAGAGTTGATTAACCGCAGTCATTTTTTAACTATCAATAACGACAGACCCGAGTATTTCCTACAGTTTCAAATTCGCGAGTTTAAATCTCGATTTTCTTTAACTAATTCAGACGATCCATTCAGTTTAGGGCTTGCGTATCTAGATAAAAGTTGGAGCAAAATGAACGGCGATGATGGCCCCTCCTCTGTTGCTTTAGTCTTAAGTGTATTTAATAACCTTCACCAACCGTTAATTCACATTGTCACCAAAGCTTCTTTAGACTCTTGTGAAGTAGCAACAAACCCTATGACGTTTGGTCCTGGTGAGTTTCAGTCGTTTTATAGTCAATTAGCCACAACAACAACCGGACAAACCCTTATTGCGGCGGTAAATAGATCGTTAGATGAACTGTCATCGTATTTCCAACATTTGCCAATTAGAGGCAAAGTGATAGAAGTGCAAGAAAACGAACTCATCTTAAATTTAACCGACTCTACTGTTTTCAAAGGTGATCGGCTCACTATCAAGCAATTTAATCAACAAATGAATAAATACCAAAAGACTGGCTCGATTGAAATTGAGTCTGTTCAAGAAGATTTTTCGATTGCCCATGCCCTTACATTAAAAACAGCCAACATTCGGCCCGGAGATCAAGTTGAATTAGGAAAGGTAGTTCAAAAACGAAAATGGACGAGCGCTTCAGGTGGTAAAGTGAACTGTATTAAGCCTACAATGTGGAATCGATCAGCAGAATAAACATTGTTTAGTTTTAATGAAACGACCAAAACATAAATTTAAAAAGCTCTGTCACTCTAATCTCCCCAAAGCTAAGGATATGGTGAACGAGTCTCATCTTGTATCCCAATCAGAACAAAGTGTCTCTCCTTCATACCAGTTGGCATTTGCAGATCAGGACTTTATTTACCGAGAAGAGCAGCGCGGTTTACGCTTGCTTATGGAGTGGCAAAAGGTTGAGCAAATTCTTAATGATTATAAGGTTGATGCAACATGGGTCATGTTTGGAAGTGCTAGAATTGGTGAAAAAAGCGATATTGAAGCTCAAATAGAACAATTAAACTTACAACCAAAATCACCAGAAAATGAGCGCAAGCGGATTATTTTGAATAACCAATTAAAGAATTCGCGGCACTATTACGATGCAGAAGTTTTAGCGGGGCTGCTATCGGATCCGGATAATACCGGGATCAAAGCATTGGTGTGCACCGGCGGCGGTCCAGGCATTATGGAAGCCGCCAATAAAGGAGCTCATAAAGCTGGCTTCCCGAGTATTGGTTTAAACATTGTACTTCCGAGAGAGCAAGAACCTAATCGATACATTACCCCAGAGTTTTGTTTTCAATTTCATTACTTCGCAGTCCGAAAAATGCACTTTTTGGTAAGAGCAAAAGCCATCATTGGGTTTCCCGGAGGATTCGGTACTTTAGATGAAGTTCTTGAAACCTTAACGCTCATTCAAACCCATCGAATAAAAAGGCTGCCTATGATTTTATTTGGCAAAGAGTTTTGGCAATCGATCATAAACTTTGAGCAGCTGTTAGAGCATGGCGTCATTTCTGAGCAAGACCTGGAACTCTTTCATTTCGCAAACTCTCCACAAGACGCCATCGACATTATCAAACGCTTTTACCAATAGTTTCAAACTAGTGTTTTAATATCAGTTTTTCAAAACCAACAAAAAAGCAGAGCCTAAGCTCTGCTTTTTACTAGAAGTATGGATTACGATTGAATTCGTTACATTTTCTCTTTGAATAAATCAACAAATGCTTGCTTGGATGCATCGCCAGCAGCGACCAATCCTTCCGCCCATTGAATCAAAGTTTTGCCATCAGCACCCGGAGTGGTAAAAGCATCATCACTAGCCTTAGAGGCTAAAAACTTTGCCGATTCAAGCGCATTATGAATGGTAGCGACTCTAAGCAAACTACCCTCTGGCCCACAACTAATAGCTGGGTAAATAGCTCTTAAAGACATACCCGCAGCTTTTAACTTACGACGCATGGAGGTACGATCGTCGGCTTTAGCAAAATCACAAAGGCTTATGGCTAATCTTAATAGATCATCGTCAGCATATGCTGCTCGAGGTGTGCTCAAAGCCGCAAAGCAAACAGACGCTACGATTACTATATAACCCAATTTTTTCATTAACTAACCCTCTTTAACCTTATCTGTGATTTTTGCTTGCTGATTAATTACATCAGTTACTATTCAATTAATTAGCAGACAGCTCATCAAACTTCAAGTAATGAACCACTCGAAGTCTTCTGATTTTAAACACCGCTCATTTATATTAAAGTCTATATTTTCAATATTAGGTTATCGGCAAGTATATAATTTCTTTAATAATTTTTTCAATTTCACACCTTTAATGAGTTTTTGGCTTAACTCTTTTAACTGCGGTTGTTTGGGTCACAACCTCAAGTCCCATGGCTTTTAATGTATCATTAAAAAGCCTAACCGGTTGGAAGGGTTTAACAATATAACCATTTATTTTCAAAGCTTGCAGCTTCACCAACTCCTGCTTATCAACCGACTCGGCTAAAATAACAATCGGTG
>JBFHSP010000110.1:0-9839 GCA_041591085.1 Kangiellaceae bacterium | reverse complement strand
TAAGAGCATTTATCAACACTCTCTTGTTCATGATTCTTTCTCAATAGTTTAACGAAAGTAGCTTTTGCATCGTAGTGACTGTGGTAGTACTTCTTTTTATCTATAGCTTCGAAATCTTTTACCTCTATCTCTATATAGAGTTCGCCATATTCATTTAAATTGTTCATTTTTAAGTATGATTGAACAAACTTTTCGTATTCATCAGCACCAGACAAAATCACTTTATCGCCAGACTGACAAAGAACAAGAGTGTCAGCATATTCTGCACCCTGATCATTGGTGATATATACACCTTTAAGTTCTTTTCCAATTGAGGAAAAAGAAAGGAGAAATAATAATCCAAAGGTTATTACTTTCATTCTTGCCTCTTAACGTTGTGCACACGGGCGCGAAGCCGCAGGCGAAGCGTCCAATGAGCGTAGCGAATGAGTGTGATGCACCTTGTTAGTTGCTCTTTTGCACCCAAACTGGAATGCGCAAATTGTTTTTATTAGACACTGTTTTTTCAAAAGCTTCTAACTCCTCGCCCTCTACGTTAACGCTTAATGTTAAAGCAACGAAACCTTCAGGCATATAGTCTTTTACAACTAGCTCCGTACCTGCTGGAATAACGACCCCATTTGATGATTGCAAATCAACCGTGGCTTTCCAAACTTCGGTATTATTTGAGCTAAGCAGAAAAAATGCTAAAACAGACGCAATACCAGCCAAAACTCCAATTACAAATATTGTTACTGACTTCATGACCTTCCTTGCAACTAACAGTTGATTCTGAGGCAAAGTGCGCACTATCACATTGCCTCTGTTTTTCATTTAATAGACTCGAAGATTATTCGATATTTTCTTTATTTTCAATACTTTACATGGACGTTTCGACTTTTTACCAATTTGACAATTCAGGCAACTTGCCCACTTTGCCCATAGCAAAACGAGAATTCAAAAGAATCGCCTAAAAGAAAAACTCAATAAAATCATAATGTTATCAAAAACCTGATTTCAATTCGGGCAAATTGCCTAAAATCTAGCACAAACAAAATTGAAAACCACTCAATCAACTGCTACTTATATAGATAGCAATTTATTTGCAAGAAAGGAGTTTTTTATGAGGGATATACCATTAGCCATAAATCCGAAATCACATCGATTTATCGATCAATTACGTATGTTTATAAGGGCTCAAAATTTAGCTTATTCAACAGAAAAAACTTATATAGGCTGGATTTTAGATTTCATTCGATTTCAAAACCTTAAACATCCTAACGACATGGGACGAGAAGAAATAGAGCAATATTTGAATTTCCTTTCAGTTCAAAGACACTGCACAAAATCGACCCAACGCACCGCTCTTAATGCCTTAGTTTTTGTGTTCTCAAAATTTCTAAAGCGAGGTGACTTAGGTCGTTTTGATTATATTTCGGCAAAGCGGCCACCCAAAATACCAACGGTATTTTCACACCATGAAGCTCTATTAGTCATTAATCATCTAGAAGGTAAATTTAAGCTGATGGCACAGCTAATGTATGGAACTGGTCTGAGAATTTCTGAACTGTTGCGTTTACGAATTAAAGATATCGACTTTGAAATGAACAATATTGTTGTTCGCAGCGGTAAAGGTGGAAAAGATCGAATCACATTATTACCGTCCGTTTTGAAAAAAACTTTAAAAGATCAAATAGATTTAGTAGCAGCTCTTCATAAACAAGATTTAAACGACGGATATGGAGAAGTCTACTTACCTAATGCCTTAGCGAAAAAATACCCTTCTGCCCCTAGACAACTTGCTTGGCAATTTCTGTTTCCATCAGGAAGTATCAGCGAAGACCCTAGAAGCGGTATTAAAAGACGACACCATTTAGATCAATCTGTTTTAGCAAAGAAGATTCGTTCAGCCATTCGTATGTCTAACATTCACAAAAAAGCTTCAAGCCATACTTTTCGGCATTCTTTTGCAACCAGACTACTTGAAAATAATTATTGCATTCGCACCGTTCAAGAATTGATGGGGCACAGTGATGTGACCACCACCGAAATTTATACTCACGTAACTAAACAAGGCAAAGCCGGAGTAAAAAGCCCGGTCGATTTATAATTATTTAATTGAAAATTCTGAATACAAAAAAGGCTGCAACCGCAGCCCTAAAACAATTAAATTAATTTAATTTAAATTTTTGTCACTATAAATCGCGCACCACTATAAATCTCTTACCAACAACCCCATTTCACATTGATAATTAGCGGGCGCATCTATCCATACTTGGTAACCTGAACCTGGGGCAACCATTGTTTCAACACCTTTTTTATCAACCATGTGATTTAAATTAAATTTAATGTTGCCATTGGGTGACAACATTTCTAATCGGTCGCCAATTTGAAATTTATTTTTAACATCTACCAACACTTTATTATTGGCTTGCTCAATTATTTCACCGACAAATTGTTGTGAGTTACCGACCGAGTTGCCGGTTTGATAATTTTGATATTCATCGTGCACATGACGACGATAAAAACCTTCGGTATACCCTCGATTAGCTAAGCCTTCTGCTATATCCATAAGGGTCATATCAAAGGGTTTTCCGGCGGCGGCATCTTCAATTGCTTTACGATAAATTTGCGCAGTACGCGCTGCGTAATAAAACGATTTAGTGCGGCCTTCAATTTTTAAACAATCCACCCCTATTTTCATTAAACGCTCTACGTGTTGCAATGCGCGTAAATCTTTAGAGTTAAAAATATAGGTGCCGTGCTCGTCTTCTTCTGCGGTGTAGTATTCACCTTCTCGGTTTTGTGGCTCAACCAGAATGACCGGCTCTGGGTGATCGGCTAAATTGGGAGAAGCGTGTTGCTCGGGCGTGTATTTTTTAACGCCACTGGATGGCTCACAATCTTGTTTACGTACGATGTTGCCTTTATCGTCTTCAACCCCATCGGCTACTTTGTATTCCCAGCGGCAAGCATTGGTGCAAGTACCTTGATTGGGATCGCGCTTATTCATATAGCCCGATAATAAACAACGACCGGAGTAAGCCATACAAAGGGCACCATGAACAAACACTTCCAATTCAATATCGGGGCACTCTTGACGAATTTCTTCAATTTCATCGAGCGACATTTCGCGCGATAAAATAACCCGCTCTATGCCAAGCTTTTGCCAAAAGCGAACCGCAGCGTAGTTCACCGTGTTCATTTGCACTGACAAATGAATCGGCATGTGCGGATGAGTCTCGCGGACTAAATCAATTAAGCCGGGATCAGACATGATCAATGCATCGGGTTTCATCGCCACAATGGGCGCCAAGTCTTTTAAAAAGGTTTTAACTTTGCTGTTATGCGGCGCAATGTTGGCACACACAAAAAACTGTTTACCTTGTGAGTGGGCTTCATTAATCCCTAAAGCTAAATTGGCGAGATCAAACTCATTGTTGCGCACACGCAAACTGTAACGTGGCTGACCGGCATACACGGCATCAGCACCATAAGCAAAGGCGTAACGCATGTGTTTTAAGGTGCCTGCGGGAGCTAAAAGTTCGGGCTTTTTCATATCTGGTTCTTTCTAACTAGGAACAAAATGAGCGAATAAATCGCTTAGGCATAAAAAAAGGTGGCTATTTTATCACCACCTTTTAGATTTAAAAGCGTTTTTTAGCCGTTATACAAAATGACAACTGGTTCCCGCAAGCTGACTTAAGCTTTCTACGTTGATAATTGTGATTTCTTTATCTTCTACGGCAATTAGCTCATTTTGCTGAAATTTAGTGAGTAATCGGCTCACGGTTTCAACAGCCAAGCCCAAGTAATTACCAATATCACTGCGAGTCATGGTCAATCTAAAATGAGATGAAGAAAGGCCTCTACGCTTGAATCGTTGCGATAAGTTAATTAAAAACGCGGCTAAGCGCTCATCAGCTGATTTTTTGTTGAGCAATAGCAATAACTCTTGATCTTCCAATATCTCTTGGCTCATCACCTTAAACAATTGCTTTTGCAAAGCAGGCAATTCACGAGAGAGCTCTTGGAGATCGTTAAAGGGAATGGCACAAATAGCGGCGGTTTCTAAAGCTTTAGCAAAACTAGGGTGATCGCCTGAATTGATCGCGTCAAAACCGACTATCTCACCGGGCAAATGAAAACCGGTTATTTGTTCAATACCATCTTCTGAAATGGTGTATGACTTTAGCGAGCCAGAACGAATAGCATACACATTCTCAAACTTTTCACCTGCGGCAAACAGCGTTTCACCTTTTCTTAACGGGCGACTGCGCTGAACGATAGAATCTAGGTGCTCTACTTCGGCTTCTGCAAGCATCACAGGAAGACACAGCCTGCTGATACTGCAAGATTGACAACTTACTTCGAACTTATGAGGTTGAGGCGCCATTTTGGGTCCAAGCATCAAAATTTGCACCATTATAGAGGTCTAAACGCATAAGAGACAAATCAAATGCGTTTTTTAGACTTTAAAATACTGGTTCCCACATTGAGTGCGGGATGACAATCATTCAAATTCAACCTATTATTCCGTACTTGATACGGAATCCTGATCCGCTTTCTATCCCCGAAAAAATAGCTCCCGAATTAAGTGAGGGATGACAATCACTCAAATTCAATCTGTCATTCCGTACTTGGTACTGAATCCAAATCCGCTTTCTACCCCTGAAAAAATAGATCCCAAATTAAGTGCGGGATGACTATCATTCAAATTCAATCTGTCATTCCGTACTTGATACGGAATCCAGATCTTCTTTCTAACTCTGAAAAAAATAGCTCCCACATTGGGCGTTGGATGACGAGTAGCTAAATCGCCTTGGAATAACTCGGTATTGCAGCTGACGCAAATAAGTAGCCATCAAACGCCATACACACGTTACGCACAAATAATCGCCCTTTATTGGTAACGATGATTTTGTCGTTACTTACCGAAACTAAAGCATCCGCTTGCAGTTGCCGTAAGGTCGATTTTGCCTGAGCAAAATACTGCCAAAAGTCGATATTAAACTCCGCTTCAATGGATGCCACTTCAAGTTCAAAATGACAGATGATTTTAAAAATTACCGCTTTGCGAATATGGTCATCATCGGTCATTCTATTACCACGCCAAACGGGTAATTGGTTGTTTGCTAAAGCGGCCATGTAGTCAGCCACTTCTCGTTCATTTTGAATATAAAGGCCGCCAATGGAGCCAATAGATGACACCCCAAGACCAATTAGGTCGCATTCTTTACCGGTGGTGTAGCCTTGAAAGTTTCGATGAAGCTCACCTTTTTCTTGCGCGATTGCGAGTTCATCGGTAGGTAATGCAAAGTGGTCCATGCCGATATAAACATATCCAGCTTGCTGCATTTTATCGATGGTTTGATGCAATATAGCGAGCTTGGTCGGGCCAGATGGTAAATCTTGTGACTGAATACGACGCTGTGGTTTAAACCTATGTGGCAGATGGGCGTAATTAAATACCGATAAGCGATCGGGCCTTAGTGACAAAACTTGATTAAGCGTTTCGGCAAAGCTTTGTTCGGTTTGATGAGGCAATCCATAAATAAGATCAAAGCTGATTGAAACAAAACCTTCGGTACGAGCCTGATCGAGTAATGCTTTGGTATCTTCAAAGGTTTGCTCGCGATTAACCGCTTTTTGCACCACGGGATTAAAGTCTTGAATACCTAAGCTTAAGCGATTAAATCCAAGTTGTCGTAACTCAGTGATATGCTTTGGGGAAACAGTTCTTGGGTCGACTTCAATCGAGCATTCCATTTGATCATTTGATGCTAAATTAAAGTACTGCTTTAACAGGTTCATCAAGCGCAAGCGATCTGCTTCATTCAAAAATGTTGGTGTGCCACCACCCCAATGAAGCTGAGTAACTTTTTGCCCTTTCAAACGGGCACTGACCAATTGAATTTCTTTTTCGAGCGCCATTAAATAGGGCTCAACTCGGTTGTAATCGCGCGTTACTACTTTATTGCAAGCGCAGTAGTAACAAACATGCCAACAAAAAGGAATATGGACATAAATGGAAAGTGACTTGTCTTTGGAAATAGTAATCAGGGCTTTTTCGTAATCTTTTACTGCCACCGAGGTATTAAACTCTAACGCGGTTGGATAAGAGGTGTAGCGCGGGCCTGACACATTGTAACGCTCGACCAGTTCGTTATCCCACTGAATAATATGACTCATAATGACCATCCACAAACAACAAAGGGCGATTTCCCGCCCTATTTCATCATGTTGTTATTGTAAGTTGCTCGCAATGATCTTTATTGATCGTAATCAAGATTACCGAGTTTATTAAGATTTAGCGCCCATAAAAGAGGATTTGGCTTTAATCACTAAGGTCACCATCAAAAGTACCACCCCACCGGCTAGAATGCCAAAAACAGCGTTATAAAGGGTTGGAATAAACCAAGCAAAAATATCACCGACCGCCGGAATGGTTTCTACCCAATGTTCTATTTGTTGCTCTTGCTTAGTGAAAAAAGGTACGCCGTGAACCAAAATACCGCCACCCACCATAAACATGGCGGCAGTGCCAATAATTGACAAGCTACGCATTAAAAATGGTGCAAAACTAAGAAGCCCGCTACCGATAGCTTTTTTAACTTTTACCCATGCAGTTTCACCTTGAGTGCGAAGTAAATGTAAGCCCGCATCATCGAGCTTTACAATAACTGCAACCAATCCATAAACCGCCACGGTCATAAACAAGGCAATACTGGCTACGACCATCGCTTGCTTACTAAATGGTTGGTTGGCGACGGTTCCTAGTGCAATCACTATAATTTCGGCAGATAAAATAAAGTCGGTTCTTATTGCGCCTTTGATCTTTTTTTGCTCAAAAGCAACCATGTCTTGCTTGGGATTATGAAAAGCCTGTACCAATGCTTGATCAGCCTCTTTTTCTTCTTTGGCGTGCATGATGTGGTGATAAACTTTTTCGAAACCTTCATAGCACAAGTAAGCGCCACCAATCATTAATAATGGCAAGATCAGCCAAGGCAAGGTCACCGAAATAAGTAATGCGGCAGGCACTAAAATCAATTTATTAATGAATGAACCTTTAGCTACCGCCCAAACCACCGGAATTTCGCGTTTTGCACGAACGCCCGATACTTGCTCCGCATTAAGCGCCAAATCATCACCGAGTACGCCAGCGGTTTTTTTAGCGGCAACTTTGGTCATTGCTGCTACGTCATCTAAAACGGTAACAATATCGTCAATTAATGCCAGTAAGCTGGTGCCTGCCATACAAAATCCTCATTATTGAAATGTGCCATATTCTTAAAAACGTGTAAGTATCGCAAATCAAAAAGCGATCAGTCTGTAAAAGCTAGAAAAGATTACAACCCTTCTACTGGCCATTTATGCCTTGGCTTTGAATTTAATCAGCCCCATGGTCAATCCGGTGCCAACTAATATGGTGATCCCGCCATAAATCATTGAGCCGGTGATGGCCTCATCTAGAAACCAGTAACCAAATAAACTACCAAAAAATGGAATGAAATAGGTGACCGTAATGGCGTTCGAGCTGCCTAAATCTTTTATCAGTTTAAAGTAAAGGACATAGGCTAAAGCTGTACAAAATACGCCTAAAGCGATCACACTGAGCCATCCTGTTATTGAAACCGATTGTTGAGGCCAGTAGAACAAACACAAAGGTAACAGCGAAATACTGGCAAAGGCCAAGCTTCCAAACGAAACAGATAAGGGATGTAATGAGTGCGCTTGTTTTTTGGAATAATTAACCGCAAAGCCATAAAGCATAGCGGCTGTCATGGCCGCGCAAAGTGCCCAAATAATATCGACTTCAAATGCCACCAGCTTGTTCCAAACCAAAATCAATACACCTGAAAACCCAATGAATAATCCAATGATGGCCGATTTAGATAGCTTCAACTGAAACCCAATTAAACCAATGAAAGCAGCCCATAAAGGTGCCGTCGCATTAATCACCGAGGTATATCCGGCGGTTAACTCTAAGGTTGCTACCGAAAATAAAACAAATGGGATTGCAGAGTTGGTCAGTCCTATCCAAAACAATATGGATTTATTATTGGCCACCTCAGGCAATAATTGCTTTTTAATTAAAAGAGGAAGTAAGCATACGGTGGCAATTAAAACTCTTATAGCAATGATAGCAACAGGCCCAAACTCTGGACTTGCCACTCGCAAAAATAAAAATGAGCTTCCCCACAGCATTGCGAGCAAAATAAACTCAAACCCGTTAATCAGCTTCATCGATTACCCTTAAAAAACGATGTTAAAGATTGCGCCAGAAACATAGACTAACAATAAAGCCTGCCTCTGGATTGTGCTCGCCAAAAGCGGCAGTATAATTGAAACTTTACTTCTTACCGATCAAAAACTCGGGTACTCATCAATATGTTATTTAAAGCTGCTCTTCGTGTTTTAGTCATTTTTGTCCTAAGCCATTCTGCTTATGGATCACAACTGACCATTTTACTGTATCACCATATTGACTCATCAACGCCAAGATCAACTTCAACCTCACCTGAAGAATTTGCCGCTCATTTAAACTACTTAAAACAAAATAACTTTACTGTATTGCCGTTAAAATCAGCGCTAGATGACTTATATTCGGGAAATCCTTTGCCAACAAAAGCAGTGGCAATAACCTTTGATGATGGTTACCAATCGATTTATCACCATGCATGGCCATTACTGAAACAATTTGATTTTCCTTTTACCGTATTTATTGATACTCACAGCGTTTTAGACAATTCATCACTGATGATGAGTTGGAATCAACTAAAGCAAATGCATCAACAAGGCGTTTCAATAGGAAATCACTCACAAACCCATGCCCATATGTTGAGTCAAACTGAAGCGCAATGGAAACAAGAAATATTGTCAGCTCAAGATCAATTAGCAGCAAACCTTGGCCAACTCGATAAGCTATTTGCTTACCCTTATGGAGAACATTCGAGTGAGTTGATGTCATTACTTGAACGAAATAATTACTACGGATTTTCTCAAGTGTCAGGCGTGGTTAACCCTAACACGCCTGCGCAATCTATTCCCCGATTTTCATTTTCAGGTGCTTATGCTGAATTAGAAGAATTCAAGCTCAAAGTCAATACGCTTTCTTTACCCGTTTTAGCCATATCACCGCAAAACCCTTATTTTGCAAAACCCAATACCCAATTTAAAATGAGTGTGGATGAAAGCAAAATAAGCATTAATAAAATAGAATGTTTTTATAAAGGTAAACCGGTTGCAACAAAAATTGATTCATCCAGAGAGCTCTTTATAAACTTGGATGAACATCCGCATGCAGGACGTTCACGAATTAATTGCACCGCCCCTACAAAGCAGTCAGGTGTTTTTTATTGGCATTCGATCCCGATATTTACCCAACCAAAAAATAATATTTGGCCTGAGTAAAGTGTGTTGATGCACTGTCCAAAATAGCGCAGGTTAAAACGAGTTTTGAAAGTGCTGCTAGTTAACCTGAGTTCAGAATAATTTTTCGAAAATAACTAATTAAAAATAACTATTCGAAAATAACGACAAGGCCTAACACCGTTGGCGTTAATAGATTCGACATCACATTGAGCGCCATAAATTGTGGCTGCTCACCTATTTGTGTGGTCCATTTTTTTAATCCCGTCCAAGCAACAAAACTCAAAGACAATGGTAACAGTACTAACAAGCCCCATAATGACAGCTCTCCCACACCAATTAAAATTAAAAGGCTCAAAACGGCTACGATGGAAGAAATAAAATAGACCGAAACACCTGCTTTTTCACCATGTTTAATAATTAAGTGATTTCGGCCGAAGGAGCGATCCGCCTCTAAATCTGGAAACTGATTGAGCAACAACAAG
>JBFHSP010000109.1:0-9841 GCA_041591085.1 Kangiellaceae bacterium | reverse complement strand
CGTTTAATGGTGCCATTAATTTAAAGCTGCCGTTATATGATTGGGAACAAGTTTATATGAATTCCCAAGCAGTTGAAGGCAAAACCATTACTGTTCAAATACCATCGGGAGATGAGAGCACCCGTTGGGAATCGATGGTTCCAAAGTTTGAACAGCTCGATTTATTGGCCCTAGATAATTCTCAGTTTGTAGAAGAGTGGGTATTTTCGGTATCACACCAATGGCATATCGAACTAAACGGTATTCCAGCTATTTGGCCATCACACTTTGACGGCGATGATATTTGGCAATTTCGTTATTTACCGCGTGAAGGTGAACAATTAACTCTAAAAGCTGAGCGGCCAACCGCTATCAAAGGTTCGCAACTTGCCTTTAATAAGTTAGATCTAAACGTGACTGTTGGGCAGCAACAAGAATCGATCCGATTATCGGCAAATTATAAAAGTACTCGCGGAGGACCCGGGCAAATTCATGTGGGTAAAGGCGAGCATTTGCAAGCGACGCTTGATGGCCGATCTTCACCGTTGCAAATTCAAAATGGGGTTATTGATTATCCAATTGCTCCGGGTGAGCACTCGGTTGATTTAAACTGGAAGCGCTTATCCGAAATTCAATTTAAAACGGTACTTGCTCCAATCAACGTCAATGCCGATGTGACTAATTTATCTGTCACCTGGAATTGGGGAGCCAAGCGGTGGGTGGTATGGACATCGGGTCCGGTGATAGGTCCTGCTATTATTTACTGGGGAGAATTTTTAGCCTTTTTAGTGATTGCCTTAGTGTTATGGAAAACTAACCTACTACCAATTTCGCCGGTACATTGGTTGCTGCTGGGGCTTGGTTTGAGCTTGCTCAGTTGGTGGCTGTTAGTAGTCACTACCATTTGGTTGATGGCGCTAGATTATCAAAGTAAGCAAGGGCAACATCAATCGAGAAATACCTTTAATGCTATTCAGGCGTTGCTCGTAATGACTACTGTCGGGGTTTTACTTTCGTTGATCGGTACTGTGCCTTTCAGTCTTTATAGTCAACCCGATATGGGTATTATGGGGAATTATTCAAATGGCAGTCAGCTGCGCTGGTATTTAGACGCAACAACCGGTGCAGTTCCTGATATCACCGTTTATTCATTGCCTATGTGGGTCTATAAACTGCTAATGCTTGTGTGGGCTTTGTGGTTGGCTTCTCGATTAGTCAGTTGGAGTAAGTGGAGTTGGCAGAGTTTAACTGCTAATGGATTTTGGCGAGCTGAACCCAAAAAGTCGATTAAGCCAAAAGTAGAAGAACATCAGGAATAGTCATGTTTAAGCAGCTTGTTGTTATGCAAGCTGCTTTTATTATCCCTAACTTAGGTTATTTAGACTCTGCAGTTATTCAAACTGAGGGTTCCAACTCGAATAGAGAGTGGTTCGGACAAATATTTTCTAGCTGCAGCCACGAGATAACCTCTTCAGCTTCAGATGTTAACTTTAAATGGATCCCGTTAAGTTCAGCAGTTTGCTCCAACAGCCTAATTCGTTCGAGAGCAATTTGGTCTTCATTTAGTAAAACTGCAATTCGCGACTCTGGCAAGAATATCTCGGCTAGGTGCTGAGCTATGGCAAATTCGTCCGTTTCGCTGAGTGAATACTTGGCTGTTCTCACATCGGATAAAATGTTTAAGCATTGATGTTCTTTGGCTAGTTGGGCAACTTCTGGTACCGTTTTGGCTTGAATTGCAGGCGAAACCTCATCGGGGTGCGCAATTTTCACTAAATTAAATTCTGGATGATGGGTTATGGTGTAACTCAACGACGAAATCCTTTTTGTTGCTATCTCAATTTAAGATATTAATGTATTGGCTAATAAATTACTAGTTCAGGTTAGTTTGCTTTTGGTTCAAGCCAAATAGGTTTTATCAAAGAGTTTGGCAAGATGAAAGAGTTTATTTCTCGGTGTTCTTGGGTTGATTAATGAACAGCGAATCCGTATAATCGCGCGCTCGTTTATTCGGATAGGCTGAATAAACTTTACAATTTGGTGTCCTCCTTGTTGCAACCTTATAGAGTTGTGGCTGGAATCCAAAAGGAGATATAAATGAATCACTACGAAATCGTATTCATGGTGCATCCCGATCAAAGTGACCAGGTTCCTGGCATGATCGAGCGATACAGCAACATCGTGACCGAAGCGGGTGGCAAGATCCATCGTCTAGAAGACTGGGGTCGTCGTCAATTAGCTTACGCTATCGAGAACGTTCACAAAGCACACTACGTTTTAATGAACATTGAGTGTGAATTCTCTGCAGTAGAAGAAATCGAAAACATCTTCCGATTCAATGACGCAGTATTACGTCATATGACCATGCGTCGCAAATCGGCCATCACTGAAGCTTCTCCTTTAGCAAAAGACGAAAGTAAAGAGTCTTCTTCTAAAGAAAGAGCGCCTAAAGAAGCCGCTGAAGAAGCTGCGGAATAATCGGAGGAAATCACTATGTCACGTTTTTCACGTCGTCGTAAATTCTGTCGTTTCACTTCAGAAAATATCACCGAAATCGATTACAAAGATTTAGGTACTTTAAAAAGCTACATCACTGAAACAGGTAAAATTGTACCTAGCCGTATTACCGGAACTAGTGCTAAATACCAACGCCAATTAGCTCGTGCAGTTAAACGTGCGCGTTTCTTAGCTTTGTTACCTTACAGCGACTCACACAAGTAAGTCATTGTTTTCAGACCTAATTTAAGAGGAAATACTGATGGAAGTTATTCTATTAGAAAAAATCCGCAACCTAGGTGATTTAGGTGATCAAGTGTCTGTGGCAAATGGCTACGGACGCAACTACTTAGTACCAAAAGGTAAAGCGGTACCTGCTACTAAGAGCAACATTGAGCAATTCGAAACTCGTCGTGCTGAGTTACAAAAGCAAGCAGCTGAGTTATTAGCTACTGCTGAAGCACGCGCTGAAAAATTAAACGAGCTTGTGGTAACGATTACTGCAAACGCGGGCGATGAAGGCAAATTATTCGGCTCTATTGGCACTAAAGACGTTGCTGACGCAGTAACTGCAGCTGGCGTTGAAGTAGCAAAAGCTGAAGTGCGTATGCCTCACGGTGTGATCCGTAACACCGGTGAGTTCAGTATCGAATTACATTTACACACTGACGTAGTAGCAACCATTACTGTTGCAGTTGTGGGTGAGTAATTCATTACGCTCAATTGCTGACTTTATGTAAGCAATTAAAAAGGAAGCCTGATGGCTTCCTTTTTTTATGAGTTTAAAAACGCGGTGAAAGAAAGGGCTGTACAAAGCTTAATGCCGACCTAGCATGCGCTTTAACGTAGCGTCGTTATCCACAAAGTGGTGTTTTAAAGCGAATAGAATATGTAGCCCTACCATAATTGCAATGCCCCAGCCGCTGAACACATGAATATCATGAAAAACGCCAGCAACTGATTTATTTGCCTCGGCAAAACCTGGCACTGAAAACAAGCCAAATACAGAAGTTGCACGCCCTCCAAAAGCCGACATGGCAAGTCCCGATAGCGGCATAACCAGCATTAAAATCATTAACGCCCATTTGCCTAGTTTGGCAAGTTTTCTATCAAGGGCCGTGTAGTTGGCCAGCGGAGATAACGCGGTATTGGTTAGCATCCAAAACCAGCGGAATAGCACAAACATCAAAACAATAACGCCAAAAGCTTTATGCATTCGGTACAACTCCCATTTATCGTCGCCATCTTCCATCGATGTCATATAAAATCCAACCGAAATAATTCCAATGATCATCAGTGCCATAATCCAATGTAATGCTCGGGCCATAATGCCGTATTGTTCTGTGGTGTTTTTTAGCATCTATTTGTTCCTTTTATTCTTGATGATTAGATATTTGGTTATAAAAATTATAACGATTAAAAACAAGCTACTCCAATTTGAATATGAAAATCAAATCCAGCAGCACTTCATAAGTCAGACCCAAATAATTATTAATTTTGTCGGAGTAGGCATTATTTGTGATTAGGTGTTCTCCCCTGAGTGTTGATTCGATACAATCCTCGGTCTTAATTTGAATTATGTATTCTTGGAAACCTGATGGCAGAGACTGATCCTACTATTTCATTGAAAATGCCTCCTCATTCACTTGAGGCGGAACAGTCTGTTATTGGTGGCCTAATGCTCGATAATGATGCATGGGAGAAGATCTCCGATAAGTTGGTAGCGGAAGATTTTTACACCAAAGCCCATCGAGCGATATTCAGAGCGCTTTATTATTTAGCTGAAAACAATCAACCCATGGATGTGATTACGCTCAATGAGTTTTTAGAGCGAGAAGGCGAAGCCGACAATGTGGGTGGGTTATCCTATTTGGCCGAAGTGGCTAAAAATACGCCATCGGCAGCTAATATAGAAGCCTATGCCAAAATTGTGCGAGAAAGGGCGGTTCTTCGCGAACTCATTTCGGTTTCTAATCAAATTGCTGATTCGGCGTATAAACCAGAGGGAAGGACGTCTGATGAACTGCTTGATTCAGCCGAATCGAAAGTGTTTAAAATTGCTGAAAAGCGCGAAAACAAAGATGCAGGATTAAAACCGGCGGCCAGTTTTTTGCAAGAAACCCTCGACCGAGTTCAGTTTGCGGTTGACTCAAAAGGCGGGATTACTGGGCTTTCAACCGGGTTTAAAGATCTTGACCGAAAAACCAATGGCCTGCAAAAAACCGACTTAGTGATAGTGGCGGGCCGTCCTGCTATGGGTAAAACCACCTTTGCAATGAATATTGCAGAACATGCAGCTATTCATAGTGGAAAGCCGGTTTTGGTATTCAGTATGGAAATGCCATCCAACCAATTGTTGATGCGTTCGTTTGCTTCAATAGGTGGAGTCGATGCGACGCGATTAAGAACCGGCCATATGGATGATAAAGATTGGGACAACTTAATGGTTGCCAGTAATATCATTAAAAATAACAGTAAAATGTTTATCGATGACTCCCCAGGTCTGTCTCCGTCGGAAGTGAGATCTCGTTCTCGTCGTATCGTACGTGAGCATGGGGATGTGGGGCTTATTGTTATCGACTATTTACAGCTCATGACTGTGCCAGGTTTATCGGATAACCGAACTTTAGAAATTTCAGAGATTTCACGGTCGCTTAAAGCCTTAGCTAAAGAGCTTGAGGTGCCAGTAGTGGCGCTTTCTCAGCTAAACCGCTCGTTGGAACAAAGAGCTGATAGGCGTCCTGTTATGTCAGATTTACGTGAGTCAGGAGCGATTGAGCAAGACGCTGATATCATCATGTTTGTCTATCGTGATGAAGTGTATAACAAAGAAACTGAGGCAAAAGGTAAGGCCGAAGTTATTATCGGTAAACAAAGGAATGGTCCTATTGGTACCATCGAGCTTGCGTTCCAAGGTCATTTTAACCGCTTTGCCAATTTGGCACGCGATTACCACGATGAAGACTTTTAGATGAGACCAACTAAAGCCATCATTAACCTGCAGGCCATTACCCATAATTTAAATTTAATCAAAAGAATGGCGCCGAAAAGCCGCGTTATGGCGGTAGTTAAAGCTGATGCCTACGGACATGGCATTGTGCAAGTAGCGCAACATTTAAATGAAGTAGATGCCTTTGCAGTGGCTTGTATTGAAGAAGCAATTCAGCTAAGAGAAGGTGGCATTACTCAGCCCATAATATTGTTAGAAGGCTGTTTTGAGCAGAATGAAATTGCATTGATCGAACAATATCAGCTCGAAACCGTGATCCATCGTTTTAATCAAATTGAGTGGTTAAAAACCGCTTCGACAAGCGCATCTATTCCGGTTTGGATAAAGCTAGACTCCCACATGAATCGCCTAGGGTTCAATGCCAATGAATTTGTGCTGGCCTTTGAACAGTTAAAAAGTATGTCTCAAGTAGAGAGCATTCAACTGATGACCCACTTCGCCTGTGCCGATGACATTGAAAATGAGAAAACGCTGGATCAACTGGCTTTGTTTAAACGTTTAACCGATAACACCGATCTTGCAAGAACAGCAGCAAACTCTGCAGCCGTTCTTGCTTGGCCTGAAACACATTTTGAATGGATCCGCCCAGGTTTACTTATTTATGGCTGCTCTCCTATGCTGGATGCAAAAGGGACCGATCACCATCTATTGCCTGCAATGACACTAGAATCAAAAATTATCGCCATTAAGGAAATAGAGGCTGGAGAAACCGTTGGTTATGGTGCGCATTGGCAAGCAGAGCAAGATACCACCCTCGCTATTGTGGCTATTGGATATGGTGATGGCTATCCGCGCCATGCTAAAAACGGCACGCCCGTTTGGGTCAATGGTCGAACCGTGCCACTGGCTGGACGAGTTTCAATGGACATGATAGCGGTTGACTTAGGACCCCATGCAAAAGACCAAGTTGATGATAAAGTAATCCTTTGGGGGCCAGAGCTACCGGTTGAAACCGTGGCAAAGTGGGCCGATACCATTCCTTATACTTTGTTGTGTGGTGTAACGTCACGAGTAAAGTTTTCTTGGTTGGAATGACCTTTTGTTATGCATCATAAACTCGAAATAGCGACGTCAGGACAAGGTTTATACGAGTTGACTGACTCGGTTCGGAATTTATTGCATCAACATTCAGCTTCAAAAACGGGTTGGTGCCATTTATTTGTACAACACACATCTTGTAGCCTTCTTATTCAAGAAAATGCCGACCCATCGGCAAAGCACGATTTAGAGTGCTGGTTGAATCGTTTAGTGCCAGAAAATGACCCTTTATATACTCATATCTATGAAGGCGCTGATGATATGCCTGCTCATATCAAATCGATGCTTACTGCTTCTACCTTAACGATTCCCTATGAAAACAATCGATTATTAATTGGAACTTGGCAAGGAATTTATCTTTGGGAACATCGTCACTCTTCACATCTCAGAAACATTATTGTTGGTTTTTGTTAAGCCTAATAACCATTTGTTTTATAGACATATTCTAATTTTTACTTGATTCCGGTTGTCGGTTAGGCCTAAATTAGTGTGAATTTGTCACAATTCGCAAACTCGTTTTGAGATAAATATTAGGATCATCCGGTTTAGTTGTACGAGAAATGATCAAAAAATAATAAGCAACTAGTTGGGAGTAACACCATGAAGAGATCCCCTAAAGGGCCCAATCCATTTTGGATTAAAGGAACTGTTCTAGCCGTAGCGTCAGCCTTGACCTTTCCTGTGCTAGCAGCAGAAGAAGAAAATACTGAAGAAGCCAAGAAAGAAGAAAGGGTAGTAATCGTTGGCTCGAGAGCTGCACCACGCTCTGTAGGAGAGTCTGCTGTTCCGGTTGACATTTTGTCCGGTGAAGAATTCAGCAGTCAAGGTATTACCGATATGAACAGTATGCTTTCGGTTTCGGTGCCTTCTTTTAACGTCAATCAGCAACCTATCAGTGACGCGGCCACCTTGGTTCGTCCAGCTAACTTAAGAGGTCTGTCTCCAGACTCAACATTGATATTGGTTAATGGCAAACGCCGTCATCGAGCATCGGTTATTGCGTTCTTAGGCGGTGGTATTTCTGATGGTTCGCAAGGGCCAGATATTTCGGTTATTCCAAGTGTTGCTCTTAAGCAAATTGAAGTGCTACGTGATGGCGCTGCGGCTCAGTACGGTTCTGATGCGGTTGCTGGGGTTATGAACTTTGTATTAAATGATGCGGCCTCTGGCGGATTTTGGCAGTTGTCGACAGGCCAATTCTTTGAAGGCGATGGCAATTCAACCGAACTTGCCGGCAATGTTGGCTTTGAAATGGGTGAGCGTGGGTTTATGAACCTCAGCTTAGAGTACAAGCAATCGGATCCGACAGATCGCTCTATTCAACGTACTGATGCACAGGGTTTGAATAATAGTGGGAATGGATATTATAGCATTCCAAATCCTGCTCAAATTTGGGGCTCACCAGAAATTAAAAGCGACTACAAAATTTTCTTTAACTCGGGTGTTGCGCTCGATAACAACAGAGAGCTTTACGCCTTTGGTAACCTTGCTGAACGTGAAGTAGAAGGCGGTTTCTTTTTCCGTAATCCTGTAACTCGTCCGGGCGTTTTTTCAAATGATTATGACGATGACCCTTTAACTCCTTGGACGTTATTAATGGGCGATCCAAACAATCCAACTAATGCAGCGTGCGGTACGGTTAACATAGATCCAAGTACTGGTATTCCTGATCAAGTAGCATTAGCGAATGCCATCGCAAATGGATGTTTTACTCATCATACTGGAGATTATGTGAATGGTTTTACTCCTCGATTTGGTGGTATTGTCAGTGATCAATCATTAGCGTTTGGATATAAAGGTGAAACAGAAGATTGGAGTTATGACTTCAGTTATACCTATGGTAAAAACCAAGCGGATTTTGCAATTAAAAATACCATCAACTCGGCCTATGGGCCTAACTCACCTAAAGACTTCAATCCGGGTAGCTACATTCAAGAAGAAACAGGGTTGAATGCGGACTTTACTTTCCCGATGGATGGTGTGGTTTATGCTTTAGGATTTGAACGTCGAACCGAAGAGTTCTCGATTAAAGCCGGCGATCCTGCTTCTTATGAGTTTAACCCTAATCTTGCCGCGCAAGGATTTGGTATAGGTTCAAATGGCTTCCCAGGGTTCAGAGATACCGATGCTGGCTCTTGGGACAGAAATAACTGGGCGATTTATTTTGATTCTGAGTGGGATATTTCTGAAGACTTTTTTATGACTTTTGCTCTTCGCCATGAGGACTACAGTGACTTTGGTGGCACAACTAATTATAAGTTATCTGGTCGTTATCAAATTAACGATAATTTTGCGCTTCGTTCAGCATTAAGCACGGGTTTTAGGGCTCCGACGGTCGGGCAGTCAAATGTGCGTAACGTGACAACCGCTTTCACTAACGGTGTTTTAGCTGATGAAGCGACATTACCGCCAACTACGCCAGGTTTAGATCAGCTTGGTTTTGGCGCGAAAGCGTTAACCCCAGAAGAGTCAGATAACTTCTCTATTGGGTCAGTGATGGAGTGGGATGACTGGTTTGTAACCATCGATTACTACCACATTGAAATGGATGATCGGATTGCATTGAGTTCAACTTTTGAGCTAGATGATGCTGATCGAACCGTTTTGACCAATGCAGGCGTCATTGGCGCATCAAGTCTCTCCGCATTACGGTTTTTCACAAACGACTTTGACACCACCACTCAAGGTGTTGATTTGGTTGTGAATTATACAACTGAGTTACTGAACGGAAATACCACTTTCGGATTAGTCTATAACTGGACCGATACTGAAGTTACCAGTCCAAACTCGCAGACATTAAGTCCAACGCGTATTCGCCAGTTAGAAGAAAATTTGCCTGATGTTCGTGCTACACTGTCCATGAATCAAAAATGGGAAAACTGGAGAATGATTGTTCGATACAACCATTACTCTGGTTGGTACGAAGCCCATTTGGATGATGGTGGATTGCCAGTAGAGGCAGATCGTAATGCAACCGTAGATTTAGAGTTTGGTTATGACATGACCGATGCAATGCACTTAACTTTTGGGGTTCAAAACTTATTTGATGAATACCCTGAAGAGCTGACTAATATCAATTGGGAAGCATGTGGTGGTTGTAATTCTCAAGACGTAGCTGGTGCTCGCTACCCAGTTACCTCTCCCTATGGTTTCAACGGTGGATACTACTATGTACGTGTAGGTTATTCATTCTAAACTGAAGCAACAAAACCTAGAAAGGGCTCTACTTGTAGAGCCTTTTTTTATGCAACTTTTCTTACAAATTTTAAAGGTCAATAACCATTGAATTTTTGGGCTGAACCACCATCTAAGGGACAT
>JBFHSP010000108.1:0-9893 GCA_041591085.1 Kangiellaceae bacterium | reverse complement strand
TTGAGCAGGCGAAAGGGGATTAGACTTAAGTGAATTTAAAAATTTATCCATATCGCTGACAAAATTACGATCAATAGCCATTGAATCCCCTTTGCTTAATCGATCGCCCAAAATATATTTAGGCGCATTTAAATCTATTTGAGCTTGATAATAGTTGAAATTAACCGAGTCACCAGTTTTTGCACTGATTCAGCGCGTTTTTCACTGGTAAATTCATCATTTTTGGAATGGAAGGCCTCTTGTGCTTTAGGAATAGCAATTTGATCAGCCAAAAGAGTCGTGCCTAATCCACTTAATAATAAACGTAATTGACTAAGTCCTCTTAGACCACCGAAAGCGCCAGGAGATGTGGCCAGAATGATTGCGTATTTGCCGCGGAAAGACTGCAACATGGACTCACCTTCAGCTTGTCTTGAAGCCCAATCAATCGCATTTTTTAATGCTCCAGAGTAAGAACCGTTATATTCTGGTGAAGTGATAATAAAGCCATCAGCTGAGTTGAGTTTTTCCTTGAATAACAACGCATTAGAGTCGATTCCTTGAGTAGATTCCATGTCTTCATTATATAACGGCATCGATAATTCATTAAGATCGATAAAGTCAACTTCAGCGCCCGCAGATTCGGCCATTTTGGCACAAATCCGCGCTAGTTTTTTATTGTAGGAGTCTTTGCGTAAGCTGCCTGAAAATACAACGAGTTTAGCGCTCATAATTTATCCTTTCTAGAAATCTGCGTTTTTCGGAGTTCTTGGAAATGGAATCACATCTCTTACATTTCCAATACCGGTTGCGTAAGCTACGGTTCTTTCAAAGCCTAATCCAAAGCCGGAATGCGGTACGGTGCCATAACGACGCAAATCGCGATACCACCAGTAGTTTTCTTTAGGTAAGCCCATTTCTTCAATTCGCGCATCTAAAACATCCAAGCGTTCTTCGCGTTGACTACCACCAATAATTTCGCCAATACCAGGAGCTAAAACGTCCATTGCAGCTACGGTTTTACCGTCATCGTTCATTCGCATATAAAAAGCTTTAATGTCTTTTGGATAGTTCATCAGAACGACAGGGCGACCTACATGTTCCTCAGCTAAGTAACGCTCGTGCTCAGATTGTAAGTCGATACCCCATTCAACAGGAAACTCGAACTTTTTATTGGTGTTTTTAAGTATTTTAACGGCTTCGGTGTAATCCATCCGCTCAAAATCTTGATTAACTATTTGCTCCAACCGCTGAATACAAGTTTTATCGACTCGTTGTTGGAAAAAGGCCATATCATCGGCTCTTTCGTTAAGAACGGCTTTAAAAATGTATTGCAATAGTTGCTGTGCGAGTGTGGCGTTATCGGCTAAATCAGCAAAAGCAACTTCAGGTTCTACCATCCAAAACTCAGCTAAATGCCTGCTGGTATTAGAATTTTCTGCTCTGAAAGTTGGGCCAAAAGTATAGACTTTTGAAAGTGCCAAACAATAGGTTTCTACGTTTAACTGCCCTGATACGGTTAAAAAAGACTCTCGACCAAAAAAGTCCTTTGAGTAATCTATTTGACCTTTATCGGTTAGAGGTAAATTTTGCTGATCGAGCGTGGACACTCGAAACATTTCGCCAGCACCTTCAGCATCGGAGGCGGTAATAATTGGCGTATGGATCCAGTTAAATCCTTGCTCATAATGAAAGCGGTGGATAGCTTGAGCTAAGCAGTTTCTTACCCGAGTCATAGCGCCGATCAGGTTGGTTCTGGCTCTTAGGTGAGCATTTTCACGTAAGAATTCCATAGTATGTGGCTTAGGCTGGATAGGGTAGGTAGCAGGATCATCGACCCATCCTAATACTTCAAGTGACTTAGCTTGCATTTCATAAGATTGTCCTTGACCTTGTGACTGAACGACAATGCCGGTCACTGAAATAGAACAACCTGTGGTCAGTTTTAATACATCTTGATAATTATTCAAAGACTCATCGGCAACCACTTGCATAGTCGCAAAACATGTACCGTCGTGCAGATTTATAAATGAGAATCCACCTTTGGAATCTTTTTTTGTTCTTACCCAACCTTTAATGGTGGTTTCTGAGCCGACAGGGGCTTTTCCTGCCAGAAAATCGACGATGCTCAGGTGAGTCATTGAATATCTCCTAGGATAACTCTCTACTTTTAATTTGATCTAAAACACGTTGTTTTTGCTGGTTGTTCATTTGTGACCAATAGGCAATTTCTTCAACAGTACGCAGACACCCTACACATACGGGACCAATATTGGAGTCTTTAACTTGACAGATACCAACACAGGGAGAAGTTACTTCGTTTGAATGCATCACATCGAAACCACTTTAGACTGCTATCACTTAAAACCGCGCTATGTTACCTTTTGAGCTGCTGCAATGCCAGCGCCAACCTTAAATTGACAGCGATATAACGCCAGATTATTTTCTAATACGTTGCATCCTGCTTGTTTAATCATCAAATAGTGATTAACCTCGCTCTTTTTGATTAATCGAAGATTGCCCAATGTTTGATACAACAACCGATTTTACTGCCTATCAGCAGAATAAAACTCAATATTATCAAAGTCTTTCAGCTCAACTTGAAGGGTTATTGTCTATCTGTGATGATCCTGTCACCAATATGAGCCAAACTGCTGCGTTTATTTACCATTCGATCCCTGAATTAAACTGGGCCGGGTTTTATCGGGCAAGTGAAAGTAATTTAAGGTTGGGGCCATTTCAAGGAAAAGTCGCGTGTGTTGATATTCCGTTTGGGCGAGGAGTTTGTGGGACGGTTGCTGCAAGCGCTACAAGTATTTTGGTTAATGATGTTCATAGTTTTGACGGCCATATTGCCTGTGATAGTGCTTCAAATTCGGAGATTGTTGTTCCAATTTTTGCGCAATCTGGAGCGTTTTATGGCGTTTTAGATATCGACAGTCCAACCAAAAACAGGTTTAGCGAAGAAGATTTGAATGGTTTTGAGCTTTTGGTCGCAACGTTTGTCAAAGCAACTAAGTTTTAAATTTAAAAATCAGTAAAGATAAAAAAGGAGCTTCGGCTCCTTTTTTATTGTTCCGGATTAAAGTAATAATTCATTGCTTTAGTTATCTCCGTTGGAAGCTCAGGTAGTTCTGAGCGAGGAAGTAAAAACGTCGATAGATTGAATAGGTCTTTAAAGAATCGATTATTTTCTGTGGTTTGTCGTAAATAATCGGAACCTGAAGAGCCTCCAGTGCCAATTTTTGAACCAAGCATGCGCTGAACCATAATCACATGGCGATAACGCCAGGTGGTAAAATGTTCATCTATTTCCAATAAAGTAGTTAAGAGCTTGAATGGCAATTGCAGCATCGGCTCATCGCGATATAGATTAATGAATACTGCTCCCAACATAGCTTGGTGACTGAATCGAAACTTACCTTCTGCTCGATGTAGTTCGAACTGTTTTGGATCGAGTAAAGCGTCAAAACTAGCGCGGGTAGACTCTAAGTCTTTTAATTGGAACGACTTATCAGCTTCGCTTAGATAATCGTTATTTTCAATGATCGATTGATCGCGGTCGAGCATGTTATCGATAGTAGCTTTATAAGAATCCCAAAACTTAAATGCACCATATTCGAAAAAGGGCATTCTTTTAAGCCATTCATCAACGGCATCAAACAGAGAAGGTTCGTTTTCTAATCGTTGCAGGTGCGTGCGATCCTTTTCATTAAGGCGCTTATAAAATGACTCTTGGTCAAAATTGATTCTATATTTAGATTTCAGACCTAATAGTATTTCTATTTCCTTAAACTGGATACTTTGAAATCCCGATGCCGGGACTAAGTAATCGCGAAAGTCTAAAAAGTCGAGCGGAGTCATGGTTTCCATAACGGAAATTTGTTGGATCAGTAACTCTTGAATTTTAGCAATTCGCTCTAGTCTGCCAACAACTCTTCCTAACGCCTTTTCTGGAATTTTATTGGTGTTTACTTCCTTATGAATTGAGTGAAGTTCATGCAATATTTGTTTAAACCATAGTTCATAAGCTTGATGAACGACAATAAACAGCATTTCTTCATGAGCTTCATTTCCATAATTGGGGCTTACAGGATGCTGAGCATCAAGTAACTTGTCCAGTTGGAGGTAGTCAGCGTAGTAACAAGGCGTGGTGTTTCTTTGCATTGCGCACATAGTATTCTCTTAAATATTGTTCTGCAGTTTTTCAAATCAGTGACAAGCTTAACACTTGTTACTTTCTTAAAGCACTATTGCTAGCAATTATCGCTACATTGGGTATAATTGCCAGCCTATTTCAGTACAAAAATGAAGCAATCATTCTGGTACCGAGATTAATATCACGCCAATCATACTAACAAGGAGTGTTTGTGTACGATTCTTATTACAAGCTTTCTGGCAAGCCGTTTCAACTTGCACCCGATCCTTTTTTCTTTTTTGGAAGTAATACTCACAAAAGAGCACTGGCCTATTTACGTTATGGTTTAACTCAAGGTGAAGGCTTCATTATTGTTACTGGTGACGTTGGTACCGGTAAAAGCACGCTTGTTAGAACTTTATTTGGCTCTTTAGAAAATAAAAAAGACATCGTAGCAGGTGAGCTCGTTAATACTCAGCTCGATTCGGTTGATATTTTGCGTATGGTGGCTGCAACATTTGGCCTGGCTCATAAAACCAGTGAAAAGACTTCCCTCATTAAAAACTTAGAGACTTTCTTTATTTCGCGTCAGCGTGAAGGAAAGCGTTGTATGTTAGTGGTCGATGAAGCACAAAACTTGCCGCTAGAAAGTTTAGAAGAACTTAGAATGCTTTCTAACTTACACAGTGATGGTAAAAACTTACTGCAAATCTTTCTTTTAGGTCAGTCAGAGTTTCGTGAAAACTTAGCGGTTCAACATTTAGAGCAAGTACGTCAGCGGATTACTGCAAGCTATCATTTGGCACATTTAACCACTGAAGAAACACAAGCCTATATTGAACACCGTTTGAAAAAAGTAGGTTGGCAAGATGATCCCATTTTTACCGCTGAAGCCTACCAACATATTTTCGAGTTTTCAGAGGGTATACCGCGAAAAATAAATACAGTTTGCGATCGATTGCTTCTTTACGGTTTCTTAGAAGAAAAACACCGTATTGACGGCGAAATCGTAAAAACAGTCGTTGATGAAATTACGGTTGAGCAACCGCAACTATCAGCTGAAAGACGGGCGGCTGGACCTAAAGAGCTTGATTCAAAACAGCCTCTTTCGAAACAAGCCTCATCGGATATTGAGCAAAGAATGGCATTGCTTGAAGCTGAAATGGATGCGATGAAACAACGCTTTAAGAAAGAAAGAGAATATATGCGTAAAATTATCCAGATTTCGCTCAATTTCGAAGACGATCCGATTTAATTGACATATTATTTAGCATAAAAAAACCGGTTATCAACCGGTTTTTTTATGCTTAAAGTCATGCTCTAGCGTTTATCAATATCAATAAAAGGGCGGTGTTCTGCGCCATTATACATTTGACGAGGACGACCAATCTTTTGATTCGGTTCGCTGATCATTTCGCTCCACTGTGCAACCCAACCAACCGTTCTGGCGAGAGCAAAAATTACCGTGAACATATTGGTTGGAATGCCAATAGCAGAAAGAATAATGCCAGAATAGAAATCAACATTAGGATAAAGCTTTCTTTCTACAAAGTAAGGGTCAGACAAAGCAATTTTTTCAAGTTCCATTGCAACTTTTAAAATTGGATCTTCTTGAACGCCTAATGCTTCTAATACCTCATGAGCACTTTCTCTCATCACCTTGGCCCGAGGGTCGAAGTTTTTATAAACGCGATGGCCAAAGCCCATTAAACGGAACGGATCATCTTTATCTTTAGCTTTTGCAATGAATTCAGGAATGCGCTTTACATCACCAATTTGATGAAGCATGCGCAAACAAGCTTCATTAGCACCACCATGCGCAGGTCCCCATAAACTAGCAATACCTGAAGCGATACAAGCAAATGGATTCGCTCCTGACGAACCTGCTAAACGGACTGTTGAAGTTGAACAGTTTTGTTCATGATCAGCATGTAATGTAAATATGCGATCCATTGCTCGAACCAATACAGGATCGGGACGACTATCAACCGAAGGCATTGAGAACATTTGGTTTAAAAAGTTTTCAGCATAAGACATTTCATTACGCGGGTACACGAAAGGAAATCCCATAGAGTAGCGATAACACATAGCGGCAATAGTAGGCACTTTGGCAATCAGTCTAAATGCACTTTTGCGACGATGAGAAGGTTTATTAATGTCCAGTGAGTCGTGATAGAAAGCAGAGAGAGCACCAACTACTCCCACCATAACGGCCATTGGATGAGCATCACGGCGGAATCCATTGAAGAAATGTGCTAATTGCTCATGGAGCATGGTGTGATTGTTTATCTCATCTAAAAACTTCTGCTTTTGTTGTTGGTCTGGAAGTTCTCCATTAAGTAACAAATAGGCTACTTCCATAAAGTCTGATTTAACGGCTAAATCTTCAATTGCATAGCCTCGATAAAGCAGAATACCTTTATCACCATCAATATAAGTAATTTTCGACTCACAAGATGCGGTAGACATAAAGCCGGGATCGTAGGTAAACACACCATTTTTAACTAATGAAGTGACGTCGATTACATCATTACCTAAAACGGGTGAGTAAACCGGCAACTCAACTTCTTGACCTGTGTGGAGTATGAGCTTAGCGGTTTTATCTGTCATTCTTGTGACTCCTTAAATTGGATTGTCAATTCTAAACTGGAAAAATGGGTGTAACTATAGGTTGAGAAATCCATTTGTCAATGCCACCTATTAGTTAAAATTGTGGCATTGAACAAATAACAACCGATTTTGAGATCATTTTTGCGCAAAGCACAAATCCATTTGTAAACAGTGAGTTGCGGCTATATAATCTGCGCCACTTGCGTAAGCCTGTAGCTTATCTATAGTTTAGTATAGATTTTTTAGAGCAACACTATTTAGATTTAATTAAAAGAGTCTAAACTAGTGATGACAATAAAAACCGCTGCCTGTTAAGGGAGCATTGGCATTCACTTATAAAGAAAGTAAAGAGCCGTGAATAAAAAAAGACCCATCAATCTCGATTTATTTTCGTTCCGCTTTCCAATTACAGCTATCTCCTCGATTTTACATCGAGTGACTGGCGTTTTTTTGGTTATCGGAGTTCCTATTATCCTTTGGTTACTCTCTCTAGCGCTCAGTTCTCAAGCTGGATTTAACGAAGCTGCTCAAATGGTCGGAGCCGGTTTTGGAAAGTTCGTGTTTTGGGCAATTCTTGCTTCATTGAGTTTTCATATTATTGCAGGTGTACGCCATTTGTTAATGGATGCAGGCATCGGTGAATCGCTTGAAGGCGGTATCACAGGAGCAACGATTGTGCTTGTTCTTGGTGCGGTTTCTGCAGCGGTAATAGGAGTTTGGTTATGGTAAGTTCAGTTACTAGTTTAGGTCGTAGCGGTTTGCACGACTGGTTTATTCAAAGACTGAGTGCCGTAGTGATGGCAGTGTTCAGTGTTTGTGTTGTGTGGTTTTTAGTTACAACACCCGAATTAACTCACCAAGCATTACTTGGTTTTTTCAGCGGTACACTCACTAAATCACTCACTATTCTTACCTTAATTCTTTTAAGCCTTCATATCTGGATCGGAATGTGGATCGTATCAACTGATTATATAAAGCCAGTTGCGATCCGTATGGTATTCCAAGCTGCACTGATTATTTATTGCTTGGTGCTAATTTTCTGGTCAGTTCAAATTTTTTGGAGTGTATAAATGGCGATTCCAGTTTATACCTATGATGCCGTAATAGTTGGCGGCGGTGGTGCCGGTATGCGCGCCTCATTGCAACTTGCTCAATCGGGGCAGAAAGTTGCACTTATTTCTAAAGTTTTTCCAACTCGTTCACACACGGTTTCTGCTCAGGGTGGAATCACTGTGGCACTTGGCAACTCGCATGAAGACGATTGGCGCTGGCATATGTACGATACGGTTAAAGGATCGGACTATATTGGCGATCAAGATGCAATTGAATACATGTGTCAAAATGGACCCGCGACAGTTTACGAATTAGAGCATATGGGGCTACCTTTTTCTCGAACTGAAGAAGGCAAAATCTATCAACGTCCTTTCGGTGGTCAATCTAAAGCTTTCGGTGGAGAACAAGCGGCGAGAACCGCAGCCGCTGCAGACCGAACTGGTCACGCTTTACTTCATACGCTTTATCAACAAAACCTTGCAGCTAACACTCAATTCTTTAATGAATGGTTAGCAATTGACCTCGTCACTAATGATGAAGGCGATGTGGCTGGCGTGGTTGCAATGTCTATTGAATCAGGTGAAATCGCGTTATTTAAAGCTCGTGCAACTGTTTTCGCAACGGGCGGAGCAGGGCGAATTTATCAATCAACTACTAATGCCTTGATCAATACCGGTGATGGAGTTGGTATGGCCTTAAGAGCAGGCATTCCTGTTCAAGACATCGAAATGTGGCAGTTCCACCCAACCGGTATCGCGGGTGCGGGTGTTCTAGTAACAGAAGGTTGTCGTGGTGAAGGTGGATATCTTGTCAACAAAGACGGTGAGCGCTTTATGGAGCGTTATGCCCCTAATGCGAAAGATTTAGCCAGCCGTGACGTTGTTGCACGTTCAATGACAAAAGAAATTTTAGAAGGGCGTGGCTGTGGTCCTAAAGGTGACCATGTATTCTTAAAGCTTGATCATCTAGGCGAAGAAACTCTTAATAAGCGTCTTCCGGGAATTCTTGAGTTATCTCGTACTTTTGGTCATGCCGATCCAATTAAAGAGCCAATTCCGGTTGTTCCTACCTGTCACTATATGATGGGAGGTATTCCTACTAATAAATTCGGTCAAGTAATTACCCGAAAAGAAGGTACCAACGAAGATAAAATTGTTAAAGGATTTTATGCCGTTGGAGAGTGTGCTTGTGTATCAGTGCATGGCGCGAACCGCTTGGGTGGCAATTCATTATTAGACTTAGTAGTGTTTGGCCGAGCAGCAGGTTTGCATTTAGAAGAATCATTAAGAGAAGGCCTTCCATTCTCTGATTTCTCTGACGATGATTTAGCAAAAGCCCTATCACGCTATGAGCGTTGGGAGAACACCGCTGAAGGCGAGGATCCTGCGCTAGTGAAAGCCGATATGCAAAAAACCATGCAGAATTGTTTTGGTGTTTTCCGTACCGGAGAGCTGATGCAAAAAGGTTTAGCTGAACTTGAGCAAATTAATGAACGTCTTAAAAAAGCAATCCTTTCAGATAAGTCTAAAGCTTACAACACTCAACGGGTTGAATGTTTAGAGTTAGATAACTTAATGGCGGTTGCTCGAGCCACTGCAAAAGCAGCCGAATATAGGAAAGAAAGTCGCGGAGCTCATAGCCGTGAAGACTTCACTGAGCGTGATGATGATAACTGGTTAGTGCACACACTGTACTATCCAAGCTCCAATGAAATGAGCACTCGTGAAGTGAATATGAAGCCAGTTACCGTTGATGCTTTCCCTCCGAAAGTACGTAGCTATTAATAAAGAGTGGGTCATCTGATGAAATTTTCGATTTATCGTTACAATCCAGAAGTCGACAATAAGCCAAGAATGCAGGATTACACTTTAGATATTCCTAAAGGATCCGACATGATGGTTCTGGATGCATTGCTGCTGTTAAAAGAACAAGATCCGACCTTAACTTTTCGACGCTCATGCCGAGAAGGTGTTTGTGGATCTGACGGAATTAATATTAATGGTAGAAACGGATTAGCTTGCATCACACCTATCTCTTCTTTAGGAAATAAAATTATTATTCGTCCGTTACCCGGTTTACCCGTGATTCGAGATTTAGTGGTCGATATGGCGCA
>JBFHSP010000107.1:0-9914 GCA_041591085.1 Kangiellaceae bacterium | reverse complement strand
GATTGGTACCAAATAAGTCAGTTCTCTGTGCCTGATTCAGTCAGACGGTTTTATTTTCAAGAGTTACCTTAAGTGGAAAAACTCCGTCTTCGGTTTGATAAATCTCTACACTTTGGCTTTTCATATCAATGGATAGTAGATCTTTTGAACCTCAAGATTACTATCCCTTACCTCCAAGGAGTGATCAACTTATTTTAAGGCGGAGCTCTTACAAAAAAGGCGACTTTAAGGTCGCATTTTCAGTGGATTTCTTTTGTCCACTCCAAGCACTGCATAAACCACGTAAGTTTATTTAATTTGTAGCGAGTAGCTCAAATCTTCGTCTTTCGACTTCTTCACGCTCTTTTAAACCGGCTTGTGCACAAAGATCTGGAGCGAAAATCTTACAATGCTTTAATTGGCTTAATGCCTCATCTATTTGAGACAAAAGTTCTAGTGGAGGCATGTCATTTGGTGCCGCGATGCGTCCGATCACTATGTGTTTTTGTTCTTTTGTGTGTTCCTCATGGTTTTTATTTGGATCTCGCCAACAAGTCGCGCAAAGAGTTCTAAAGTTTTCAGTATGTACGTAGACAACAGCATCTTTATCAAGAGACGAGCTTATTTCACTAATTTCCCCTTCTCTTTCTTGAGTGGCTGCAAAATCGAAAAACATATAATTATTTCGCACTAGAGTGGAAAGGTGAGGAAATACCGGAATTTGTTCGTCACCATAAGTATGATACGTGATAGGAGCCCCATCGATTAATACTACATCACCATAATCTACGCCTAAATCCTGAGATAAAACGCTTCGTATTATCCCGTGACAAGGACTTAGACGGTCAATCCAGATTGTTTCTTCAAGACCAGGAGTATCAGAACTAGAGTCACGTTCAGCTAGTGGGTATTCGGAAAGCTTCACTTTACATTGAGGATACCGACCTTCAGGTAAATTGAAGCGTCCCATTTCAATTTTATTTCCCATACGTTTCCATACATCTAGTGCAATTTCCGCTTCTCCAGCGCCTGTAGCACATATACCGAGATTCCATTGATAACTATCAATCGTTTCATCTATAAGGCTAGATGCTTTTTGATTAGCTATCATACCTTCTCGAAACAAACCGCGAGTCTTACAAAACAGGCCTAAACAGTAGTGATATGAAGGATATTCAGGATCGATTTCTATAAGCCTTCGATAGCTTTTTTCCGCTACCGAGTCATATTGTCTGGCCATCATTCGTGCCGCTGTAGATAATCCATTCAAAATCATTTCTTCATTTTTACTATCATCCTTTTTTAGCGCATCAGACAATGCTTCAACCACGACTTTAAACAACTTGTGTTTAGGAGGCTCTATATTAAGTTGATCAATATCGCGAGCCCCTTCTAACGCTGATCCAACCAGACTAATAATCTCTATGTTATTTTTATGGGCTTCAAAGACACACGATAATACTTCTAGGCCTCGTTCGATTGGAAGATATTGATCTTCGACGATGCGAGTCAAACTAATTGCTGCTGCCTCTTGAGTCTTTTGAGCTTTTAGTAAATGCTTAATGTTTTTCCAAGCTATATCGTCTTGATTATTATTAGATGATGATTTTATAAGATCTTCTAATTCTTTAATTTTTTTATCTGACAATTCTTTTTGGAATAACTTGATCATGAGGCTGTTTTTAAGTCCTTTTTTGCACTTCTTAGACATAAAAAAATAGACAAACCTTAGTTTGTCTATTTTTTTAATTAAGTAAGCATATTATTGGGAGTTACTGATAGCTTTCTATGCTTGGGCACGAACACACTAAGTTTCTGTCACCATACACATCGTCAATCCGATTAACGGTTGGCCACACTTTACTAGTGATTTGATCGGCCAATGGGAAACACGCCTCTTTAATGCTGTAAGGTCTATCCCAGTTAGCCACATCAGCTTGAGTATGCGGCGCCATTTTAAGCGGATTGATGTTGGCATCAAACTCACCACTCACCACTTTAGACACTTCTTGGCGAATGGTGATCATGGCATCAGCAAAACGATCAAGCTCAGCTTTAGATTCACTTTCAGTCGGCTCAATCATCAGGGTTCCGGCAACCGGGAAGCTCATGGTTGGTGCATGGAAACCAAAGTCCATTAACCGTTTGGCGATATCAACTTCTGTAATTCCCGACTCGGCTTTAAGCGGGCGTAAATCCACAATACATTCGTGGGCCACACGATCATTACGTCCACGATACAAAATGGGGTAATGCTCGCTTAAACGTTTAGTTAAGTAATTGGCATTAAGTAGCGCGTACTCGGTTGCTAAACGCAATCCTTTTCCGCCCATCATTGCAATGTACATCCAGCTAATTGGCAGAATAGATGCACTGCCATAAGGTGCTGCTGATACGGCACCATTATTGGCGCCAATCACATGGCCGTTTGAGCTTTCAATTTTACGTACTGCATGGTTAGGTAAAAAGGGCGCTAAATGTGCTTTCACACCAATCGGTCCCATACCGGGGCCGCCACCACCATGAGGAATACAGAAGGTTTTGTGTAAGTTTAGGTGCGATACGTCTGAGCCAATAAATCCGGGAGCTGTAATACCCACTTGGGCGTTCATGTTGGCTCCATCCATATACACTTGGCCGCCGTGCTGATGCACGATATCGCAAATGTCTTTCACTTGTTCTTCGTAAACACCGTGTGTTGACGGATAAGTGATCATAATTGCCGCTAAGTTTTCAGAAACCGACTCAGCTTTGGTTTTTAGATCGTCCATATCGACGTTGCCTTGATCATCACAAGCTACCACCACTACTTTCATGTTGGCCATTTGCGCTGAAGCAGGGTTAGTTCCGTGCGCTGATGAAGGAATTAAACAAATATTACGGTGATGATCGCCACGGCTTTCGTGGTATTTCATAATCGCTAATAAGCCTGCATATTCACCTTGGGCACCTGAGTTAGGTTGCATCGACATCGCATCGTAGCCGGTAATTTCAATTAACCATTGCTCTAGTTGCTCAATCATTTGAGCGTAACCCAAAGTTTGCTCTTTCGGTGCAAACGGATGAATGTTAGCAAGCTCATTCCAAGTGACCGGGATCATTTCGGAAGTGGCGTTGAGTTTCATAGTGCATGAGCCTAACGCGATCATCGAGTGAGCTAACGAAATGTCTTTGTTTTCAAGTTTTTTCAAATAACGCAGCATTTCCGTTTCGGAGTGATAGCTGTTAAATACCGGATGAGTTAAAAACTCAGAAGTGCGTTGTAATTCAGCCGGAATACCCGAGAAGTTTGCTGCAATCACTTGGGCATCGGCATCCGATAAATCAATGGTGTGATTAGTAACTACATGAACCAAGTCAGCAATATCGTTTAACGTAGTGGTTTCATCAATTGACACGCCTAGTTGACCATTGCCATCTACGCGTAAATTCATATGAGCGGCCGCCGCGCGAGCAATAATCGCCTCTTCTTCATCAACTTTAAAGGTGAGGGTATCAAACCATTGAGTGTTTACGAGTTCAATCCCAGCGGCTTTAAGTGAGTGAGCCAAAATATTGGTTAATCGGTTAATTCGCTGAGCAATGCGTTTTAATCCTTGTGGACCATGATAAACCGCATAGAACGAAGCCATATTGGCGAGTAGCACCTGCGCGGTACAAATGTTTGAGGTCGCTTTTTCGCGGCGAATGTGTTGCTCACGGGTTTGCATGGCCATACGCAACGCCATATTGTCGCGAGAATCTTTTGATACACCAATAATTCGACCCGGTAAGCCACGCTTATAAGCATCACGAGTTGCAAAAAAGGCAGCGTGCGGACCACCAAAACCCATGGGAACGCCAAAACGTTGGGCACAACCAAGCACCACATCAGCGCCCATTTCGCCGGGTGATTTTAAGGTGACTAATGCCATTAAGTCAGTTGCTATCGCAACAATGGCATTTTTGTCTTGGAGTGCTTTAATCAAGGGTTCAATGTTGTTTACTTGACCTAGTTTGTCTGGGTATTGGAGTAAAGCACCAAATACATCGTGTTCGGTAGCTTCTGAGGCTTTGCCAATAATCAGTTCAAAGCCAAAGTATTCTGCACGCGCTTTCATCACATCAATGCTTTGAGCAAAGGTGTTTTCATCAATGAAAAAGGCATTAGAGCGTTTGTTTTTTGAAACGCGTTTGGCTAAAGCCATGGCTTCTGCTGCAGCGGTTGCTTCATCAAGCAATGAGGCGCTTGCTAGTTCCATTCCGGTTAAATCAATAGTCAGCTGTTGAAAATTGATAATGGCTTCTAAGCGGCCTTGTGCTACCTCTGGTTGATAAGGTGTGTAAGCGGTGTACCAGCCTGGATTTTCTAATACGTTACGCAATATTACGGTGGGTACTTCAACATTGTAGTAACCCATACCAATATAAGAACGAGCCACTTGGTTCTGTACGGCTAATCCTTTTAAGGTTTTAAGCGCTTGTTGTTCGGTCAGCGCCGCAGGGATTTTGAGCGCTTCAGGCAATTGAATTTTTTTCGGAACGGTTTGCTCAATCAGTTCATCAAGGCTAGATAAGCCTAGTGCTTGCAACATGGCATCGCGTTCGTCATCGCTTGGACCAATGTGGCGAGCAATAAATTCTTCTTGGTTGACCAATTCGGTCAATGTCGCTGATTTGGGTTGTGTCATTTTTGTTTCCTGAGTGCAAACCGATACCTTATTTCTATAATCAATATCGGGTTAAAAAATTTGCTGATAAAAAACAAAAGCCCCAACACAATGTCGAGGCTTAATTTAAAACGATAAGTCTAATTTAGTCTTCGTCGATGGACTCGCCGTATGCTTCCGCATCCATCAAGTCTTCAAAGTCGGTTTCGTTGCTTGGCTCAATTCGGAAAATCCAACCTTCGCCGTAGCAATCTGAGTTAATCGTTTCTGGTGATCCATCGAGGCTGTCGTTAACTTCAACCACGGTACCGGAAATGGGTGAGTAAATATCTGAAGCGGCTTTAACCGATTCAACCACAGCAATCTCGTCGCCTGCCGATACTTCGGTGTCGATTTCAGGCAACTCAACATAAACTACATCACCTAATAAACCTTGTGCATGGTCAGTAATACCTACCACAATACTGCCATCTTCTTCCATGCGAGCCCATTCGTGGCTAGACGCATATTTTAATTCGTTTGGAATATCGCTCATCTGATTAAGACCTCATATTAATCGTGTTGTTATTTTATACCAAAGATTCGCCTTTGCGAACAAAACAAGGTTTAACTACTTTAGCAGGCACTTGCTTACCGCGCATATCGATCAACACTTTTTCGCCTGCTGATTTACTAATACGAGCTAAAGCAATCGATAACTTTAAGGTTGGAGACATGGTGCCACTGGTGGTTTCGCCAATTTCATTGCCTTGTTCATCGAGAACTTTCATGTGAGCGCGCAGCACGCCCTTACCTTCTAGCACCAATCCAGCCAGTTTATTAGCTACGCCCGCTTCTTTTTGCGCGGTTAATGCAGCTCGACCAATAAACTCACGCTCGGTTGGCTCCCAAGCAATGGTCCAGCCCATATTGGCTTCTAAAGGAGAAATCGATTCATCCATGTCTGAGCCGTATAAATTCATTCCAGCTTCTAAACGTAGGGTGTCGCGAGCACCTAATCCGCAAGGTTTCACACCTGCTGCAACCAGCGCATTCCAAAAAGACTCAACTTCGGCAACCGGAACCATGATTTCGTAACCATCTTCGCCGGTGTATCCAGTGCGAGCAATAAAAAAACCTTCAGACTCAACCGCAAAAAATACGCCTAGTTCGGCGCTGTCTTGTTGTTGCTTGGTAGAAAAAACCGATTGAGTTTTGGCAATCGCATTAGGGCCTTGAATAGCAAGCATGGCAAACTCAGGATTATGAGCCACGCTCACACCGAAGGGCTTAGCTTGCTCTGTCATCCAAGCGAGGTCTTTTTCGCGAGTTGAAGCATTGACTACCACACGATAAAACTCATCATGGATGTAGTAAGTGATTAAGTCGTCAATCACTCCGCCTTGTTCATTAAGCATACCACTGTAAAGCGCCTTGCCCGATACGGTAAGTTTGGCAACATCGTTAGCCAATAACTTTTGTAAGAAAGGTTTTGCGTTTGCACCTTTAACGTCAACAATGGTCATATGGCTCACATCAAACATGCCCGCGTCTTGACGGACGGCATGATGCTCGTCTATTTGCGAACCATAGTTGATGGGCATATCCCAGCCGCCAAAATCAACCATACGTGCACCGGCATTTACATGAAGCGCATAAAACGGAGTTTGCAGACCCATAACCTTCCTTAATTGTGCAGAGCGTAAAAATCTTTGCGGGACTTTTACGATTAAAAATTGAGCGCGGATTATACGCGCCTAAAAACAGTAAACAAATCCGATTTTGTATTAAATAACCAAATATTCTGAAATCTAGAATAAAGCGGGTTATTGCTCGGTGCCAGATTGCATATTAATCCCGGCATTGGCATAAATTTGGGCCACATCGATACTATCGAAAACGTATTCGGCCTGACAAAAATCACATTGCATTTTAACTGCGCCATCTTCCTTAATAATTTGCTCAATTTCGGCTTGAGGAACGGTCGCTAAAGAAGACAGGGTTTTTTCTCGGGAGCAGCCACAGTTAAATGACACCGATTGAGGCGGAAACAGTCGAAGCGGATCTTGATGAAACAGTCGATACAGTAATTGTTCAACCGGTAAATTAAGTGCTTCATCGGCACCAAGCGTATTGGCCAGTTGGGTGAGATGTTCAAAGCTGCCGCTGTTCGAGTTTTCTGGCATGGCCTGTAACATCAAACCACAGGCTTTTCCCGCGCCGACAAAAAACCAAAATTGGGTTTTCAGTTGCTCAGACTGTTCAAAGTACTCAGCCAGATTTTCACCTAATTGCGAGTGATACATAGGAACCACTCCTTGATAGCGTTTACCATTTTCTGGCTCTATGGTAAGTGCCATATGCGCGCCTTTCATCAGCTCTTTTAAATCCGACGAATTCGGTGTTTGTCTTTGAATCCGAGCGATTCCGCGAAAATGATTTTCATGGTTGGCTTGCACTAAAATCAAACTAATAGGGCCGTCACTTTGCGCCTGCAGTGATAATCGTCCTTTAAATTTAAGGCTTTGTGCCATCATATTGGTGGCCATTGCCGCTTCTATAAGCAGGTGTGATACCGATTCTGGGTAATCATGCCCAGCCAGCAAATACTCAATACTACTGCTGAGTTCAATCCACTGGCCGCGAACTGCGTGATGTTCAAATAAAAAACGAATTAGGTGATCGGGTTGGCTCACAAATGACTCCGATGGCTAAGGCTGAAAGCGGTATTTTAACCCTGCGAATTGATCCGTTTAAAGCGATGGATCATTCGGCGCTGCTTTTTGTCGGGCTTTTTGTCGTGTGTAACCCCTTGAGCTTGGCGGGTTTCTCTTGCTTTTTCGCGAGCTTCTATGCTTTGTGGCGTTTCTTGGTAGAGCTGCTGAGCAATAGTTGCGTTGCCACGTTTGTCACTGATGGCACAAACAACCACTTCTAAACGGTCAAAACCTCTAATGAGCTCAATCAGCGCCTCAAGCTCTACTGTTTTGCCGGGCTTGATCCGCTGGCCTTGGTAGTGAACTTTACCACCTTCAATGGCTTCTTTTGCCAGTGCGCGGGTTTTAAAAAATCGCGCGGCCCAAAGCCATTTATCTATTCGAACCTTTTTGTCTTCTGTCATCGTTTCTATAACTGCTTAGTGAAAAATGGGACTTTTTTCTAAAAGATCGCAAAATCTGTTCATTTTTGTGAATAGTACCCAGTTTCAATGAGAGATCGCCAAATTTTTTTGGTATGCTTGCACGCTTGCGTCATAAACTGCGCAGCAAATAATAAGAGCCATTAGAAAAGTTCAAGCACTGGGATAGCGCAGGCTCAAAATTAATAATTAAATAAATATAAAGATAACCAATGACACTGAATCCGCAAATTTTACAAGCATGGCAAAAGCCTGAACCTTATTTTCAGGTAGTTAAGGTATTGCTTTGGGTTTTTTGTTGTTATGCGGTGGCTAAGTTAATTTGGGTTTGGGTTGAGGCTTTCAGCGCCGATTACACCATTTCAGCGCCTTCTCGTCCGATGATCCAGTCAGCAACAACCGCATCCAATAGAATTAATGTCGATGCTGCTTTAAATTATCATGTTTTTGGTGATGAGGCGGCTAAATCAGAAGAAGTTGCGGTTGTGGTTCAACCGGAAGCAACTGAAACCCGATTACCGCTTAAGCTACGTGGTATTTACGCCGCCAGCGAGCAAGATAAAGCCAACGCCATTATTGAAGCAGCCGGTAAACAGGAAGTGTATTTTATTGGTGACAGTATTACCGGTGGCAGCGGTGCTAAGTTACACGAAGTACTGGCAACTAAAGTTTTGCTTAACCGCATGGGGCAACTTGAATCGTTAACTCTAGAACAAGAAGATTCAGCGTTTGAAGTAGAAAGTACCGCGCGCCCGATTATTGCTGAGGAAGATTCCGATCGAGAAGAAGACGATCCAAAGCAAGAAGACGAAGATCCTTCTCAAGTGGTGGATAACCCGAGAATCAAGCGAGAGCTCGGAGAACTCAAACAGCAACTAATGAGCGACCCTACCAGTTTAAACGATTTAATGCGTTGGGAGCCGGTGATGGAAAATGGCGAGTTGCAAGGCGTGAAAATATCACCCGGTAAAGCACGCCGATTATTTTTTGATTTAAAACTACGTCGTAATGACATAGTGACCAGTATTAATGGCGTGAGCTTAACCGATCCGTCGCAGCTACTGGGGTTGCAACAATCATTAGGCGATGCGACCGAAGTGAATTTAAGTATTATTAGAAATGGGCAGCCACAAGATCTGTCAATCAAATTAAGCGATACGCAGTAAATAACGAGTATTGGAATTAGATATCAAATGAACACACTTATAAAAATTACAGCAGCCTCATTGATCAGCTCGTTTTTGTTGTTGCTTTCTCAGAGTGCAAATGCCGGTCAGGCCACGGTGAATCTTAAAGACACCGATATTAAAGTATTTATTGAAACCGTCAGTCGATTAACTGGCAAAACCATTATCTTGAGTGATCGAGTTAAAGGTAAAAAAGTGAATGTCATTTCCCAGCAACCACTCAATGAAGAGGAAATTTGGGGGCTGTTTTTAAGTGTTCTAAAGCTCAATGACTTTGGCGTGGTTGAACAAGGAAATATTGTTAAAGTCATTCAAGATCAAGAAGTTAAACAAGACGCTACCCGGGTTGATTCGGGCAATTTAAAAGCCCCCGATGATGAGCAAGTCACTCGCGTTATTAAAGTGGATAATGTTGATGTGACCCAGTTAATGCCGGTTTTGCGTCAACTTATTCCTCAAAAAATGCATATGGGTCAAATTAGAGCGACTAATGTGATTTTATTGCATGATTCAAAAGCCAACGTGGATCGTATAGTAAAAATCATAGAGCAGATTGATTACGAGAGTAATGAAGAAGTTGAAGTGATTGAGCTTCATCATGCTGCCGCTTCTGAGGTGGTACGCATTTTAGAAACGCTACAAAAACAAAACGCACAAAATGATGTGGCGGCTTCAGTGCCGCGCTTTGTAGCCGACGAAAGAACCAACAGCATTTTGTTGTCTGCTGAAAAGCAACATCGTCTTAGAATCAAAGCATTGATTGCCCGGCTCGATACCAGCAATAGTACCGATGGAAACACTAAGGTTATTTATCTTAACTACGCTAAAGCCGCAGATATTGCTCAATTACTAGAAGGTGTTGGTGAGTCGATTGAAACCGATGATAAAGCCAAAACCACCACTAAGCGTGCTGGTAAACCCTATTCAATTAAAGCCCACGAAGATACCAACTCGCTGGTGATTACCGCGCAGCCCGATATG
>JBFHSP010000106.1:0-9929 GCA_041591085.1 Kangiellaceae bacterium | reverse complement strand
TTACCGAAAACCTACTCATAATTAACCATTAGTTAGAATGTAAGGGTGATCATTATTTAATTTAACCTGATAAAACTATCGAGCCATTCTTCTTATTTGCTTGATAGCCTTCTAGCACCAATTGGGAAATTTCATGACCCTACTTAACCTGAGCTCAGGTTACTTAACTAAATGATAAAAAATGCTGTTTTCCTAGCTGAGTTAAACTTAAATTCTTAATTGTCAACACATGAACCAACTCATGAGCAAGCCTTGGCGTAGTTAGCTCGTATTCTTTATAAAAATAAAGTAGAAATACAGGTTAGCGAAATTCGAGTTAGCTGAAACAATTTTAACTAATCTGGCTAATGCGCGACTATAACATTGAAAATTTTTGAACAGGGATGTTGTAACATTGATTAATAGCTAAGATTCTCGTCATAATGACATACTCGGTTTCGTCCTTGATCTTTTGCTTGATATAAGGCCAGATCCGCATTTTTGATCATTTGCTTAAGATCAGGCGCTTCTTTTCCTTGAGAAGAGTTGAGCCCAATACTCACAGAAATGCTCCCAAACTCAAGTTCTTCACTGCGAGTTCTAATTTCCTCTCGCAATCGATTCAAAGAATCGACCAATAATTGATCGGAACTTGACAAGATACAAATTGCAAACTCTTCTCCACCAAGTCGACCGATTACATCTTCTTGCCGCAGCGAGTTTCGCATAGTATGTGTTAAAAATTGTAGGGCTTTATCGCCAACATCATGACCGAAAGTGTCATTAATCCGTTTGAAATAATCTACATCTAATATAGCTACACCAATCGTAAGGCTTCCGCGTTTAGCGCGAGCAAGTTGTTGCTCTGCTTGCATCATAAAAGACATTCGATTTGGAATTCCGGTGAGTGAGTCTTCATGGGCGATGCGGTGGAGTTTCAAATTAGTTTGGCGTAATGCTTCGGTTTTTTCCTCTACTAATTTTTGCAGATCTTTCTTCAGGGTATTTAATTCATTGTTTCGTTGCTTCATAGCCTTTTCAAAATGAATTCTGGAAGTAATATCGCGTTCAATCGCAGCAAAATGAGTGACTTCTCCAAATCGATTGGTTAAAGGAATAATATTTATATCTAGCCAATATGGCCTGCCATCTTTAGCGTAATTTAAAATAACTTCAGAGCAAGGTGTTTGTTGCTCTAAAGCAGTTCGAATACGGATGAGCGTTTCTTTATCAGTATCTTGACCTTGTAAAATACGAGGTGTTTCACCTATGACTTCTTCCGCCTTATAACCGGTCAGTTTTTCAAAAGCGGGATTAACATAAACAATTTTAGGGCCAAACGGACGGTTGATGTTATCCGCTTCAGTCACTATCACAATGTCTTGAGTATTTTGAACGATATCTTCAAAAGAAAACTGTATTTTCTTATCGGTAATATCAACAAAGCTAATGACGATGAATCCATCATTAGTGTTTTTATCTCCCTCATAGTATCCGCTGACACTAAACCATGTGACATCATTGTGGTGACCATCAACTAATCCTAGGACTTGGTTATGCAAGGGTTGTTCATGGTTGAGCACTCGATAAACCGGGTATTCGTCTAAAGGCAATGGAAGGTGATGTTCGTCAATAAACTGCCATTGAGGATCTAAGGCGTCTTTTCCTATCATTTGTGAAAAAGACAATCGCAGTAACCTTAGCGCAGTTGGATTGGCGTACACCACTGCGGTATCTTTGGTGTGAATTACCACGCCAATATCAGCATGTTCAAGAAGATTGAGTAGATTAACCTCGGTGAGTTTTTTTATGACGACTGGGGCCTCCCTCATAGCTTCCCTTTGTTTTCACTTGTCAATTGAATCAAAGTGCGGTCACTTATTTAACTAATTTATTCGTATAGCCAATAACAATTAAAAAATTAGTTCTACAATGCATTTTAGTCAAATCTGTAGATGTGTAATGACCGCATTAATTCAGTTATTAAACCCTACTATGATGTGGTTTTTGTAAAGTAAGGGACAATTAAGCGTTTGTTTATATTTTGAATATCACATTGCTCCAATGAGCGATTGTGAAATAAGAATTATCTAATGCCCTGAAAATAGCACTGGTGCTTAGTGCTACGGTGAGGGCATTAGATGATAGGGGAGAAACTAGGCTTTAGCCTTTAGTAAATCTCTAATTTCAGTTAATAAGGTTTCTTCTACTGAGGGAGCCGAAGGAGCTTTAGGAGCTTCTTCTTCTTTTTTCTTCAAAGAGTTAATGCCTTTAACTAACATAAAAATTGCGAAGGCAATGATGGTAAAATCAATCACTGTTTGAATGAACGCACCGTATTTGATCACAACCGCCGGGGTTGCTCCCACAGCTTCTTGTACGACAAAGGCTAAATCGGAAAAGTCTACGCCACCTAATAACACGCCGATGGGTGGCATTATGACACCAGAAACTAACGCGGTGACAATTTTACCAAACGCAGCACCAATTATGATACCGACTGCCATATCAACCACATTTCCTTTTACAGCAAATTGTTTAAACTCATTGATCATACTCATTGTTATTTCCTCTTCTTAAGTAAGATTTTTGTAATTTAAAAATTACGGTAAAGCTCAGTGCTGAAAACACGTCACTTTAACCATATCACTAATTACTATCGTATAAAGTTTATCTTTTCTCTTCCATGAGGCCCACAAGGTTTCCGTCTGGATCTTTTAAAAAGCCAATCCAGAGCTCGTGGTCAGGCATTTGGGCGGCAAGCTGTGGTGCTCTTTCAGCTGTAGCCCCAGAGTTCACTGCTTGCTCGTAGGCTGACTCAATATTTTCTACCAAAAAATAGGGTATAGAGTTCTTGCCAACTTCTCCGGCGCCTTGTGGAGTACTGAGCATAATGCGAGTTTCTCCACATTGTAGAAATGCAAGGTCTTTTGAAGGTGAAAACAAAAAGTTCAAATCCAAAATATCGCGATAAAATCCAAGTGCTTTTTCTACCTCGCTTACCGTAATAGCCAGCTGCGCAATCTTTGAAATGTAACTCATATTGAACCCTCCGTTTTTCTAAATTTTATTGAGCCAAATAAAGTTATGTCGAGTTAAGTTTTAACAGTTATTTATAGACTTTTATCTTTCTCTATTTATAATCGAACTCCGTCTGAATTAACCAATACAGGCTCACCAAGCCCTAATTTACTTAATCTTTCTAGTTGCGTTTTAGCATCACCTACTACTACGTAAATCATATCTTCCTCATTGAGGTAAGTTTGATATAACGAACGAGCTCTTTCGAGGCTGATTGATTCAAGTTTCGATTGTTGCTCTTGTATGAAAGTTTCAGATTTACCGTAAAGACTGATATTGTTCAACAAATTTAGTAAGCTATTAGTTGTTTCAAAGCGACGACTATCTCTCTTAATTAGCAAGTTTTTAATTAACTCTAACTCGTTTTCAGAAAGTGTTTCATCATAGTTAGAAACTAGATTTCTAATAATTTCTAGAGACTCTAGAGTTACATTAGTTCTTACCTGAGTAGAAACTATAAAAGGAGATAAATAGTTTTCTTCATCAATCCATGCATAAGCTCCATAAGTATAACCTTTCTCTATTCGGAGCGTTTGTCCTAATCGAGCACCCATTCCGCTACCAAGCCTATTATGTGCTGTATTTAACTCAAAAAAATCTCTATGTTGTGAGTTTATGGTTAGTTTACCAGCATAAATTGCTGACTGTTTAGCATTATCCAAATCAACAAAATATAACCGCTGAATTTCTACTTTTGGTACCTCCTTAAGTTGCGGCAACAATACTTGTTCGCCTTTCCAATTTTCGGCAAGATCTGAAACCGATTTGTTTATGGCTTCAACAGTAACGTCGCCAACTATATGAAGTGTTGCAGCTTTAGGAGAAAAATAATTCTTGTAATAGGCTTTTAAGTGTTCAATATCAAGAGAGGATACAGACTCGACGGTTCCGTTTAGGTGATGGCCTTGTCTATTTGATGCGCCAAAGAGAGTTCTATAATAAACTTGATAAGCTATAGCGCTCGCATTTGCTTTTGTTTGCGTTATTGAATTAACTTGTTTTAGCTTTAGGCGTTCAAATTCTTGTGCATCCCAGCGAGGCTTTAATAGAATCTCTTTAAGAAGATCGATTGTTGGAAGATAGTTTTTGGCTAAGGTCGATCCTTCTATATAAATAGCGTCTAATGTTGCTCTTGCAGATATACTTGCGCCTAGTAGTGCTAATTCATCTTCTAACTCTTCAGAAGTTTTTTCCGCTGTGCCTTCAGTTATCAGGCTTGCTAAAAGAGTTGCAGTCCCGAAAGTATTTTGCTCCTCTACTAGAGCCCCGCCATCAATACGAACTTGAAAATTCACGATTGGCATTTCACGATGTTCAATGCTTAGTACAGATAAGCCATTTTTTAAAATCGTAGAATTAATCTTAGGACTTGTTAGTTTGGGGGCTTCTCCTAATGGAGGCTCTGTACGGTCATGTTTGGTAGGTGTTTTACTGTAGCTTGCAATTTTGGCTGAATCGAATTCCCTTTCGTTATTTTGCACAACTACTTCTTCTTCTACACCTGCTTTTAAAGAATTTTCTAATGTTAATAAAGGCTGATCTTTAGGAACGAAACTTGTGTAAATAGCAGGCTTATTTTTTATATATTTCTCGTATACTCTAATAACATCAGCTTTTGTAACCGATTGAATATTTTTAATATCTTGGGCTATAAAAGAAGGATCACCCGCATATTCATTATATCTACCCAAAGAGATAGCCCTTTCTAAGACGCTATCATTGTCAGAATAAAATTCTACTTCCTGTTGAATTTTAATGCGTTCAAGATCTTTATCATCAAATAAATCTTTTTCAAAGTTAGCAAGAGCTTTTTCAATACTCAATTTAACGCTATCTAAGTCGATGTTTTCATTAGCTCGAACACCAATGCTAAAAACTCCAGTGATTTCCATTGCATTATGAAATGCCCAAACTGATGGTGCTAATTTTTCAGATTCTACGATTTCTTTGTAAAGTGGAGCTCGTTTACCTTCAGTTAATAGACTTGCTAATGTTGCAAGGGGGTAACTATCGGGATGATACATTTCAATTGTTGGAAAAGTGATTCTGAGCTCCGGAACTTTAGCGAAGTTGTCGAGATGAAACAAAGATTTAGATGATTCAAGTGTTACATGACGAGGAGCTGGATCTGCAGCTAGCGTACCAGATTTTATTTCGCCAAACCAACGCTCTACCATTGTTTTGGTTTTCTCGATATCAATATCGCCGGCAATAACAAAAGTAGCATTACTAGGGCTATAATATTCGTCGTAAAACTTTCTTACATCATCTAATGTAGCTTGTTGCAGATCTTTTAAATCGCCAATAGTAGTCCAATTATAAGGGTGGTCTAACGGATATAGGTTTTTATTGATTACATGATAAGTGTGACCATAGGGTCGATTATCAATACGTTGTCTTTTTTCATTTTTTACGACTTGTTTTTCACGTTCCAAAGCATCTTCGGTTACCGTGTTTATCATGAATCCTAATCGATCAGAATCAATCCAAAGTAACTTTTCGAAAGCATCTTTTGGTACCACTTCGTAATAATTTGTGCCATCAGGCCATGTACTACCATTGCGACTTCCGCCAAGCTCCTCGATCATTTTTCGATTAGCGCCTTGAGGAACATTTTCAGAATCATTAAAAGCCATATGCTCAAAAAAGTGTGCAAATCCAGTTTTACCCGGTTGTTCTCTATTAGAGCCAACATGAACCGTTGTTGACAATGCCACAATTGGATCTGAATTATCTTGATGTAAAATAATGGTTAACCCATTTTCTAATTGATATTTTTCGAATGGTATTGAAAATTCTGAATCAAAATTAGAGTGTTTTTGTACATCCTTATTCTTAAGTTCATTTTGTTCACTCGCCTTATCAGAACAACCAAAAAAAACTAATATTAAAAACGGAATGTAGATATTTTTATTCATGTATATTCTAGCTCCATACTTTTTTATGTTGGCTATTATCTAAAGAGTTGACCATATCAATTAATAATGTAATGACTGCTATTTATTTTGGCTACATTATCTAGGGTTTAACTAAATTAACATCCGCCATCTCCACTTGTGTCTCCGGAGCAACCTCCACTAATAGAACCTATATATCCAGAGGCTTCGCTATTTCTAAAGCGCTTCTTATCCATAATAGATTTTAAATGAGGCTCGCCATTAGATTCAGACTCATTAACTGCTCCACACGATGGGGATTTAATTAAATCTGAGCTGACTGCAAAAGGAAGTTCTCCTTTACACTCAAAACATTGCTTAGTGATCATTTCTAGTTCCCTTTTAAATATGATTTTATTGAAACGCTTAAAGCACAAAAACGGGGCTTAAATTTATATCAAGAGTTTTATTGACTTACTTTGTTCTCTAGAGCAGTGCGTAAAACTTTAGTTTCTTAACTGAGACAATACCGCGCCAATTATCACTAAAGCAAATACTAACTAGTAACTAGTTTGAAAACAGCTGAGCATATACTTAAGCATTAAAATATCTCTCTCAATAATGATATCTACAAGAAATAATCGTTAATGCTTTTTCTTCTACTGCGTAAACGAGTCGATTGGTATCATCTATTCTGCGAGACCAAAAACCAGATAAATTTTCTTTAAGAGGTTCTGGTTTACCAATTCCTTCAAAAGGAGATCGCTTTGTGTCATTAATCAGTTTGTTAATGCGTTTTAAGGTTTTTTTATCTTGGCTTTGCCAATAAACATAATCCTTCCATGCTTCATCAGTCCAACATAAAAGCCTGCTATTCACTCTCTATATCTCGCTGGATTGTTTTGCCGCTTTTATATTGCGCGATCGATTTGCTTAAATGCTCAGCGTTAGCCGGAGACTTCAATAAATGAACCGTTTCCATAAGGCTGTTGTAATAGTCTAATGACATCACCACCGCATCTTCAGAGTCTCGGCGTGTTATGACGGTGGTGTCTGCATCTTCAACGACAGAATCAAGCACCGCTTTTAAGCTATTTCTTGCTTCGGTAAAGCTTACAACTTTCATAAATCACCTACTTGTACAATATATTGTTCAACTATAGCTCACTTCTTTGAGATGTTCAATATACTGTACATGTTAAATGTTGTTATTTGATTGAAAAATAAAGCAGTCAAATTTGAATGAAATTGAAGGCAATCACCTATAAAACCGCACCCTCAAAATTCAGTTGTCGCCAAGCTTCAAACACAAAAATAGCCACTGAGTTGGATAAATTTAAACTGCGGCTATCGGCACACATGGGTAGTTTCAATACATGATCTTTTGCTAACGACTCTCTAATTTCTACTGGTAGACCACGAGTTTCAGGGCCAAACATTAAATAATCACCTGCTTTATAAGGCGCTTGGTCGTAGCGAGCCGAGCCTTTGGTGGATGCGCCGTATAATGTTTGTGGTTTTTCGGTGGCCAAAAAACTTTCGTAGTCTTCATGTATTTTTACATGCGCCCACTCGTGATAATCGAGACCTGCGCGACGCATGCGTTTATCATCGAGCTCAAACCCGAGTGGTTTAATTAAATGCAACTGAAAGCCGGTGTTGGCACATAAGCGAATGATGTTACCGGTATTCGGTGGAATTTCTGGTTGGTATAAAACGATATTTAACATGTGATCACTTTTAATGTTTGATTTACCAACGGGCAATTAATTGCTGTTGGGAGTATGTTTTTTTAATTTGCGGGTAATGGTGTTACGGCCCCAACCTAATAGTTTGGCTGCTTCTTGTTTATGGCCATTGGTGAGGGATAGCGCGACATCAATTAATATCGATTCAATTTCATGTTGAATATTTTGTAAGGCACTTTCATCACCTTGTAATACTTGTTGCTCAAGCGCGCTCCGTAAACCAATTTGCCACTGTTGAGAATGAACGGTTGCTTTTACTGTTGGCACAGGTTTAATTTCAGGTGGCAAGTCGGCCACCTGAATATCTCTACCTGAAGACATCACCATCAACCAGCGGCATACATTTTCTAGTTGCCTAACATTGCCCGGCCAATCAAATTGCATCAGTGCTTGTTCCGCTTCAGAGCTTATAGACTTAGCGTCTATTTCCAGTTCTTTTGCGGCCTGATTCAAAAAGTATTTTGCCAACAAAGGAATATCAACTTGGCGATCTTTTAAATCGGGAAGTTGAATACGAATGACATTAATTCGGTGAAATAAATCTTCTCTAAAAACACCCTCTTGAACCAACTGCGCCAAATTTTGATGAGTGGCTGCAATGATCCGCACATTGGCTTTTACTGGAGTTGTGCCTCCCACTCGGTAAAAAGATCCATCGGATAAAACGCGTAATAATCGAGACTGAGTTTCAAGTGGCATATCGCCAATTTCATCTAAAAATAAGCTGCCACCATTGGCTTGTTCAAAACGTCCTAAGTAGCGCTGATTAGCTCCGGTAAAAGCCCCTTTTTCATGACCGAATAATTCCGACTCAATTAAGTCTTTGGGAATGGCTGCCATATTAAGTGCGATAAAAGGAGCCGACGATCGCTTACTGTGCTGATGCAGTGCTCGCGCAACGAGTTCTTTACCGGTGCCTGACGCGCCATTGATCAATACCGAAATATTGGAGCGCGAGAGTCTACCAATGGCTCGAAATACTTCTTGCATGGCAGGCGCTTCGCCAATAATCAATGGCATGTTTTGCTTTTCTTGAGCTGACTCGGTTTGCTGCTCACTACTGAGTTGGGTGGCTCGAGTTACTAAATCTATCGCTTGATCGACATCGAACGGTTTAGGAAGGTAATCGAAAGCTCCTAAATCATAAGCATTGACCGCACTCTCTAAATCGGAATGCGCGGTCATAATAATTACCGGCGTTGGGTTTTGCTCTGCCTTTAACGATTTTAGAAATTTAAAACCGTCTTCGCCTGGCATTCGAATATCGGAGACAATAGCGGCAAATTGGTTATCGGCTATTGCTTTGCGGGCTTCGTTAACATCTTCTGCCGTAGTAACCGCAAAACCTGCTTCATTGAGCGCCTCAGTGAGAACCCAACGAATGGAACGATCGTCATCTACCACTAAAACCGGCAAGTTAGTTAAGTCATTCATGCGCTAGCTCTTTAGCTTTGTCTGAGCGGGTAGTACCGGAAGAAACAATGAAAAGCAGGTGCAACCTTGCTCAGTTTCAAACTCGATGATCCCTTGATTCTGTTGAACCAGCATTTGTGCAATTCCTAAGCCAAGGCCGCTGCTGTGCTTTCCGCTAATGGTAGGAAGAAAAATTAAATCGATTAGCTCCGGCTCAATACCGGGCCCGGTGTCTTCGACATCAATTTTTATCATCAATTTATATTGTTTGGATTCAATAGAATGCTGATGAATGGCGCGAGTTCTTATTGTAAGTTGTCCCTTGTGATCCATGGCTTCGCAAGCGTTTTTTACGAGATTTAATAAGGCTTGAAAGATTTGTTCTGGCGCGATGAAAAGATCAGGCAGACTCGGATCATAATCGCGTTTAATCTTTAATTGTTGATGATGTTGTACCTCTAACAACTGCAGTGTGCGTTCGGTCAGCTCATGAATGTTTTGCTGTACCTTGGCTTCTGGTTTAGCGGGCGTCAGCATTCTATCCACTAAGCTTTGCAATCGGTCTGCTTCTGATACGATTATTTCAGTGTATTTTTGCAGCTCGCTACTCAGTTTTCGCTGGAGCAACTGCGCCGCACCGCGCAGGCCGCTTAATGGATTTTTAATTTCATGGGCTAGGTTTCTGACAATCGATAACGTGGCTTTGCTTTGATCCTGCAGCGGACTGTCTTTATGTAAACTGTGTTGATCTTGCGCGGCAAGCACTTCAATGATCACTACCGGTAGCCCATTTAAGTGTTGAAACGATAAGCTGATCTGGCAATGCATCCAG
>JBFHSP010000105.1:0-9984 GCA_041591085.1 Kangiellaceae bacterium | reverse complement strand
TTCTAAGCCTTGAATAGCAAATCCATCACCGTAAGGTATCGAATGATTGAAACAGTTATAAGGCGACGTATCGTATTCGGAAAAGTGAACTACTTTTAAATTTTGCTTGATAAGAGCATTTATCACTTCCGATAAACTGTGATTCCAACCTATTTCTTGCATTGATTCATCAACCTGACTGTTATCGGTATAACTTTCTTGATGAGATTCAATAATTGCCTCTTTGTTAAAATAGGAATACTTGATACTTTTAAAGTCCTGATCGTACATCCAAACTTGCGGGTGAAACTCAACCAAAAGCATTCGTCCTCCAGGCTTCAATAGAGACGACACCACCTTAGCCCACCGGGACATATCGGGGTGCCAGCCAATGGTGCCGTAAGAGGAAAATACCAAGTCATATTGTTTATGATGATTATCAGAAAGCGTTAAAACATCATGCTCGATAAATTCCGCCGTTACATTACATTGAGTGGCTAGTTCCTTAGCTTTTTCAATGGCTTTGTCAGAAAAATCAACTCCGGTAACCTCGGCACCTAGTCTCGCCAGCGAAATCGAATCTTGACCAAAATGACACTGTAAATGAATGACTGACTTCTTGTTTAAATCCGGCAACAATGCCATTTCTATTTCATTTAAACTGTTTCGACCTTTAATGAACGATTCATTATCGTAAAATTCGGAATCAACATGGGCATCAACCCGTTGATTCCAAAGTTTTTTATTAATTTCTATATAATTCATGAATCATTCTTATGTTGGCAATGATGCTTTTCAAAATCATCTAGGCATTGCTGTTTGATTGTTTCAGGCATCGACTTTCCCTCAGCCCAAAACAGAATAGACTGTTTAGTTAAATAAATTTTTTCAGAATATCGGCGACATTGCTCACACATCATTAAATGAAGTTTTCGAGCAAGCTTTTTTCCAAACGATAATGGTTCGTCGAGAGCCGCACTGCTTTGTTCAGAAACTTCTTTGCAACTCGGTAAGCCTAACATTTGCCTTCTCTCTCAAAACGATCAATGACTTGTAAAATTTTGTCTCTAGCGCGATGCAGTAACACTCTGACATTAGATGAAGAAACCTCTAAAATGTTACATATTTCCTCAAGAGAGTGATCACCAGCTTCCTTTAACATTAACGCCGACTTCTGATTATCGGGTAGAAGATCAATGTGTTTTTTAATGCAGTTATGCAGCTCTTCAGCTTGCATAATGCCTTCTGGCGAGTCTGCATGCCACTGTTGATCGGGCGCTTGCCAATGACCCTGTTGATTAAACCGAGGATCAGTTGCCCAAGAATCATTCATTTGGTCCAGTGAGACATTGCGAGATTCTTTGCGCCAACGCGTTTTAGCTTCGTTTGACACAATTCTCATCACCCAACTCTTTAAGCTAGACCTTCCTTCGAATTTTGGTAGTGCACGCATCACTGACACCCAAGCTTCTTGAATCACTTCATCAGCAATGGCCTCGCCAACAATCGAGCTCGCAACGTAAAACATCGAGCCATACCAAGTTTCCATAACCAACTGAAACATCTTGGTATCATTATTTTTTAGCGCCAATATGACTTCTGTATCAGGGGGAACGGTGACGGTCAAAGTAAGTGTCCTTATTTTCGTGATTGACGAAAGACTATCAAAACCGAATAAATTAGCTGTGCATCTTATAATAAAACAGTTAGCTACGTCATCGAATTCCACAAAAGCTAAAATAATTGGCCATCAATTTGAAACAATAAACTTTAAACTGCGTCTTTAAATGACCATAAAACTAAATGAATAACTACTATGATTTCTTTTTTGAACAAATTTAATTTAATGTTACAGCAACTGTCATTTTTAGGGCCGCTAACCCTCCGAATATTTCTATTTTTTCCCTTTTATATGGCTGGAGCACAAAAACTAGGGCATATAGAAGACACCGCCTATTGGTTTGAACACAGTCTAAATCTTCCTTTTCCTCTAATAATGGCTTATCTCGCCGGTTTAACAGAGTATCTTGGCGCATTTTTATTGTTGATAGGACTTGCAACTCGATTAACTAGCATTCCCCTTATTATTACTATGCTTGTCGCTATATTTGCTGTGCACTGGGATAACGGATGGGCCGCTATAGCATCATCAGCAGATCCTGGTATTTCGGAGCGTCTCGATGCGGCTCGCTACCTACTAAAAGAACATGGCAATTACAACTGGTTAACCGAAAAAGGCAGTTTTGTGATTTTAAATAATGGGATTGAGTTTGCTGTCACTTATACCTTAATGCTATTCGTTCTTTTAAGCTCTGGTGCGGGGAAGTTTGTGAGTGTTGATTATTGGATTGGGCGTCGCTTTAATCAAAGTACAGATAATTTTTAGTTATAAAAATATTGAATTTAAGTTTAATTTTTTATTTATAAAACAAAGTGTTACAAAAATAAGCTATCTTTAAACTAGACGACTGGTTAAAGTTTAAACAAAGGCTTTATTCAGTTTTGGTTTTGTTTAACCCTGTGATTTAAGGAATAGTTATGAAAACTAAACTTTTAAAAGTGGCCCTAGTATCATCTGCTGTACTTACCGTTTTCGGATGTGCTCACCAATCGCAACAACCAGTATACGAAGTCGACTATGATACCATTGCACAAGTAGAGAGAGTTTCAAAAGGCTCTACTTCCAACGTTGACATCATTTGGGTCAATTATCCAAAAAAACGAGTTGACGATAAAAAAGATTAATTAAGTTGGTCTTTTCTCATTTTGAGAATAGAAGCTCCGGCAAAAATGAGCCCCAAACCTAACAGGCCGGTGTAATGTTCGAATATTTCTGCGAATCCTAAAGGAGCAATCATGACTATTGCTCCTAAAGCGATTGTTAGCCTTCCAATAATTGTAATCCTTTTATTCTCAACTTTTTTTAAGTTCATTCAATTCTCGGTAATAACATTTACTTGAATAGGCAAACTCAAATTTGCTACTAGACTCAAAGTTAAGGCTCTTTATAATAACTCACTTAATAGTAAATTAAAGAATAAAAATGAACATCCTTCATTACGGTATTTTTAATGACCACCAATTAGGTGGAGATATTATTTTAGCCAAGGGTTTTACTCAAAATGGTCATGTCGTTATACCATTTGATTTTAAAACCCATTACAAGAAGCTGGGAGTCGAAAAATCTGAAGACCAATTATTAGAACAGGCTAGAAAAGTCGATTTGGTTTTTATCGGTAAAGGTGAGAAATTAAGCGTTGAAACTTTGAAAAAGATCAAACAGTCTGGCGTTCATACAGCGCTTTGGTATGGTGATATTCGAATACCAGTTCCAGAATGGATGAAGCAATTACTTCCTAACATTGATCACTTTTTTATGACTTCAGCGGGAGAAACCCTAAAGAACTACCATATTCAAGGTATGGCAAACTATTCCTCCTATTTTTTAAATCCTTCTGATTCTGACTTACCGACTCAAAACCCAAGCTCTTCTTCTAAAGAAAAAGAGATCATTTTTACTGGCTCAGCCTACGGATTTGCTGGGTCAGAAAGACTTGAAACCATAAACTATCTAAAAACACGAAATGATGTCACTTTTTTTGGCGGAGCAGACAATACCGTTGTAAAAAATAATAACTCTGTGCTTCAAAAAATTAAGCGAGAGATTGCCCGACTCAATCCCAATAGAAAAGTACGCGGAGAACAATATATTAAGGCTATTCAATCGGCCAAAATAGGGATAGGACTTAATGCTTTTCACAATATAGATAAGTACACCAGTGATCGACTAACACATTATGGGACTTTCGGCACATTCTTTTTAACTCATTATTTTCCTGGGCTTTATCAGCTATTTGAAAATGACGAAGTTATCTCATTTAATTCCATTGAAACTCTGAAAATAGAATTACATAAATATTTACATGAAGAGAGTTTAAGAGAAAGCATCGCTCGCAAGTTTCAATCACGCATTTTAAATGAGTACAATACCAAGAAAATGACCTATATGATGCTGGAAATAATGGCCACAAATCAGTCTACTCAATATCCTTGGATAGAAATTTTAAAGCGTTAAACTATCAAGTTGCAATATCACTCTGAGCAAAGCTTCCAGCCATCAGCTCTATGAGCATCAACGATTTCACTTCGCAAGTCTTTATGATCAACCGTTTTATAAGTCGCTACATTTAATCGACCAACCACTTTACCAAACTCGGGTTGACAACTCCACAAATGCTGTTCACCTTCTGGGTGCGGAGGAACAAAGGTTTTAATCTCTCCGTACTTAAGCGCCATGTAGCTCAAGTGTATGTCTTCACCATTATCCCAAGTTACCGGTTCTTCGCGCCAAATGTACTGAACATACCGCTTTCTCATAAACCAAGCATGTCCAACCAAATCAACCTGACTCACTTCGGTAGTATGCAAACCATTCCATCCGGCTTTACTTTTTGAAGAATAACCACCTGTGGTTGGCAAAATGACTCCAGAGCCACCTAATATGCCATCAAAACCGTTTTCAATAGTGTTTAAACAATTCTCAAACCAGTGTGTATTAGGAAGAATATCGTCATCAAAAAAAGCGACAAACTCGGTTCTTACCATCATTGCCAATGAGAATCGCCCCCAAAACTTCCAATTAGTGTTGCTCACAACAACACGATCAGCTATTTCAGAGACATCTAGCAAATCAATATCACTTTTATTAGTCCACACCCAGATTTCATTTGGTGGGCAAGTTTGATTTTTTAACGCTTTTATTTGATCGACCAAATATTCCGACCGTTTGTATGCCGTTAAAATTACAGTGATCGATTTGTCATTTTTTTGCGTTCTGTCCGACTTAAATTCTTGCGCTATATTTTTAAACTCAACAATGCCAGCCTTTTTTGCATTACGTTTTTTACTCTCGGCATTTCTTTTATATTTCCACCATCCAATAATTCGAGTATTCCACCACCATTGAACTTTTTGTCTGAGTGTCTTTTTTTGTTTTGCCATCAAATATTACTCTTGTAAACGACGAACTTTTGATCGTACTTTTGACCAAAATGAATCTTTCTTATATCGACCTTTATGAATATGTCTGATTTGAAATACTGCGGGGATGTCAACTGGGACACCACGACCTTGTAATATCCAACGAAACACTTTGTCTTCGTAGGTTTTGCGCCAAAATTCCTGAGGTTTATGGTAGATGCTGATGTCAGCACAATAACCAACTGCTCTCGCTACATCGCCATGTACAATTTGAAAAGCGCCTTTCGCCTTGTCGCGAGTTTGAAAGGTAAAATTGGACTCGTCAATGGAGACCACTTGCGGTTTAGCTTGTTCTTGTAACATAGGGTCATCATCTGCGAGCATAGGGGTCGTATATTCGTGCAATGGAAAGATCAAACGCTCTTGCAAGCCTTGGCACGCTTTGGCCAATGAATCTAAGCAATCTTTCCCAAAAATGATGTCACAGTCGGTAAACCAAATCCAATCGGCATCCGTATTTAGCGCAGCCCTATTGCGACCGATACTTCTTCTTAGCAAGTGTTCTTTTGGTAATGGTTGAGGGTTCCATTCCACATTATCTACTTCAATAGTTTTAAAATAATCCAATAACTGCTCTGTCTTGCCGTCTTCAGGGCAATAAAAAACAGTGTGTTTTAGTTTGAGTGCTTTTGGAGGATGATTTACTAAAGAGCTTAACTGGTACGCCAAAGTATTTGAATAATTCCAGCAGTGACTGACAATTTCCAAGCTCATCATTCCTTTAACAGGCTTTAACTCTGTTGACTTAGGAGGCAATCTGGAAAACCATGAGGGCGGCAACCAACCATCTGAAGCGATTCGATAAAATAGGCCCATCAGTCCATCGTACCATGAGGCTTTATAAATTGGCGGTTGATTCATCGGTTTGAGTTTTGATGCTTGGAAAAGTATAGGATATCATAAACCACTGAATTGGTGAGCTTTTATACCAAGCAAACGACTAAAAATTAGCCAAGAAGAATTTAATAATGACAATAAAAAACTGGCCTCTATATTTTGCTCTGTTTTTAGGGAAGCTAATTGCTTATTTACCCTACTCTTGGATTAAGCGATTTGGAGTGTTGCTCGGCGCAATCATGAATCGCTTCGCTAACTCAAGAAAGGCCATTGCCAAAAAAAACATAGAACTGTGCTTTCCCAATTTTTCACCAATTAAACAGCAAGAACTCGTTCATGCCAATTTAATTTCGACTGGAATCGGTCTTTTAGAAACTACGATGTTATGGCTAGGTCCTGAACGCAATTGGAAAGCAATTACCGAAATAGAAGGCTTAAAATATTTAGAGCAAGCCAAGAATGCAGGCACTGGTGGACTCCTGCTTTCTTTTCACCTTACCAGCTTAGAGATTGGTGGTTGTTTATTGGGTAAGCAATTCCCTATAGCGGCTCTATATCGAAAAAATGAACAAGAATTATTAGAACGGGTTATGACCCAAGGCCGAAGCCGATTCGTTCATCCGATCCCTCGTGAGAATACCCGTGAAATGATCAAATGGATAAAAAGTAATGGTTTTGTTTGGTATGCGGCAGATCAAGACTATGGCAGAGCCCAAAGTGTATTTGTGCCATTCTTCGACGTCTCTGCAGCAACTATTACCGCTACATCGCGATTTGTAAAATTAACTAAGGCACCAGTCATACCGATGACTCAGGAACGAGTCGGTAACAAGGTTAAAATAACGATTCATCCTCCGATTAAAATTGGTGGTACCAATGAAAATGAAGATGCGTTGTTAATTAATCAATTTTTAGAAAGTTATTTAATAAATGCTCCAGAACATTATTTATGGGTTCACAGACGATTTAAAACAAGACCTTCAGAAAATGAAGCATCCTTGTACCCGAAAAAGAAAAAATCTAGGCCGGTCACTCCAAATCGATATAGAGACATCATAGATAGTGCAATAGATATTGAATATGAACATGAAATGCCAACTTGGCTAAGAAATTCGGCTCATCTAATTATATTTGTGTATTTAGATAAGCCTTGGTTCAAATTTGAGCATCCGAAACTGCAAGACTCTATTAATGCCAATTTAAGCCGAACCATCAATGGTACTGAATATCGTTTTAAGGGCCTTGTTCGTTATTGTGAGTCTAAGCGCTGTTATTTAATTTACTTAGAATAAAAGCCTTTAGCTAATTGATTTTAAGTAAAACGTAATTATCTTTAGGCTTTTCGACACGCTCAATTTCGGTTAGATTAAAAAACTGATGTGCTTTTTCTAAGAAGTCGTAGTGGTTAAAATCATCAATAAAAATAAAGCCTGAGGACATACGGTGCTGTAGTAACAAAAAAGCTAAGTTGCGACCATTACCATGAGGACCATCAATCATGGCAAAATTATAGTTGCTCTTTAACTTAGACTCATCGATTCGATAAAAACAATTTTTTTGTCTTGACTTAGGTCGCCAAAATCGCTTCTTCATTAAGCTCCAATCGAGTTGCTTTTTGCTGAACATTGCTTCATAAGCAGCGTCTTTACATTCCATCAAATCACAAAGTGTCGCTTCGTTATGTTTATATTTTTTGTCATTATCAAAAGAGTCTAGGTGAAGAGCTTTTTCATGCTCACTTGCGTAATCCAAAAAGAACTGAGTTGAAAAGCCAGAGCCAAACTCAATAACCGAAAGATCATCAAGAGAACTAAGTGCTTTTTCAATAGAAATAAACGCTTGCTTAGAAATTCCTCAACCATCATTTGCGTATTTCGTTAAATCCATTGTCATATTCTTTATTTCAAAATTCGTAACTAAACTGTAACTATTTACGGTTGAAAATAATATGTACTTATTGACAAATAGCTATTCAAATACCTCTAGTACTCTATAGATTACAAGCTTTGAATAATCTTAAAATCTTTCACCATTTGCTCTATATTATACTCATAGCCTTCTGAGGGCGATTCCATGCTTTTATTAAAAATAGCAACTCTTTGCCCTTTTGGATTAATCAAAAACACTTTCGCTGTATGATCTACTAAATAATCTTGAGATTCTAAGTCACCCGACTTATAAAAAATTGCGCCAAAGTCTAAGGCAAACGCTTTAAGGTAATCAACATCGGGGGAAGTCGCACCGATAAAACTTGGGTTAAAGGCTTTGGCGTATTCTTCAATGAGTTCAGGGGAGTCTCTTTCGGGATCAACCGAGACTAATAAAGCTTGAGTTTGTTTTTGCACTTCAGCTGGTAATCGTTCGACCATATTCTTTAATGCCGACATGGTTGTTGGGCAAACATCGGGGCAATAGGTGAAGCCAAAAAAGACAAAGGTCCAGTGTTCTTTAAATAGTTCTTCTGTAATTATTGAATTTCCTGAATTCAGTTTGAATGATGCCACTGTTTTTAATTCAGGATAAACTTTTGCATGTTTAGGAGTTTTATTCTCTCCGACTTTAATTCCAAGTAAAATGGAGATACCCAAAATAAAAATAATTATTAACGAATAAAACATCGTGGATTTAAGATATTTCATAAATAGATTTCCACATAATGATCAATCAACATCACAACAAACAAAATCATTAGATAAACAATAGAGTAACCAAAGGTGGCCATCGCAAGCCCTGGTTTATCAAAATATTTTAACCGTATCGCAAAAATCAAAAATATAATCCCAAGTACTGTAGATGCGATCAAATAGATCAAGCCAAAAGTACCAGTTAAGTAAGGTAATATTGTCGATAACAACAAAAGTATGGTGTAGAAAATAATGTTGGTTTTGGTGAACTCAATACCATGAGTGACGGGCAACATCGGAATTTCTGCTTTGGCATAATCATCTCTTCGATGAATGGCTAAAGCCCAAAAATGTGGAGGAGTCCAAACGTAAATAATTAAAACCAGTAATAAAGCATCCGCCGGAATTTGACCATCATGTCCTGTTACAGAAATCCAACCGAGCAGTGGAGGAATTGCACCAGAAAGCCCACCAATCACAATGTTTTGAGGTGTGGCTCGTTTTAAATACATGGTGTAAACAAACGCATAACCAACTAAACCAAAAAAAGTTAATACCGCTGTTAGAGGGTTCACCCAAAGCGCAAGAATAGCCATTGAAGTTGCGGCTAATAGTGCGGCAAATAATAATGCTGATTTAGGATCAACCACACCAGTAGCAACAGGTCTATTTAGAGTTCGAGCCATTTTGGCATCGATGGCGGCATCCACGACATGATTAACTACCGCAGCGGCGCCCGAGGCCATACCAATGCCGAGCGTACCTAGAATTAAAATATTAAAGGGAACCATACCTGGTACCGCTAAAAACATTCCAACGACAGCAGTTAATAAAATTAATGCCACAACTTTAGGTTTACACAGCTCAAAATAGTCCTGCCAACCTGCTTGTTTATTAGTCATAGTTTTGTGATTACTCATGATAAATGTGCGTGTCTACGCATCCAGATTTGAGTTCTAAAACTAACCAAGCTGACTAAAAGCAAAGCTCCAACTCCGTTATGTGCTACGGCGACTGCTAAGGGTAAACCAAAGACGACGTTACTGATCCCCAACAATATTTGAATCACCAATAAAATAAGCAAAACCCATGCATAACGTTTTTCAGTTTGGCCCACAGATTTAAACAGCCTAAATAAGAAAAATGATAACGCTACTAACACGACCATGGCACCGATCCGATGAGCAGCATGAACCGCCACTTTGGCGTCATTAGATATTACGCCATACTGATAGGTTTCTGCACCATGGCCCCATAATTGAAATCCTTCAATAAAGTCGGCTTGTTGCCACCAGCCACTGAAGCAAATTGGCAAATCGGTACAAGCTAATGCTGAGTAATTAGCGCTGGTCCATCCGCCTAGTGCGATTTGAATAGCGACAATCACAATCATTAAATTGGTTAATGCTTTGAAACTCAAAGTTTCTATTTTTAATGGGTTAACACCAACACCGATTAATCGAGTGCCTAAAGCAACCAAGATACTAAAAGTGATGAAGCCACC
>JBFHSP010000104.1:0-9998 GCA_041591085.1 Kangiellaceae bacterium | reverse complement strand
GGGATAATAATATCCATTGCTAAATACCGACGAACTAAAAATATCCTGTAACCAAGGCCTTCTGTTGCTGCAATTGCCTCTGCCGCAATTAAAAATAGCCAGGCCCCACCAAGCACTAAACGTAAACTATCAATTGCCCGAGGCAATATTTGAGGAAGAATGATTCGGTAAACGAGAGCGCTAGAGGATGCTCCTAAAGTTAGCGCTTTTACTTTTTGCTCTTTTGGAATATGCGAAACAGCAAGAAAGATATCTCGAGTCAATATTGGGGCCGTTCCAATAAAAATCAGCGTGATCTTGGCTGCCTCATCGACTCCTAGTGCAATAAAGAGCATTGGCAATATCGCTAATGGAGGAACCATGGATACAAAGGTAACAAATGGACTTAATAAGACACTTAATCCCGGATAAAGTCCCTTGTTTAATCCGAGCAAAATGGCCACGAAAAGAGCTAGACCAAGACCTACCAAAAGCCTACTTAGGCTTGCCAACGTATCATTCACTAACAAGTAGTCGCCCGTTCTTTTGTCTGGAGTAAAAGCCATGCGATCTATGGCATCTATCATCTGAGTGAAGCTTGGCAGAATCTTGTCCTGCGGATTTGCCTCTAGCCTCGCTTCCGAAGCGAATAAATAGACTGTGATCAACAACAAAAACGGCAATAATCCTAAAAATCTGGCAAGCCAGATCCCAGGTTTTGCATGTATTCCCCAAAATTGTGGTGTCTTCATAATAGTTTACACTTTGTTTAATCAACTGAAGATGAATTGAGTCTTATATGGTTGTCAAATAACTTAAGCAAGTTTGTTTGTATTGATGCACTTTCCTTTAGTCTGCTAAGAATTGAATTTATTAACAAATTCATTAAGTTGCTGCAATAATCCTCACTTCTAAAAATAAAGTCAAAGCAAAATGCCATTTCATGTAGTCTTGGCTATAGAAAAGGATTGCTAAATCAGATCAGGCATCGGGCAATCTAAGTACTCACACACTGCTCGGATCAAAACAAACTCTTCCGATGATAGTCTCCCATCACTGGCAATAATATCAACGATAGTATCTATAACAGGTTGTTTTAGCAGTGGGTTGAGTAATGCAAGTTTTCTCAGTGCTGAGTGAAACTGATTGGCTTGAAATTCTATAGAGCTCGGCTTTTCAATATTTGCAGTTGATATCGAAAACGAGTTGAGACTTTGTTTTAAAAGCGTCGCCTTTTTCTCTTCTGAAGTATTGGATTCATTTATAAATGTTGAAAGAACCATGAGCAACTCATTGGTGATCGATGGATAGCTTTTAACCACACTCCCTTTGGTTTGCTTTTCATCTAAGCTTTTCAGCGCCAGTGCGAAAATAACATATTCTTTTAGTGAGACCTTTTTGTCACAATCAGCAATCGCTTTAGTTGTAGCTAAAATAATTTTGCGTTCTTGTTCTGAGTATTGTTTTAAGCGAGGCAAAGCTAAATCGAGTAGCAAAAATTGCTGCTCAATACTGGCCTTACCTAGTGATGGCGTGATTTCGATAACGGCGTTTAAATCGGCTTCATTTAACCTAGAGGAAAGCTTTTCAAGCAGTTCTTGCCGCGTGGCCGTATTATGAATAAATAACACCGAATAAAGTAACTGGTAAGGTTTAAACTGCTTATGCTGATTGCGCGCAATTTGTTTAAGCGCGTCGGGCAGCATACTGATTTTCCAATGGGTTTTTTCCATGTGCGCATCGGTCAAGGTACCAATATGAGAAGCTAAACCTGCCACTAATACTTCTTCTCCAGTAAAACTCGATGTTTGCTCTTGTGAATGAACTCTTTGCTGGCTCTGTTCAGAATTAGACTTACTTCTTTCTTCATGGCTGTTTAAAGAAGGAGCTACAAATTGTGGATCAATTTTATCAATGCGCTTATCAATAGGCGGGTGTGTTGCCAACATCGAACTGAATAAAGTGATTTTATGCGACTGTTCAAAACACATATGGCTGACTTCTTCAGCTCTTAAGGTATTGAGTTTTGAGCCTAATCCGGTGTGACCAATTTTATACAGTGCGTTGGCAATACCTCCTTTATCGCGGGTGTATTGCACCGCACTGGCATCGGCTAGAAATTCTCGTTGTCTTGAAATGGCTGCTTTTATCATTCGACCAAAAAATAATCCAATATAACCCACCAACATTAAAGCGAGGCCAACAAACGCGAGCTGCGAACCTTTATCGCTTTTGCGTGAGTACCTTTGGCTTCGGGTTAAAAACTCTCCGAGCTGACCAATCACTAAAATACCGGCCAACACGCCAATCAGTGATAAGTTGATTTTCATATCGCCATTAAAAATATGACTGAACTCGTGTCCTATAACGCCTTGAAGTTCCTGCCGATTGAGGCGCTCAAGCGCGCCTTTTGTAACAGCCAAATAGGCATTATGGGGCTCTGTTCCGGCAACAAAAGCATTGATCGCGTTTTCCGAATCCATCACATAAATTTGTGGCATGGGTAAGCCAGAAGCTATCGACATTTCTTCTACTAAATTAATGAGCTGTCTTTCGTTAGGATTGTTGGATGAAAGATCGAGTTTTCGAGCGCCGACCATGGTAACGGCTTTTAGCCCACCATTTTTGGAAAGCTGTGCCCAGCGAATCAAACTGGTGATAGCAATAACAGCAATAACGCCAATCGTTACAAACCAGCTAAGCGGTTGGGTAACGTAATCGGTGAAGCTTTGGCAATATACATTACTAAAGCAAGCGCCATAAAAGAGCGCTAGATTAACGGTAACCACAATCGCAATGACCGCTAATACAAATAAGCCAATCAGCTGATTGGTTTTAGACTTGGCTTGCTGCTGGTGCTCAAAAAAGTTCATCGTGAGCTCTCAATGAATATTTTTAAAAAGAAGGGCAGTCCGAGTGTTCTGCCCTTGTTCGATTATTAGTTGAAGTTAACTTTTACAGGCTTCTTAGCTTCTGGCTCATCCACTTCAAACATTTGCGCTTCGGTAAATGAAAACTTGCCCGCTACGATATTGTTCGGGAACTGCTCACGATAGGTGTTATAAAACATCACACTGTCGTTGTAGGCTTGGCGCGCAAAAGCGACTTTATTTTCGGTGGTCACCAACTCTTCCATAACATTATTCATGGACTCATTGGCTTTTAAGTCTGGGTAGCTTTCCATCACCGCAAAAAGTCTGCCCATGGCTCCCGTTAATGCACTTTCTGCGCCCATCAATGCCTGAATACCTGCGGCATTGGTTGGGTCTGCTGCCGCGCCTTTACTGGCAGAAACTGCTTGAGTTCTGGCTGCAATAACGGCTTCTAGCGTTTCTTTTTCATGTTTTAAATAAGCTTTAGCGGTTTCGACAAGGTTTGGAATCAAGTCGTATCGTCGATTAAGTTGCACATCAATTTGCGAAAAAGCATTTTTAAATCGATTGCGTAAATTGACCAGTTTATTGTAAATACCAATCACATAAAAAGCGATGAGTACAATAACGGCTAAAACAATCCACTCCATTTTTTACCCCTTATTTAAGTTCGTCAATTGAGCGTTTTAAAGTTTCGCTCGGATCGGTGACTATTTTTTCTAACGTTTTAATTCTTTCCTCTAAAGCATCTATGCGATCAGACTGATCTGCAAAGTCTTTATTTTTACTAGCAGTTTGATGCTTCATCTTAATTTGATACTTCCACACTTCGGCGGCCATCACAACAAATACAATAAAAGCTATCCACTTAAATATGTCCACGTGTTACCTCTTAAATAGCATCCACTCGTTACTGTTTGCACTAACGTCCATTTTATCAAACGGTCAACGAGACGCTAGCTATTAGACTCTGACCTAGTGTAGGCTTAAAACATCGTTTATTCATGCTTTGTAGAATACACTTATATGTCAGACTCACAAGAACTTAGTCTTTTGGTGCCTGAATCTCTTACAGAAAATATTAATGCTCGAGTTGAGGCTATTCAGCCATTTCTATCTGCGCTGAGTACAGAGCAAAAATTAAAGTTTAGTAAAACCTTAGTTATCAGTGACTATGTGTTTAAGCAAGCTCAGCAAAATGCCGATTTGATTAAACTATTAGCCTCTTCATCGTCATCAATTGACTGGTTGGCTGAAGAGCAAGCGCTGAATCAGTTACTTTCATCCGCTTCCAACGATCAAGACGTTAAGCGAATTTTAAGACAATGGCGGCATCGTTTTTTTACAGGGTTTACCCATGCCCGGATCAATCAGCTGATCACCATTGAACAAGAATGTGCCGATATCAGTGCTGCTGCTGAAATTTTAGTCAGACAAAGTTACCAGTGGGTGTTTACCCGGCATATCTCTACTTGGGGGGAGCCGCTCGATTCAGATGGAAGCATTCAAAACTTAATAATATTGGCTATGGGAAAGTTTGGTGGGGCTGAGCTTAATTTTTCCTCCGATATCGATTTAATCTTTTTATATCCAAGCGATGGCGAAACCCAAAACGGGCCAAGGAAAATTGAACACCAAGTATTTTTTACCCGACTTGGGCAACAATTGATCCAATTGCTAGCCGATAAAACGGGGCATGGATTTGTTTTTAGAGTCGATATGCGACTTCGCCCCTATGGCGATAGTGGAGCGCTTGCAATCAGTTATGCCGCGGCTGAAGAATATTATCAAGATCAAGGACGCGAATGGGAACGCTTTGCCATGATCAAGGCTAAAGCGATAACCGGTACTGAACAAGAGCAAAAGCAGTTCTATCAATTAATAAAGCCGTTTGTATTTCGTCGCTACATTGACTTTGGGGTACTTGAATCCATTCGAGATATGAAATCGTTGATAGAAAAAGAAGTGCGCCGCAAGAGTCTGAATGACAATATTAAGCTCGGCTCGGGCGGTATCCGAGAAGCGGAGTTTATCGCCCAGTCGCTGCAAATCATTCGTGGTGGTCGTTTACCTCAGCTACAAGTTAAATCCTTTTCAGAAGCAGTCGTTCAATTAGTTGAGTGTGAAATGCTTGATCAGCATAAAGCTAAATATTTAGTTGAGGCTTATTGGTTTTTGCGTCAAGTCGAACACTTAATTCAGCAAATTGACGATCAGCAATCGCAGCAGTTACCTGAAAATGAACTGGATCAATGGCGGATTGCCACGGCGTTAAACTTTTCTGATTATGCTTCTTTGTTAAAGGCAGTCAATCAGCAGAGAGAGGTAATAGCAAAAGAGTTTAAAGAGGTATTTCGACTGCAACAAGAATCCGAAACAAGTGCAGCGTCTTTCAATTTAAATCATTTAGATGAAGGCGACTTAAAACATCTATTTGAACAAGATGTTGAAGAAGCCTTTCAAAACTTTGTGATGAAAGAGCTTGATCAATTTGTTGAGTCAGTGAATTTTCAGCAATTATCAGCAAAAGGAAAAGCGAGACTTGAATTATTAGTACCCAAACTCATTGCCGGCGTGTCTGAGTGTGAAAACCCTCAAGCTACCTTTGGACGTATTCTTAATTTACTTAAAGCGATTAATCGCAGAACTGCTTATTTAGTGTTACTTGCCGAAAATCCACCCATTTTAAATCAGTTGATCCGTTTGTGTAGTCAAAGCCAGTGGATCGGTCAGCTAATTGCACAACACCCTGTGCTTTTAGATGAACTTTTATATGCCAACAACTTGTATCATCCCGATAGCGGCGATGAACTGATTGCCCAACTGCGTGAGCAAATGTTGCGGATAGAACCAGATGATGAAGAGCAGCAACAAGAGCAGTTACGCTTTTTTAAACAAACTAATGAACTTCGTGTAGCTGCTGCAGTGCTTAATGGTTCTATTAATGTACGTAAAGCCAGTCGTTATTTAAGCGATATTGCCAATGCGGTCATTGACTCCGTATTGCAGTTGTCTTGGCGAAAGCTGTGTCAACGCCACGGCACTCCTTTAGTCGCTGATGCAACCAGTGAACAATGTCGGGGTTTTTCAGTTATCGGATATGGCAAGCTAGGCGGTGAGGAGTTAGGGTTTGGCTCAGATTTAGATTTAGTCTTTATTTATGAAGCTGAAGCAGATGCGCTAACTTCTGGTGATAAAGCCATTTCTAATGGGCAGTTTTTTACTCGCTTAGCTCAAAGAATCATCAGTTCACTTAATATTAGAACGTTAGGTGGTGTGCTTTATGAAGTTGATATGCGACTGAGGCCATCAGGAAACTCAGGGTTATTGGTGTCTCACAAAAATGCGTTTCAAGAATACCAACAAAAAGAAGCTTGGACTTGGGAGCATCAGGCGTTAACAAGGTCACGGTGTGTTGCTGGAGATAAAAATTTATGCGCGTGGTTTGAGCAGGTTCGTAATCAAATTATCGCGATACCAAGAAACGATCAAAAACTTAAACAAGAAGTGATAGCAATGCGTGAAAAAATGCGCGCAAATCTCGATAAATCAAACCAAGAATACTTTGATATCAAGCAAGGTCAAGGAGGCATGGTTGATATTGAGTTTTTAGCCCAGTATTGGGTTTTAAAATGTGCAAGCGAAATGCCTGAAGTTGCTTGGCCTTCGCGTACTACACGGCAATTTATTTTATTAGCTGAACATGGACGAATTGAAAGGGGAATTGTTGAGCAGCTACTTGAAGCCTATCGCCAATATCGCGAACTGAGTAATTTTCAAGTGCTCAAAGGAGAAAGCAGTTTGGTGGAACGAATGAAAGTGTCATCACTTGTATCTGAAGTGAACGCTATTTGGCAGCAATGGATGAGTTAGAAGTGTATCAATGGGCATTTTTCATAATACTTTGGTTAGGCTATGATAATAGATTCTGAATAGTTAACCTGAGCTCGGGATAAGAAAAACTGCGCAATCCTCTATTTTTGCGTCTCACGGTGTTAAACAGACTGAAAATAACTCGTTATTCTTGCGTCTGTTTGCCTTGTTAGCCACAAAACTAGAAGAATTGAAACATAAAATAGCTATAACTTTTTGTTTTTGAGTTAGTTAGTTGCTTTATTCAGCCTTTCTTATCCCGAGTTCAGGTTAGTTAACAAAGTTTAATCAGTTAGGATGAAACTATGAGTACCGAAAAGTCTGGATTATCGAGTGACACGTTTCAAGATGAAAACTTAGCCAAAAACTGCAACCCAATCATCATTAACCCTCAGCAATTACCACTGTGTTGCCCTATGCCACAGTCCGAGCTTTGGAGTGCACATCCTCGGGTTTACCTAGATATAAAATCTCACGGTTCGGTCGAGTGTCCATACTGTGGTGCTCGTTATGTACTGGAGCAGCAATAACTATCTCACCGCTACTATTTACAAACAGAAACAATTGCAAACATCCGAAAACATTGGTTTAGGCCATAATACTGTTCTATAAAAGCCGCTTGGCTCGTTCTCATTGCCAAAGTTGTGCTCATTCAGATTTTAAATTTTCTTTAATTGGGGTTTATATGAATAAACAGTCGACGACGATCGTTGCGATAGTCATTGTTGGAATAACCGCTCTGGTATTAGCGGTTATGTCTAAAAACAAACCAGAAGTACCCAAAAAAGAAGTGACCACTACTTTGCCCCTAGTTGAAGTCATTGAGCCTACTTATGAATCGGTTCAATTTTCAGTAGAGAGCCACGGCGTTGTTCAGCCTAGAACAGAAACAACCTTAATATCTGAAGTTTCCGGTGTGGTGCAATCCGTTTCTGATAAGTTTATCGCTGGAGGCTATTTCAATGCAGGTGAAACTTTGCTTGTGATTGATCCTTCCGATTATGAAGTGGCGGTTGAACAAGCCAAAGCTCGATTAGTTTCGGCTCAAGCTAAATATGCGCAAGAAAAAGCGCGTGCTGAACAAGCGCAAAAAGAATGGGATTTGTCGGGGCGTAGTCGATCAAATGCTCCTTCACTTGCGTTAAGAGAACCATTTTTGTTAGAAGCTCAAGCGAATGTTCAATCAGCTGAAGCTGACTTGAAAAAAGCGGAACAAAAATTATATCGCACGGTAATTAAGGCTCCTTTTGCCGGTATGGTAAAAGAAAAGAAAACAGATATTGGACAATTCGTTTCTATGGGAACGCCGCTTGGAGTGACGTTTGCGATTGATTATGCTGAAGTACGTTTACCGCTTACCGATCAAGAATTAGCTTTCATTCAATTACCCGATTGGAACAATAAAGATTTGGTTAATGCTCCCACTGTTATTTTAAGTGCAAACTATGCCGGTAGTTTAAGAAGCTGGCCTGCAAAATTAGTTCGCATGGAAGGTGTGGTCGATCAAACTTCTCGTGTGCATTATGCGGTTGCTCGTATCAGTGATCCTTATTCAGTTCTTTCTACAAACATAAATGTACCACTAAAAATGGGTACTTTTGTGAGTGCTCGTATTGAAGGTATTGAAGCACAAAATGTAATGAAACTTCCTCGCGATGTGTTCCGTAATTTAACTCAAGTATTAGTAGCGGACCAAAAAAGTGAATTGCACTTACGTGATCTGCAGGTGTTACGCAGTGATGCAAAGTTTGTTTATGTGCAAACCGGACTCACTGAAGGTGATGCGATTGTGACCACTGCAATTGAATCTCCGGTACAAGGTGCCAAAGTAAGAGTGGCTGGAAGAGAATTGCCAGACTCTGAATATGAATCTGAAAAAGAAAATGAAGAGGCTTTTGCGGGTACTACTGACGAATCTCAGCCTCGGTAATAAAGCTTCCGAGCAGTTAAAACGCACCGCACCTTAAAGTAAATCACAGAGAATATTTATGGAAAACACAACTCGTTCTAAAGGCATCATTGCATGGTTTGTTTATAACCCTGTCGCCGCTAATTTAATGATGCTGTTTATTCTTTTAGCAGGCATTGTGTCCTATTCGATGATGACCAAGCGCATGATGCCGGATGTTCAGCCTAATATTGTTTCAATTAATGTCCCTTATTTAGGTGCTGCGCCCAATGAAGTAGAAGAGGGCGTCATTATAAAAGTTGAAGAAGCGATTCAAGATGTTAAAGGAATAAAAACTGTTCGTTCGACTGCAAGAGAAGGTATGGGTAATGTCATTGTTGAGTTGACCAACGATACCGATTTAGACGATGCGGTAAATCAAATAAAAATTAAAGTAGACTCTATCGCGACCTTTCCTGGCGAAACAGAAAAGCCGGTTATTTCCAAGCTTGAAATTTCTGCGGATGTGATGTGGCTGTCGGTGTTTGGCGATATGGATCGCAGAACCCGGCAAACCATTGCGCGCGAAGTGCGTGATGAAATAATGAATTTACCCGATGTTAATAAAGCGGAAGTTTTGGGTAATCGACCTTACGAAATATCGGTTGAAATAACCGACTCTCAACTTCGGGAATATGGCCTTTCGATGAGCGATATTTCTCGCGCTATTCGCAACTCTTCAATTAATTTACCGGGTGGTGCGATTAAAACCGAAGGAGGCGATATTCGCCTTCGTACTATGGGGCAAGCTTACAGTGATTTAGATTTTGCGCAAATTGTATTACGGACTAATCCTGATGGTACTCGGTTATTGTTAAGCGATATTGCCAATATTAATGATGGTTTTGTTGAGTCTGATGGTTATGCCCGATTTAATGGCAAGCCGGCTTCGGTGATCCGAGTCAAATCAATGGGTGAGCAAAATGATTTAGTTATTGCCAAAGCTGTGCGCAAGTACATGGAGCAAAAAAATAAAACGCTTCCAGAGGGCGCCAAAATCGAAATATGGGGAGACTTATCTTATTACTTACAACAACGACTCGACATGATGTTTATCAACATGTGGATGGGCATTGCGTTGGTTTTGATCCTATTGACTTTATTTCTTCGTCCCAAAGTGGCTCTTTGGGTTTTAGTCGGCATTCCTATTAGTTTTATGGGGGCTTTTTTACTTATGGATAAAGTAGGCCCTGTTGCAACTAATATCAATTTTATAAGTTTATTCGGGTTGATATTAGTTCTCGGAATTGTGGTGGATGATGCCATTGTCATTGGTGAAAGCGTATACACTGAAATTAAAGAAAAAGGTCACTCGCTTGAAAATG
>JBFHSP010000103.1:0-10277 GCA_041591085.1 Kangiellaceae bacterium | reverse complement strand
CACTCAAGCCCCTCAATGGTGTAGTCGTTTTCTAGCACCACATCATCTAATACAATAGGCGTAACTTGAATTAAATCATCTGAGTTTGGAAACATCGCATAAATACCAACAGCAATCAGCGTTAATATAACAACAGCAACTGCGCCACCTAAAATTGCAACTAAAAATCTCATGACTTTTCTCTTTAAATACTAAAAAATAACTATTTTTATTTTTCGCTAAGTGATAATAAATTTTCAGCCAGCAGGCCTAAATTTCGATAACACTGCGCTCTAAAACTGGTACGTCGCCAAATAAAACCTATTTGTCTTTCTGCATTTTCAAACGGCATATTAAGCGCTACAAGCTGGGTATTATTGAGTATTCCTGCTGCCATTGCCATATCGGGCAAAAAGGTCATCCCTTCGCCATCTTCTAGCATTGTAATTAATGTTGTTAAGCTAGATGCTTCAAATGGGTGGATTTTATGACTATTGGTGAGACGACACGCCTCAAGTGCGTGGCCTCGCAAACAATGCTCTTGCTCCAATAACATTAAACTGCCATCGGGTACCTCATTAAATTGCTTTATTTTTTGCGCCTGTTTTTGATTATTCTTATGTGTTACCAATTTAAACTGATCACGCCCTACATTCATTACATGAAACGATCCAGTCTCTATAGGAAGGGCTAAAATGGCCACATCTATTTCACCGGTATCAAGCTGAGCGAGTAAACGAGCTGTAGTATCTTCAATTAACCGTAAACGCAGGGCGCGATAGCTCTCACGGCAGCTTTTGGCAAACTTAGGCAATAAAAATGGTGCGATGGTAGGAATACAGCCAAGTTTTACATCGCCAGCCATCACATCACCGTTAGTTTCAGCCAATTGAACCAAGTTGATACTTTGATCAACAATGGCTCGCGATTGCTGAACCACCAACTCGCCCATTGCAGTAAACATCAATTTCCGGTTATCGCGTTCAATCAGTTGCTGGCCCAAAAGCTCCTCTAAATTATTAATAGCCACCGACAAGGTCGATTGGCTGATATTGCAGAGTTCAGCAGCACGATTAAAGTTTTGTTCTTTGTGAACCGCTAATAAATATTGCAGTTGTTTAATGCTTGGAAGGTTCATATTCAATCATTTCTTGGTCACTAGGCTGTTATTTTGCCATCGAATGAAAAGAACGCAACTTCCTTTTTAATTTGTTTTTTCGATTGGTTAAGAGTCAGTATTAGGCCTGAGCTTGAGATAAGAAGACTCGACAAATTTAAGTACAGTGTTAAATTTAACCAAAGAGTAGATAACCTGAACTCGGAATAAGAAAAACCGCTCAATACCTTTATTTTTGCGTCTTACTGCGTTAAACAGACTTAAAATAACCAGTTATTCTTTCGCCTGTTTGCCTTGTTAGCCAAAAAACTAGAAGACTTGAAACATAAAGTAGCTATAAGTTATTGTTTTTAAATTAGTTAGTCGGTTTATTCAGCTTTTCTTATCCCAAGTTCAAGTTAGATAGTCCTTTGTTTTTAATCCTTTGCCATATCGTACTAGATGCGAAATCCAAAGTTCTATTCGAATTTTAAATGACCATTATGGGGCGGCTAAACAATAAGCGGACATATAAAAATATTTGTCTTCTCACAAAGTTTCAGCATCGTACAAATGAAGAAGATCTTATTTCGCTCCTCAGCGACTCACTTTTGCAATGTCTGGCAAAACTATCTCGCAAGGCAGTTTTTTGCTCCTGCAAAAACTGCACTCCAAACATCCATGTTTATCGCCGCTTTAGCAGTGCGAAACCGCTTTTGATTTTAAGATTTAAAAACTGGACTCCGTATTGTCATATGTGCGGAATGACGAAATCAAAACATGAGATGCTAAAGGCAACTTTGGCTCTTTTTCCCTTCTTGTTCGTAACCAGAGATGAGCAGTTGCTATTTAAGTAACAGATTGAATGATAAAAAATTAATCCTCTATCAATAACCAACAATAAAACTCGCTTCCTTCTCCTACTTTACTTTCTATCTGCAAAACTGAATCATGTCTGTCTAAAACATGCTTTACAATTGATAGGCCAAGCCCAGTTCCACCCCTTTCGCTGTTACGTCCTTCGTCCACTCGGTAGAAGCGTTCGGTTAATCGATCAATATGGTGAGATTCTATTCCAGGGCCATTATCCTTAAAACTTATCTTAACTTTATCCTTCGTTCGCAACATGGATACCGTTATTTTTGATTCTCTGGGCGTATATTTAATTGCATTAATAACAATATTGCTAAAAGCACTATAAAGCTCGCGCTCAACACCCAATACATATACGCCATCAATCAGCTCAGCGACAAGATGGTGCTTTCCGCTGCTCACTGTTTGAGCTTCGTTGATAACTTTTAGCAACGTTCTTTTTATGTCAACTTTTTCTACTTGTCTATGTTCATCGGTTTCTAATTTAGCAAGCAACAATAAATCATCCACTAAGGTTTGCATTCGAGCTATTTGTTGTTGCATTTTGGTAATAGGCAATGAGAAAAAGCTTGGCAATTGTTCTTTTTGATCGCTCATAAGTTCCAAGTACCCATTAACCACAGTTACTGGCGTTCTTAATTCATGCGATACATTGGCAACAAAGTCTTGCCTTACTTTTTCCAATAAATGTATTCGGGTGATATCTCTAGCAATCAGTAACTTTTGATCCTGATTATATGTCGCAATTCTCAAACTTAGTTTAACCTTGTTATCAATAGGCGACGCTAACTCCATTGCGCGGTCGTAATGATTTAATTTTAAATATTCTATAAATCGTGGATGACGAATAAGATTAACTATACGCTGACCTATATCTTGCTTTGGGTTTAATCCTAGAAGCTTGGCAGCTGATTTATTAAACCAAACAATTTCATTTATCGCGCCTAAAACCACCGCTCCATCAGGAAGAGCCGAGGTTGATGCTCGATACTCTTGCAATATTTGAGTTAGTTTTTTTCTTTGCTTTCGATTCTTTTTTTGTAGTAAAAAAATATTATGAAAAATATCATTCCAGATACCAATTGAGTCTGGTGGATACAGGTTTTTTGACTGGGTGAGCCAATATTTAAGGCGGTAAATTTGCGAGAAGTGCCATGCTAAATAGCAACCAGAGAAAATACCTAAAAACCAAAACTCTAAATCAAATACAGCTCCTAACAGAAAAAGAAAGACAGCCGTAAAAGCCACCAGCCCAATCTCTAAACTCCAATAACGGAAACTGCGCATCTAGTCGATCACTATATTCTATGAGAGAAGCGGTAACCAGCACCACGAACGGTTTGAATGTAATCTTCAACCTCGAAAGGAGATAGCACTTTTCGCAGCCTTCTAATGTGTACGTCAACTGTGCGCTCTTCTACAATTACCTGATGTCCCCAAACCTGATCGAGTAATTGAGAACGACTAAATACTCGTTCTTGATTATCCATAAAGCACAATAACAATTTGTATTCCGTTGGTCCCATTTTTACGCTGTTACCATCAATCATGATTCGGTGGCTCGTTGTATCAATTTTAATTTTACCGCATTCAATTTGTTTATCACGAATGATGGCGGGATCAGCTCTTCTTAAAACCGCTCGAATTCTAGCCATAAGCTCTCTTGGCGAAAATGGCTTTATAACATAATCGTCAGCTCCGGCATCTAATCCTTTAATACGATCATCCTCTTCACCTCGAGCGGTTAGCAAAATAACTGGAATATTCTGTGTATCTTTATTCTTTTTAACTTTATGAGTGAGTTCAATACCTGAAGCACCAGGAAGCATCCAATCAACCAAAATCAAATCAGGAATGGCTTGCTCTTTAAGCAATGAAAATGCTTTTTCTGTAGTGGATGCTTGTAACGTTGAATATCCTGCTTGCTCTAAAGAGAACACCAGCATTTCTCGAATGTCTTGTTCATCTTCAACCACTAATATGGTTATATTCATTGTTATCGCCTATTTCAATTCACTTAAAATTTTCTATTGTTCAAATAGCTATATGATTAACTCTTGGCTAACTCTTGCATTTTTTCCAAGCTGATATGACGAACATCTTTGCCTTCCACTAGGTAGATAACATATTCGCAAATATTTCGAGCATGATCACCAATGCGCTCTAAAGCTCTAGCTGACCACATTACATCGAGAGAGCTTGAAATGCTGCGAGGGTCTTCCATCATATAAGTAATTAGTTGTCGCGTAATTGCATTGTATTCTTCATCGGCTTTCGCTTCTTTTTGCGCCACCTTAAGAGCAGCATCAACGTCCATTCTGGCAAACGCGTCTAAGGCTTCATTTATCATTACTTTAACATGATTGCCTAAATGAACTACCGCACCAAATTGACTTTTACTCGGCCTCGCGCCTTCCATCGATGCAGCAATATGCTGCGCCATTCGCGCAATTTTCTCAGCTTCATCACCTACTCGTTCTAAATCAGTAATGGTTTTTATAATCGCAACCACTAAGCGTAAGTCTCCTGCCGCGGGTTGACGCTTAGCTAAAATTTTTGTGCATTCTTCATCAATAGCTACTTCAAAACCATTCACATATTGATCTTTCTCAATCACAACAGAAGATAAATCGGGATCGAGCTTTTCTAAAGCCTCTAATGAGCGTTCTATTTGCTCTTCAACCAATCCACCCATCGCCAGAACACGCTGACGAATGTTTTCTAAATCTTGATTGAACTGCCGAGAAATATGTTGGTTAAATAAACTTTTATCCATAATGATATCCTCTTTTATTTGCTGTTATCTTAAAACGCAAATCAACATTAAACTTATTGAACCCTATTAACCATATCGACCAGTAATATAGTCTTCAGTTTTCTTCTTTTTAGGGTTGGTAAATATTGTGTCTGTCTTATCAAACTCGACACAGTTCCCCATATACATAAATGCAGTGTAATCTGAAACGCGCGCTGCTTGTTGCATATTGTGAGTAACGATCACTATGGTGTACTGATCTTTTAAATCGTGAATTAGCTCTTCAATTTTAAGCGTTGAAATAGGATCAAGCGCCGATGCCGGTTCATCCAATAATAGCACCTCAGGTTGCACTGCGATGGAGCGCGCAATAACAAGCCTTTGCTGCTGACCGCCTGACATGCCAAGTGCATTGTCATCCAATCTATCTTTTACTTCATCCCATAGGGCTGCGCCTTTAAGTGCCCACTCAACCACTTCATCCAATACACTGCGCTTATTAATACCTTGTAAACGTAATCCATAAGCTACATTTTCATAAATACTCTTTGGAAACGGATTAGGTTTTTGAAACACCATGCCTACATTACGACGTAAATCGGCAACATTCACTCCTGGTGCATAAATATTGTTTCCATGTAACTTTATTGCCCCACTTACTTTGGCAATATCAACTAAGTCGTTCATTCGATTAAAGCAACGGAGCAAAGTTGACTTACCGCAGCCACTGGGCCCAATAAACGCAGTTACTTTCTTTTCTGGAATTTTTAAGTTGATATCAAATAATGCTTGTTTGTCGCCATAATACAAACTTAAGTCTTCAACTTCTAACGCAATTTTTTCATTGGCTAAGGCATCTAAATTAATTCCATCTCTGTAGTCTTCTTTTTCATCTAACTTTGCTAATTTAACTGATTTTGCATTATTCATAACTTCACCTAACTTTAAATTCGACTGTCTAAATACAAGAAATTAATGCTCTAGCGACTTGTATTTTTCACGTAAATGATTACGTATTTTAATAGCACTAATATTTAACAAAATAATTACGAGCACTAATAGTAATGCTGTCGCATAAACCAATGGTCTGGCAGCCTCAACATTGGGGCTTTGAAAGCCTACATCGTAAATATGAAAACCTAAGTGCATAAACTTGCGCTCTAAATGGATAAAAGGCGCATTAAAATCAAGTGGTAAAGTAGGCGCTAATTTCACCACTCCCACAAGCATTAATGGGGCGACCTCTCCTGCTGCTCTTGCAATCGCAAGAATAAGTCCGGTCATCATAGCTGGACTAGCCATCGGCAATACGGTTCGCCACAAAGTCTCAATTTTTGTAGCCCCTAACGCTAAACTACCTTCACGAATAGACTTAGGAATTCGTGACAAGCCTTCTTCGGTTGAAACAATCACCACCGGTAAGGTTAAAAGCGCCAAGGTAATCGATGCCCACAATAATCCTGATGTTCCAAAAGTTGGAGCTGGCTTTGCCTCTGGATAAAATAAATCATCAATATTGCCACCTAAAAAGTAAACAAAAAAGCCTAGTCCAAATACACCATAAACAATAGACGGTACGCCGGCCAAATTATTAACGGCGATACGAATGAGTCGAGTTACAAATCCTTGTTTTGCATATTCATGTAAATAAACAGCAGCAACAACACCGAACGGAGTCACCATTATCGACATCAGCAATACCATCATTACGGTACCGAATATCGCAGGAAATACGCCGCCTTCAGTATTTGCTTCACGTGGATCGTCAAAAATAAACTCCCCTATTTTTGTAAAATAATGTCCAATTTTGTTAAAGAAGTTCATAGCGTTCGGTTGATAAATCATGACTATTTGCGAAGCCTGAATTTCTCTCAATTGACCTTCAATAGCCTTAGCTTGCAGCGAGTCTCGGTTAAGTTGTTTGTATAAAGAAAAAAGCTTTTCTTGTAATACTTCAAAGTCATTTTTTAATTGATTTTCTTGTGCTGTGATTTCAGCTAGATTTTCAGGAGAGTCTTCTTTATAGAGTTGCAACTTGCGCTTTTCAAGACGTAGTTTTTCTAACTCATAATTGATTGAGCCTATATCATCTTTTTCTAGTGTTTTAATTTCTCTATGGATTTCGACACCACGCTCAAGCATTGCTTCAAGCATTTGATTAAACGCTTCGTCATTGACTTGATAAGTCACACCATCAACATTAATCGAGATCAATGTTCCATAAAAATTACCCCATTCCCGACGCTCAATGACGGTAATGTCTTTTATATACTCTACTGATTTTAATTCGTTATTTCTGATCCAGCGAAAATCTAAACCATAAATGTCACGATTACCCACTTTAAGCAAAATTTGCTTATCCGCAAACTCATCACCACCTTTTGGTGTTACTTCATCATAATGCTCACCAAGGGCAGTTTTAACTTCGCCGTTTTCTAGAACTAGCTGATAAGTTCCCACTTGTGCCGGCCAAAAATGACTGAGGCCTTTCGCTGCAATCATTAACACCAGGCCAATCACCATTACTAACGAAATAGCAATAGCGCCTGCATTAAACCAAACCCAGTGCTCACCGCTTTTAAAAAATTTTTCTCTCATTACCTTAAGCTCCCACTTAATTCACTTACAGTGAGCCATATTTTCTGCGCAATCGATGGCGTATATTTTCCGCCAAGGTATTGAACACAAAAGTAAAGACAAACAGTACAAACCCAGCTAAGAACAACACTCGGTAATGTGAAGAGCCTACTTCGGACTCTGGCATTTCAACTGCAATATTGGCAGAAAGTGTACGCATGCCTTCAAAAATATTTGCCTCCATAATAGGAGTGTTACCGGTGGCCATTAATACAATCATAGTTTCACCGACCGCACGACCTAAACCGATCATAACCCCAGAAAATATACCTGGGCTTGCCGTTGGTAATACAACTCTGACTAAAGTTTGCCAAGGACTTGCTCCAAGAGCGAGTGAACCATTAGTCAACTGATTAGGAACTGAAAAAATAGCATCTTCGGCGATAGAAAATATGGTGGGAATAACAGCAAAGCCCATGGCAATACCGACTACTAAGGAGTTTCTTTGATCATAGTCGATGCCAATTTCACCCAGCCACACTCGCATATCACCACCAAAAAAGGCTTGCTCAACCGGATAGCTTGCCGTTAAACACAAGTAGCTCACAATCACGATAACGGGCATTAACAAAGCAGCTTGCCAACCGGTGGGGATAAGTCCTTTAATTGAATGCGGCATTACATGCCATACAAGACCAAAACTTATTATTGCAATCGGTAAAATCATTAAAATTAAAAATACGCCTGGAAGGTTATCTTCCATAATAGGTGCAAGCCACAAACCGGCCAAAAAGCCGAGAATAACCGTTGGTAATGCTTCCATAATTTCAACCGCAGGTTTCACCAATGTTCGCATTTTGGGAGCCATAAAATACGCGGTAAAAATAGCGCCACAAATTGCTAATGGCATCGCAAATAACATCGCATAAAATGCGGCTTTTAATGTTCCAAAACTTAATGGTACTAACGAGAATTTAGCTTCAAAGTCAGTATTTGATGCAGACGACTGCCAAGTATAATCCGGCTCAGGGTAACTTTCGTACCAAACTTTTCCCCATAATGCCGACCAAGATAAATCAGGATGCTCATTATCTACTTCAAAAAATCGTACTCTATTATTTTGAAGAGCAAGTAAAGTGTGTCCTCTAGGATTGACTAAAACCTGTTGAGAAGCTCCGTTTGAATCGAACAAATCCACATTAAGTAATTTACGATGTGAAGTGGCAAAAAATACGCCCAGATCACCTTGTTCATTTAATGAGTAGAATCCTTTGCGGCGAATTTCGGGAATGATTTGAGTTACTTTTGAGTTACCAGCGTCGAATGAGCGGATCAGTTCAAGACGAAAAATATTCTGCTCATCTCTAACTGGAAAATATTGGCGAATTTCTCCAGAGTCATATCCAATTAGTAAACTGTAGCCACCTAAAAGAAATTGTACTTCCGAAAGCGGTGCTTTTTTGCTGGCAATACTTTTTCGTTCATTCAAAACTAGAGATTCATCATCAAATAAATAGCTTTCAATCTCGCCGGTTTTACTAATTAAATAAGCCCAGTTTCCAGTAGGATCGTGCAATAAAAAGTCGGGGCTTAAATTAGTGGTGATTTGTTCATCAATTTCTTGTTCTAGCGTAAAGTCACCAGACAAAAATGATTCTTCTATTAAATACCGTTGAAAAGCTAATCGATTAGTTGCGGTTAATCCGGTAATCGATAATGCATCCTCACTCAAACTCACCGCTAGTTTTTTAAGAGGCTCGCCGCTTAATCTGAGCAACTCATTACCAAAAGGATATTCAATTTGTGGCGTAATGGTTCTTTTATTGTTTGGATAACTGATTTTAAAAGCCAATTTAGCTAGCAGCAAATCACCGCTGCTCAAACCCAAAGCAACAACTCCACGTTCGCGGTTGGCAAAATGAGCCTGAACTATTTCTGTTGCTTCCGGTAGTTCAATGCTTAAAGCCTCTAAGCGAGTGCCATCAGCTACATAAAAATAATTGACCTGTCCGTCAGTTTTTACTTGGAAACTGATTTCTCCGTACTCTTCTAGCCCAGAAAGAGCCACAGAATCGGCCTCCGCTACAGATAATTCATATCCCTGACCCTCAATTAACTCTGCGCCTTTAAATATCGGAAATACCACATACAACAAATAGAAGAAAATCATTACCACTGCAGCAATGACCGAAAGGCCGCCTATAGCAATACTATGGCGAGCCAAGGCATCTTTAATAGCTCGAAGACGATGATGTCCACTATTGGTTTGCTTGTCGAGCAGCGCCCGAACTTTGTGTTTTACACTTTCGTAATCGTTTGTAATATTGCTCATGAGGGCTGTCTCTTCTTCCAATGAGACCATTTTAAAACCCCAATATGACACTAATATGACATTGAGTTACTATTCCGACACAGCAAAAACAATGCTAACCCGCTGTTTTTATTAAAGATTTTAACGAATCAGCAAGAATTTATCAGTCTCGGGGATCGTATATTGAGCTTTATTGTCATATTAATGTCATATAAACTGCAGCCACAAAATTTTGGTCGCTAAACAACAAGGGCCAACAATAAAACATAAATGTGTAATATTTTTTTCAGATCCTTGAAAATTGCCACAATTCTGTAACATTGACTGACTAAACTGGCCGTGTTTTCAAGAACTTCAAGTGATTCAAAAATAGGAGATATCCTCGAATGAACTTTACTATAAAAGCATCCGTTGCCGCAGTTGCTGTCGCAACTTTTGGTTTAGCTGCTCAGGCAAATGATGTCACCGTTACCCCATACGGTAAAATCAATGTTTCTTACCAATCTACCGATGATGTTGATGCCAAAGGTACTGAGATAAAAAGCAATGCTTCACGCTTTGGTTTAAAAGGTAAAGCCAAATTATCAGATTCTTTAAACGCCATTTACCAACTTGAATGGGAAGTGGATGTTTCTGATAAATCAAAAGCTTCAGACGATCATATTAAGTCTCGAAATCAATTTGTT
>JBFHSP010000102.1:0-10285 GCA_041591085.1 Kangiellaceae bacterium | reverse complement strand
CTCCGATTGGCAGAAAAATCAGTGTTACAGCAATTTACTCGCAGGACGCGAATGAAAGGTAATGCCGGACTCTTAATTTAGAATCAGGGATGATGAGCATTACCGCTTGCTCGACCAGATGATTTTTCGAAAAGCCAATTGGCGGGAGAAACATGTTTTATTGCGGACGTCCTGTCCTTCATCCTTTTGGACCAGCTAAAGCTGTTCAAATTCGCTCCTGAGGAATTTGTCAGGTGTTTTTTCGGTTTAAAAAACACCCTCGCTGAGAAGCGAAATTAGATCCTATTCACTTGTACAATATTGAAACTTTGCAAGCAGACAAGTATTTTTATATGTCCGATCTTTGCCTAAATCCGCCCCTCAATGATCGAATTAATATGTTAAAAGAGTAATGGATTTCGCATCAAGTGCAAGAAAACCTAAAGTCTTAAGACGCCATCGCGAGGCGTCTCAAGCCGTGGCTATCTCTTTAATCTAAACATGAAATAGACAATCGCGTCACTTCAATCCTCATATTGACAAGCTCTATTTAAATCAACTTTCGAAATCTTCCCCTTATAACGGTTAGGAAAATATTTACTCCGACAACGTACTAGCTTTTACCTCTAATACTTGTAATACACTCACCATCTACATTACGAGATAATCCATCGGCTATCACTTTTTCGAATAATTTAACCTTACATAATGACCTAGTTCTCGAATTCTCAATAAATTAACCAAGTTCCATAGTAGGTTTCATCAAGTATTTGCTAATGTCATTTGAGAGCTATCTTTTTTCATTTTCGTCAAGAAGAGAGTTCTATAAATGTATTCACCATTGTTTTTTAACTTTACATAATTGTTATTTGAGGTTGTCATTATGTTCGCATTCATTACTGATTTTTTTAAAGGCCGTCCTGAAGACTTGTTTGAAAAGAATGCGAAAGCTAACACAAGGTTAAAGCCCATTGCTAAAGAGTCCACCAACACTCGAACTATAAAATTCGATCCACATCTTATTGACGTATTAAAAGATGATCACTCTCGTTTAGTCACACTTTATGGAAGAATGTAGAACAATGGGTTTGCAGTAAAAGACTACCGCAAATTATCAAACATTATTGCCGAGTTTAAAGCGGGCTTTCAATCTCACTTACTTAAAGAGAACGTTAAGTTTTACGTTTATCTAGAACAATCTCTTGATGGAGATGCTCACACTTATCAAGTAGTTAAAGACTTTAGAAGTGATATGAATGATATTGCCAATGCGGTCATCCAGTTTTGCAAAAAATATGCTCATCAAGCTTTCACCCTAGAAATGGAGCAAGACTTTGAACGTGACTATATTAAAATTGGTGAGGTTTTAACACGTCGTGTCAGCATGGAAGAGAACGAGCTGTATTTGTTATATCAGCCTGACTAAGGCTGCGCTTAATAGGATTCATTCAGTTAAGTATTGATGAATTCCTTTAAGCTGCTGTAACTGACGCACCATGACTGTCGCAGAAAGAAATGATATCGTCTTATCAGACTCAAAAGTGGGCTTACACACAACAATTGTTATAGGTAATGGCCCAGTTGGTCAACGCATCGCTGAAAAATTATTGACGCTAAACCCTTATCACAGAGTTATCATTTTTGGAGAAGAATCGAGTCCTGCATATAACAGAGCAAAGTTATCCAGTGTCTTAGCGAATCAGCAATGCTTTGATTCGCTATTTATAAAACAAGTACCCAATCATCGCCATATCAATTACCTAGGCAGGCAGGTAGTGGCAATTGATCCTCTCGACAAATCTGTTAGCGATCAGTTCAACCAAAAGTTTCACTATGATAGTTTAGTCATTGCGACTGGATCTCGCGCCAAACAATGGCCGGAAAAGCTACCAAATATAGAAGGCTTTTACTATTTTAGAAGTATTGAAGATCTCAACAAGCTTAAAACACTAAGAGATTCTCAGTTAGATATAGCAGTCATTGGAGCAGGCAGTTTAGGAATAGAAACCGCACTTGCTCTTAAAACTCAAAACAATAAAATTCATGTCATTGCAAGAAAACAAGTTCTTGGCTTAGATGGACATCATCATGCCATTGATTGGGTTCTATCTTCTCTTATTGAACAAGGCATTCATGTTCATGAGCATACTCATATCAAAGAGTTTAAAGGTCTCACTAAAATAGAGTCTTTGACGACTTATGAGGGAGAAAATATCCAGGTCGATGCCGTTGTGTTTTGCATCGGGATTGAGCCCAACATTTCGCTAACTCAACATACAGGTATAAAAACTAACAAAGGTATTATTGTTAATGAGAGTTGTGAAACAAACCTTCAAAACATTTATGCAATTGGAGAGTGTTGTGAACATAATGGTAAGTTGATTGGCACTATAGCTCCTGGACTTCATCAAGCCGATAAAGCGGCAGAGTCCATTCTTAATATTGTCAGTCACCCCGAATTGTTTGGAAATGAGTTTAATGAACCTTCCGTAGAAGAGATAATATTAAAGGTTAGCCAAAGACACACTGTAATTTTTGGCGATCCTAGCTTACCTTCTGATATGCACAAGGTTTATAATGATCGCAAAAATGGAGTGTATAGAAAGCTCCTTTTTCGCAATAACCGTCTATTTGCTGCGATTATTATCGGATTATGGCACCAAGAAAACCAAGTAAAAGAGGCCATTCTTCAAAAAAGCCAATTCAGTTCTTCTGTATTATTCAGATTCGAGCAAACTGGATATTTAGATTTAAAAACCACCAAAACCGTCAGACATAAACCTGACGAATATCTTATTTGTTTATGCGAGCAAGTGACTAAAAAGCAGATAACAGATTGCATCAGTCAGGGAAATCGAAATTTAGAGTCGATCGCTGAAAATTGCAAAGCGGGAAGTAATTGCGGAAGTTGCCAACCACTAATACTCGAACTACTCGATCAACCTGCAGAAAATCTTTTCGTACGCTTTGAGCAAACAATAAAACGATTAAGTATTATTTCACTAATAATTATTGGATTTATTATTAGTTTACCGGCTTTCAAAGATTGGACCTTTAGTTTTGAGTCCGTTCAATATTTTTGGAGTGATTCTTTAGGTCAGCAAATTAGCGGATACACATTATTAGCGCTCATTCTAATTGCAGGTTCGCTCTCAGCAAAGCGCCGATTAAAAATACCATCAATTGGACATTTAGACAGTTGGCGTCTTTTTCATAGCATTATCGGAATTATTTCTTTGCTGACTTTGGTATTTCACACCGGACTAAGCCTAGGTAACAATCTGAATTTTGCATTGATTTTGATCTTTCTTTTAGCAACTACAACCGGTTCTTTAATTGGCTTATTTATGGCTAATAACCACCACTGGAGCGATGAAAAATTGCGTCATGTAAGACTGTGGTGGACTCGCTTGCATTTTACTTTGTTATGGTGTTTGCCAAGCCTTTTAATTTTTCACATTTTGATAGTGTATTACTTTTAAATGATTATTAAGAAAATATGGCCAATAGGATTGTTGATAACCATTATTTCATCGTTAACACTTTTATACCATTTAGAAAAAGGTGATAGATTGTTCTTTTTGGCAGGAGAAACAACTCATGGTCATTATCAAATAGAGTTAGTGTGTAGTGCTTGTCATAGTGAACCCTTTGCTGGAAAAGAAGCTATACAACAGACGTGCGAATCTTGTCATCAAAGTGAGCTTGATAAAGTAAGCGATTCTCACCCCAAAAAAAAGTTTAGCGATCCTAGATTTGCTTCGATGCTCAATCAATTAGACGCAACTCAGTGCGTTTCTTGTCATAAAGAGCACGATCAAAAACACACCTATACTAATGGAGTCACATTGCCGATTGGCTTTTGCGAAACCTGTCATCAAGAGACTTTAGAAGAGCGACCTTCTCATCAGTCGTTTGATTTTACTACGTGTGCTTACTCAGGTTGTCATAATTATCACGACAATAGTATGTTGTATGAAGATTATTTAGCGCGAAGTTTGAATAAAGAGCCTACAGATAGAGAATCTCGATTACCTTTGAAAACGGCAATGAGTCGGTGGACTAAAAAAAATCCTAATACCATACCACTCTCGTTTGACTCCAAGCTCATCAAAAACTTGTATCCAGATGAGCTCATTAACCAAGTCAGCTCTCAAGATCTTGTACGAATTATTAGTGAATGGCAGCAAAGTAGTCATGCCATAACCCAAGTCGCTTGTATTGATTGTCATCAAAATTCTCAAAACACTGAGAGTAATAAAGTTTCCGAATTTCTTAAGGTTTCAAAACCAGAAATATCTGCTTGTAATAATTGTCATGAAAAACAAGTGGGGCAGTATTTAGAGAGCCGCCACGGAATGTCATTGGCTTTAGGGCTTAAACCACTTAAAACTGAGCACTCTAGATTAAACTTAAAACCAAACCAGGAGACAGGATGTATTCAATGTCATAATCCACATGCACTAATTGAAAGAACAACTCAAGTTGAGGCTTGCCTTAACTGTCACAATGACGAACACAGTTTGAATTACAAGCTCTCTCCACATTTTGTTATAAAGACACAAAATCAAGAACCCATAGTGACTTGCAGCAATTGCCATCTACCACGTATTAAAAAAGGTAAGCGGATTGAAATTGGTCACAATCCAAATGATTTTCTAAGACCTAATTCAAAAATTTTGCGTCCTGTCTGTGATACTTGCCATTCAACCGAATTTTCCTTAGCAGCTTTATCTGATACACAACAAGTCAAAGCAAACTTTTCCTTACCTCAGGAAAACCATCATCCGACATACGATCTAGTTAGAAAACGTGACTCATCTTCTTCAAAAGATAAAGAGTCAACGATCCCCTAATTTATAAATAAAGTTCAACTACTAGGAGAACGACTATGCATACAATTTCATCAATACCAAAACGATTCCTTTTTTCAATGGTTCTGATCGTGATTAGTTCAATCAGCATTGCCTCTGAACAGAAAAAACAATTCAGCGCACAACAAATGGCCGATGCAATTTTTTCAGTGATAGAATCAGATCGAACCATTTACACTAGCACCGTAGTTAATCGACTTCAAAATGAATTGGAAATTATTGAGGCTCATGAAAAGTGGCAGCAAGAACAAGCGCTCCCACTACCGGCACAAATGTTACGAATGGGAGCAGAAAGAGTGAACGAGAATAATTCAGGCTTTAGTTACGCATTACTTTCCACTTGGCCTATTAATCCACAAAACAAACCTCGAACAGAACAAGAAACCAAAGCGCTTCAGTCAGTAGAAAAAGATGGAAAAAATTATTACGGAAATGAATCGCTTGATGGGGTCAATTATTTTATTGCTGCCTACGCAGACAAAGCTACATCTGAAGCTTGCGTTCAATGTCATAATAAACACAAGGACTCTCCTCGCGATAACTTTAAGCTAAATGAAATTATGGGTGCTGTAGTTATAAGAATTCCAATTAATTAGATGATTGAATATAGGATCTAAAATCAACAAGCAAAGAGTAGACCTCACAAAATAGACCTCTTTGCTTGTTCTATCTATTCTGGCTTGCTAAATATAAACCTTGGCCGTACTTAGCTTCGATTTCTCAAAAATTTGTTGTTAATTCTTAAGCACTCTACCCTCTTCGGCTAGTTTCAAACCTAACAACTAGGATAAAAAAACTATAGCAAACAATTTAGAGCCAACAGATTGATGTAAAGAAAAAACAAATGAACGGTCGAACTTAACTGACCTGAGCAAGGGATAACTAAAGCAACGCACGTATATGACATGTAATTATTTGCTAAACATGGTTCTATGGGATTAAAAAATCAACCTTTTACAGTAAGAAGGTAATACACAGAGAAAGCTCTACCGCCTCTATTTTAGATTAAGATACAAATCAATTTCCCCTAGAATTTTGCTGACGCCCCAACACTCTGACAACTTCATCAAGGGAGGTTAAACCTGCATTTATTTTATCCGCGGCATCTTGCACAATAGAGGTCATATTTTGGCGTTGAGCATGCTCAGTAAGCCCTAGCAGCCCAACGCCTTCAGCAATCGCGCCTCGCATTTTGTCATCAGGAACCAAAACTTCATAAAGTCCTACTCGGCCTATAAAACCAGTGTTATTACAATATTCACAGCCAGGACTATTAAAATACTTCATCCCAGGATTTTCAAACCAAGGTCCCATTGCACTCATTAATTCTTTTTCAGGAGTCACTTCTTGCTTACACTTTTGACATATTTTTCTCACTAATCTTTGCGAGACAATCGCTTCAAGAGCCGAAGCAACAACATAAGGCCTTAACCCTAAATCGATAAGTCTAGCAAGCGTTGCCAGTGCTGAATTAGTATGTAGAGTTGAGTAAACTAAATGGCCCGTTAACGATGCCTGAAAAGCAATTTCAGCGGTTTCTTTATCCCTGATTTCGCCTAATAAAATCACATCAGGATCTTGACGTAAAACACTTCTTAGTATTGTGGCAAAACTCACTCCGGTTTTTTCGTTAACCATCACTTGACCGGCGCGATCCATATAATATTCAACAGGGTCTTCAATGGTTACATAATTTTTTTCTCTATTCGCATTATTTTTTAACAACGAGTAGAGCGTTGTTGTTTTTCCACTTCCAGTTGGCCCCGTTGCTAATATAATTCCTTGTGGCTTACTGTTAACAAACTGCAGAGCTTTTAAATGTTGTGGAGAAAAACCCAATTGTGTAAGAGGAACCGTTTCAGAGTTTCTGTCCAAAATACGCATAACTATTTTTTCACCATTAATAGTTGGCATAGTTGATAATCGTAAATCGACAATTCTCAATGGAGATTTTACTGTTATTCTTCCGTCTTGCGGTCTTCTGCGTTCGGTAATATCTAGTTCCGCCATAACTTTTATTCTTGAAACCAATGACATATGATACTCAAGCGGAATTTGTATTTTATCGTACAGTACACCATCTATTCTTAACCTCACTAAAATACACGCTGAGGTGGGTTGTATATGAATATCGCTCGCTTTTAAACGAATGGCTTCTAAAATCACTGCATTGGTTAATCGAATTGCGGGTGGTTCAGAGGTCCCTTTTAGCAAGTCTTCAAGTGGAACATCATCATCCTCTTCGATCACAATCTCTACTGCGTCAAGACCTTCCGAGAGTGCTATCGCAGATATATCTTGAATATCATCTTCCTTGCCAAAAAGCTCATTAAGCTTTGCTTCTATTTCCGCTACGTTAGCCATGACTGGATTAAATTCAAAGCCACTACTGAATCTTAAATCTTCCAGCATTCCTTCATCTAACGGATCAGCCATACAAAGAGTGACATGCTTTCCTTTTTGACTAATAGGAATAATCAATTGTTGGCGACAAAATTTTGTGGGGATCAAACTGGCTATAGCAGAATGTACTTGATATTCGTTAAGCAAAACCGACTCAATATAGAAATCTTTTTTGAGAATACTCCTAATTTTTGATTCTTCCACCCAGTTTTTTTGCAATATAATCTTTATTGGTGAGAGCTTAGAAACTATTTGTTCTTTCAATAACTGTTGAACTTGCATATCCGACAACAGTTTTTTCTTATTAAGAATAATCGCTAGCTGACTTCTGTTTTTAGCCGCCATTTTAGACAGCTTACTGAGATCTTTTTGCGCCTTAACGTTCTCAGATTGTAACTGTTCATTCTTTTTTTCTAACTCAAGTTTTTCTAACGCTAATGCGACAGACAGCCTCAGATCATTATCTTCCCACGGTTTAATAATAAACTTATAAACAGCTCCCTCATTGATGGCTGTCATCACCGCTTGGGTATCAGCATGCCCAGTAAGCATGATTCGAATAGTTCTTGGATAATGCTCTTTGACCTGTCGCAAAAACTCAGCTCCGTTCATACCTGGCATCATATAATCGGATATGACGAGATGATAGCTTTTAGCTTTAAACATTTCTAAAGCCACCAATGCGCTACTGGCCGTTTCAATAATATAGTTTTCTTTTCTGAATACCCTTTTTAATGCACTCAATATGGCGTCTTCATCATCAACCAACAAAAGCCGATACTGATTGTCATCGCTCGTTTTCACTTGAGGAGAACTTGACTCACCTGTAAATAAGTGGGAATAATCTGCCATAATTTAAGTTATATCTCTCAATGTCACTAATATTTTGGTTCCCTCATTAGAAGTTTCCAAAATTTCAATATCACCTTGGTGATTGTTAGCAATATCTCTAGCAACCGTTAATCCCAAACCCGTACCACCACCTACATCTTTGGTAGTAAAAAACGGCTCAAAAGCTCGCTTTAGAGCTTCTTCGGACATACCTTTACCACTATCAGTGAATTTTAGTTTAAGTAAATTCTCTGATTTTGATCCTTCAATTAATATTGTTCCCTTATTATCTATGGCATCTCCTGAGTTTGTTAACAAATTAAGAATTAATTGATTGATAAATCCTGCCCTACATAACAAACTAATTTCGTCATCAACTTTTATACTAAAATTTATATTCTTATGATTTTGTGTTTGAAATATTCGCACAACCCTTTCAATTGCATCTTTAATCTTAATTGTGCACAACTCTGTGTGATCAATGTCTGAAAATGCTTTCAAATCCGCAACAATGCTACGAATTCTTTCACCTCCGATTAAACATTCATTTATTAAGGGCACAAAGTCCTCAAGAACATCTTGAACATCTTGATTTTGATACTGATTTAACAATGGTTTAGCCCATTCGGAAATATCGCTAATGTAATCAACAGCTGACCGTAAATTACTGTTAATGAACCCTATAGGGTTGTTGATTTCATGAGCGACACCCGCTGCGAGCTGCCCAACCGATGCCAACTTTTCAGCTTCATACAATTTTCTTCGCGTCGATTCAATATGCTCTACTTGTTCTTTAACTTTTATTTCAAGTGACTGTGATAGTTCGCGATATCTATTTTCCGACTGTTGAAGTAAAGCATGTTTTTCTTTTAGAGCCTCAAAATCCGCTTTAATCGCCTTAATATGCATATCGGAAGCCATATGATAACGCCATTCTGATTGAACCATCATCACTACAAAGCGTAAAATTCCTTTTGCTAAAGTTGCTTCAATATCGCCAAAACATAAATAACCGATTGGCTCTAATTCTGGTGCGATAGGCAATCGGGTTTTAACTTGCTCAAGTGACAAATCACCAAACAGCGGCGTATTTTTCATATTAACAATTAGAATAGAACCAATACCAAATTGTTTTATAACCGAATCAATTTGTTTCATTAAACGCTGCGATAAAATCTGGCTTAATATTAGTTCGCTATCAAACTCGATGGGATTTAGATAAAGCTGTTCATTGCTCATAAAGAACTTCTCCCACTATTTGTTTTAAAAACTCCGCTTCGGAAAGTTGATGTTCTAAGGCCAACGAAAATTCCAAGTCAAGATCTCGGTAAACTTGCTTTAACAATCCAACAAAAGTTTCTAGCACGCCTTCATTGTTTAATGCCGAAGCGTAAAACAATTGCCAAGGTGTTTTTTCCCACCTTTGATTTAATTCGTCTTTCGAAACAATATTAGCCAAGTCTCTTTTATTGAACTGAACTACTAGAGGTACTTTTTCAAATGGTAGTCCTACTTTCGCCGAGTTTTCCGCTAAGTTTTTAAAAGATTCTGCGTTGTTTTCATTTTGATTAGTTTGCGAGTCAGCTACAAATACAATACCATCAGCTCTAGATAGCAAAGCTTTTCGAGTGCTATCATGAGCAACTTGCCCTGGTACTGTATAAAGTTTGATTTTAATCAATGCTCCTTTTGCAGTAGATACCCCTAAAGGTAATAGGTCGAAAAATAATGTGCGATCATTTTGGGTTTCCAAAACTTGCATATCACCTTTCATATCGGCCTGAAGTAAATTATGTAAACTGATTAAATTAGTCGTTTTACCACTTAATGCAGGACCATAAAATACGATTTTGACCAGACAGGTATTGGTTACGTCATTCCACTCCGCCATAAAACATGCCTTTCGAAAAATATTACTTTTATAATCTTTTAAATTGATTCAATGGAAATTGGATTGGCCGAGAACAATTCAGCATTCTTTTAGCACTATAAAGTTCAAACCAACATTCTGAGAACCTTATTCGAGCCTAGCAAAATTAGGCTAAATTGCCATTAAAACGCCAAAATTATCCTTATTAGGTGCTTCTATTGCTCCTTTTTATGAGGATGTCTATAGCTCTACATCAGCAGACATGACTGGTATACTTTGCTTATTCATCGTAATCAACCAAACAACATGACTACAGATTCCTTTAACG
>JBFHSP010000101.1:0-10461 GCA_041591085.1 Kangiellaceae bacterium | reverse complement strand
CTTCGTATTGAAAGGTGGTTAAGTTTACAAACGAAGCATAATACATATCTTTGTTTGGCCCATTGTTATTAAAAAACAAGGTTGAGCCATCGCGACTGATAAAGGGTTCCATAATGTCGCCGCTGTAACCTATGATAGTAACGCGTTGATGATTAGAGAAAGCCGTGTACAGCTCATCTTCTGGCGGCTCAGGCTCAGGCTCGTAAGAATCACTGCCGCAACCAATCAGCAGCACAAGCAAAAATCCAGACACAATAACTCTGTTTTCCTTCATCCTGCCAATTCCTTTGTAATCTATAAGAATAAATAATGTGCTCCTCTTAATAACGATTTGCAATTCTCACCGCTCCGTTTTGTGCGCTAACAAACATTATTGCGGCAAAACTTAAGTTCTTGCCCTTAGATTTAGATAAAACCAGTAAATCAGTTTAAAATGCCAAGGTTATTCCTATTTACATGGCGCTCATGGCTAATATGTCCTTTCATTCGCTCTCATTAATTGAGCCTTTGCTCAATGCGTTAGCAGCAGGTAACTATACCGTTGCAACTCCCATCCAAAAACAAGCGATCCCGCTGATATTGCAACAGCACGACCTATTGGCCGAAGCTCAAACGGGCAGCGGCAAGACAGCGGCATTCACCTTACCTTTACTGCAACAACTCTCCAAGGGCCAACTTGCCAGCGACAATCAAATACGCAGCATCATATTAGTCCCGACTCGAGAGCTAGCCATTCAGGTAGGTGAAAAGGTAAGAGAGTACGGGCAATTCTTGGCGCTTCACAGCGAAACGGTGTTCGGCGGAGTTAAAATTAACCCGCAAATGCAGCGTTTAAGAAGTGGTGCCGATGTTTTAATTAGCACCCCAGGACGATTATTGGATTTACATGCGCGTAATGCTATTCGCTTTGATAATCTAGAATGCTTGGTGCTTGACGAGGCCGACAAGCTACTTAACCTTGGCTTCAGTGAAGAGCTCAAAAATATTGCCAATTTACTCCCTAAGCGACGTCAAACCTTGATGTTTTCTGCCACTATTTCAGCTCCCATTGAAATTTTGGCACAGCAGTATTTACGTACACCTAAACGCGTGGTGATTGAATCAAAACCACAACAAAAACCCAAAATAAAACACTGGTTGCATCCGGTCGATAAAAAGCAAAAACCCGACTTGCTAGCGCATTTAATTAAAGCCAATGATTGGCGACAAGCCCTTGTTTTTGTTAAAACCAAAAAAGGCGCCGAGCAACTTAAAAAGCAGTTGGGCAATTTGTGCCAAGCTGTCACCATTCACGGTGATAAAAGCCAGCAAGAGCGGATGCGTGCAATGCAAGAATTTAAGTCAGGACATGCCGCATTTTTAATAGCTACCGACGTTGCTGCACGCGGTCTCGATATTCCCAACTTGCCTCAAGTGATTAATTTTGATTTACCTAAAGTGGCTGAAGATTATATTCATCGGATTGGCCGAACCGGTCGGGCCGGTGCATCTGGCGAGGCCATCAGCTTGGTGTGCGCCGATGAAATCGATTTGCTTCGACCGATTGAGTCGTTACTCGGACATTTGATTGATAGGCAATTCGTTCAAGGCTTTGTGCCCGATCACAATTTACCCGAATCGAGCTTGCGTCCTGTTAAAAAGAAAAAGCCCCATAAGAAAAAGCTCGCCAAAGCACTGTTAAAAAATCAGATGCCGTCTTCTCAAAACAACAAGCAAGTGTCATCTCATCACAACAAAAAATCGGTTGATGATGCCCCTACCAAAAGTAAAAGACCAAAAATTAAGTTTTAAATCACGACTTTTATCAGCACATTGTTTGTAAATAACCAAATATCTATCTCCAAGGTAGCATTGATTTCTACTCGTTAAAGGATAAAACTGATTCTTTTTTAACAGTAGAGAAGATTGGTGCGAAAATTTTTTATAGCGACTTTAGCTACATTAATACTTACTCTTTATTCCATTACCTACGTCGAGGCACTCCATTTTGTAGACGGCCCCAATTATTCTAAAGAGCACTGGTCCATAGAAAGTCAAGTAAAAGACTTAATCCTCAACGTAACAATAGCGCCTACTTTTTTTTCCATCAACAAAGTACACACCCTTGAAATTACTCTGCAAGATGTAACCACCGCTCGCTCTGTAAACACATCCATTGACATTTACTTGCTAAATGATTATTGGCTTTTTTCTTCAATGAGCAAATCTTTTGGTCAACTGCAACCCCATCACAACATCTATCGATCCGAGCTGACGTTCGAACACAATGGTGAATTCATTATTCGATTAGCGTTTTTATACAAAGGCGAAAACATTCAAGTGGATTTTCCTATTACCGTTGGGCAAATTGATTATCATTGGTTATTACTGGGACTGTCTGTCTTTTTAATTTTATTATTTACGATAATTGCAAAGCTCAGATCAAGGCGTTTAATCAACGGAACATTAGCTCGAGGTGAACATCCATGATAATGTTTCATCCGGGGTTACCTTCTCAATATATTGGATTTATTATCTTTGCGGCGGTGTTGCTCGTGATTCATGCATTAGCGGCATCACAACGACCGAATGCATCCACTTTTAAATATGCTTTCAGTCGTCTCATCACATCGGCACATATTAAGTCAATGATAAGCAAGAGACCACTTCTGAACCTGTTTTTAAAATGGCTTTTTGCTTTGATCTTTTTACTCATTATTTGGTCCGGTCTTTGGGGTACCCCAGTTCCGGAAAAAAACTTAGCCACCACGATTACATGGAACTTATGGTGGACGTTGATTATCATCACGGTGCTTTTTTCGGGCTCTTTCTGGTGCTCTGTGTGTCCCTGGGATACCTTGGCGACCTTATTGGTAAAACACCGATTTTATCGCCGATCAAAAACCGCTTTTTCACTACAGATGAATCCGCCAAAATGGTTTAAGTCAATTTGGCCTGCTTGTTTTTTATTGACTTTTTTTACTTGGTTGGAACTCGGCTACGGCCTAGCAAACAGTCCATCCAAAACGGCTCTGTTAGCCATGGCCATGCTCATAATGGCGACCTTATTTTTAGCCTTTTATGAAGGCAAAGTATTTTGTCGCACTGTGTGTCCTGTAGGAAGAACCTTAGGTGTTTATTCACAGTTAGCTCCCGTTGCACTGCGACCCATTAACACTCAGATTTGCGCCAACTGCGAAGGATTAGAATGTTATCACGGAACACCAACCATTGAACCCTGTCCAACTAAACTGGTTATGGGCAAACTGGTCGAAAACACCTATTGTTTATCGTGTAGTGATTGTGTGAGAAGCTGTCCATCGCATAATGTTGGATGGCATTTAAGATCCTTGAGCAGTGAACTAGTCCAGTTTGCTAGGCCGCGTTTTGACGAGTCGTTTTTTTTGGTTTTGTTATTTGCCATCACCTTATTTCATGGGTTTTCCATGCTCGATATTTGGCAAAAAATAAAATTGGATACCATCTCTCTTTTGGGTGAGCTTGGTCGCCCTATTATTTCATTTAGTTTGTTGCTGTTGGTTTTTATCGGCTTAGTATTTTTAACTTATGCCATATTCGTTGTGCTCAGTTTGGCTTTTTGCGGAAAATACGATCGCAAAAACTTTAGACAGAGCCTTCTCGATTTTTCGTTTGCCTGTTTGCCATTATCTTTCGCCTATCATCTAGCTCACAATTTATCGCATTTAACTAAAGAATCAACCTCATGGGTTGATATCTTTTCAAATCCTCTGGGTGTTAATGAATACTCATTAACCATGATGGAAAAACACCTTCGTTTTAGAGAGGCCTGGTTTTCAAACGAGGTTCTATTTACGCTACAAACTGCAATTTTAATATTTGGATTTTATTTGGCACTTAAAGTCATTCGGTATCGCGGACAACGATTGCTAAACACCTCACGGTGGTCAAAATTACCGATGATAGCTTTTGTATCATTCGCGTTAGCGTTTTGTGTTTGGATGTTAGCCCAATCGATGATTATGCGAATGTAAACTCATTTCAGATGGCTTGCCAGCCCAAGGTAATTAGCGCAAAGGCCAATATTGAATTACACTAAGGATTCAGGGATTAATTCGGGGCGAATATGCCTAACTGGACCTTGATCACCGACTCACCAACTATTTTAGAGGCCTTGGCTAACCAGACTGAGGCAGTACAAGCGTTGACTTCTGATTTACCTCCTGAAAATTGTGTAGGTATCTATTTATCCCGTGTTGAAGCTGCATCTTATTGGCCATGGCTTGAATCTTTTTCTGGTCTCATTTTTTCTAACGGTAATTTAGGCAGGTCAGATGTAATTTTGTCCGAGCAGGCGTTCATTAACCAATGGCCTCAACTCTGTCGACTACTCGAAAAAGTCCATTGCCAACATATCAAACTGATTTCACAGCAACAACTCAATACCGAGATGACCGAAATTGGGATTGCACTATCAGCAGAAAAACACCTACCCAATTTGCTCGCAATGATATTAACCGAAGGTCGAAAGCTCGCCCAATGTGAAGCGGCATCGCTTTATTTAGTTGAGCAAGAAGAGCAGGAAAGTTATTTACGTTTTATGCTGTTCCAAAATGAAAAGCTTGATGTGCCTTTTGCAGAAAAACGTTATCCGCTGAATCATCGGTCTATGGCTGGTCATTGTGCACTTACCGGTGAGGTCTTGAATATTGCAGATGTGTATCAAATTCCGCAATCAGCACCTTACGTTTTTGATGATGGGTTTGATCGCGCTTATGGGTATCGAACTCGTGAAGTACTGACCTTACCTATGACCAATCATAAAAATGACATCATAGGTATTTTGCAATTTTTAAATCTGAAAGTTGTAGAGCAACAACATAAACCATTTGATAATAATTTATGCCAGTTATTACTAGCACTAGCAAGCCAGTCAGCGGTTGCCATTGATAACAGTTTATTAATTGAAAATATTCGAGACTTATTTGAAGGATTCGTTTCAGCTGCTGTTACAGCTATTGAAGCACGAGATCCTATAACCAGCGGTCATTCATTTAGAGTGGCAGATTATACTACTGGGATTGCTGAGAAGCTTTCATTGGCTCCAGCTTTTAAATCAAAAATACTCTCTGTGGATGAAATGCGTGAATTACGATACGCAGCCTTACTACATGATTTTGGTAAAGTGGGAGTTCGAGAGCATATTTTGCAAAAAGCGAAAAAACTCGCTCCAATTGAGCTAGAGCTTATTAAGGCGAGGCTCAACGGTTTTCAACATAAGCTTTCATCCGATTTTTATCAGCAAGCATTTATTCACTCAAAAAATAGCTCTATGCCTCCGAAATGGTTTGAGCAATACCATGCAGAACTTGAATCAAAGATAAAACAGATCCAGCACTATTTAACCATTATCGAAGAGGTTAATGAACCGAGCATTTTAAAAAGTGATAACCTTGAAAAGCTGAATCAACTCCGTGCTATGAGTTTTGATTGGAAGGGTAAAAACCAACCATTATTGCTCGAAAATGAGTTTTTAAGTTTATCGGTTAACAAAGGAAGTTTAACCCAACAAGAACGCGATGAGATTCAATCGCATGTCAATCACACTTTTGAATTTTTAAAACGCATTCCATGGACAAGTGATTTAAAAAATATTCCTTTTATTGCAAGCGCCCATCATGAAAAATTGGACGGCAGCGGATACCCTTTTGGATTAAATGCTGATGACATTCCCATTCAAACCAGGATGATGACTATTGCCGATATTTATGATGCATTAACGGCCTCCGACAGGCCCTATAAAGCAGCACTGCCTTATGAGCGAGCGCTCAATATTCTAAGCACCGAAGCAAAAGAAGGAAAGCTCGATAGTAATTTGGTTAAGCTATTCATTGACGCGAAGGTTTATCAAATTAATGAATAGTTTTTTCGGTTTTCAGGATAAACCCAAAATGGCTCGCTTTATTTATTGCGCATTATTTTCTTTTGTCGTAGTTGTGCTTATAGACTTATATGGGCAAAGCTATTTAGCCCATAAAATGAATAATGCATGGAATGATAAACTGATTAAGATAGCTGCGAGTAATCGAGTAGCTGATAAAGAAATTTTATTGATTGATATTGACGACTTAAGCCTGCATCAATTAGAAGACCATTTCGGCAAGTGGCCTTGGCCACGCAGCAGCCACGCAATGATTTTAGAATCGATTAATAGCTTTCAACCCAAAGCCGTTATTTTTGATATTTTATTTTCTGAATATGATCATTATCGACCCGACGATGACAGCTATTTTATTGAAGTAATCAATAACAGCGATAACCTATATTTTTCAGGAACTGAACTTAACAGTAATAAGTCGGTCGCTCCGATTTTACTATCAGACTATAAAAGTGCACTCAAATTAAGAGGCAGCGGAGATGAGTCGGTCAAGGTCAGATTCAATTTACCTTGGATTATTCCACAAGAAAAATGGCGTGTTGGCAGTATTGCATTTGAATTAGATGCTGACGGCATAGGTAGGCATTACCCTGTCAGACACAACTATTCTGGCTGGCATTGGCTTAGTTTGCCTGCACTTTTGGCGGAAGATTTAAACACTGCGCTACCCAGTGATAATTTCATTCAATTAAATTGGGTAAGCCAACATTTGGTTCCCTACCCCTCCATTAGTTTTGCCACACTTTTGTTCACATTAGAGTCGAATAACGTACAAGCTATACAAGCTTTGCAAAGCGAAATTAAAGACAAGTATGTATTTATTGGCAGTACGGCAACTGGTTTGTTTGATGCAAGGCCAACACCGATCAGTAGTGAAATGCCTGCGTTATCTATTTTAGCTACGGCTTTTGACAATTTAAAAAATCAAAACTATTACACCACGGTCGACTCAAGCCTTGCACATTTTTTGATTGCGTTAATATCGAGCTTAATCATTTTTTTAGTATTATTTATTGGCAAATTAAAGCAAGCGGCACTTATCAGTGGCGTATTTCTTATTTCGTTTGCAATCACTCTTCTTAGTTTGAGCTACGTAGGGCTTTCACAAAATAAACTCTGGCCAGTAGTATGGCCCGTTTTCAATACGGGAGTTTTACTCGTTAGTATCTTGCTGGTTCGGGGATTTTTGGAGTATCAAAAAAAACTCGCTTTAACTCACCTATTTTCTCGCTTTCTCGATCCTAGAGTGGTGCAGCAATTAGTCGATGATGAAAAGACTCAACTTTTGACTCAAAGTAAAGAATGTGAAATTACCGTATTGTTTTCTGATATTAGAGGTTTTACTACTCTTTCGGAGAACAATACAGCGCCAGAAATTGTTTCTTTGCTCAATCAATACTTTTCTTTGCAAGTTGAAACTGTTTTTAAATATGGTGGCACTTTGGATAAGTTTATTGGAGATGCAATCATGGCGTTTTGGGGAGCGCCTCTTGAGGATCCACAGCATGCATCTAATGCGTTTAAAGCAGCAATAGAAATGACCGAAAACTTACAAAAGTTCAAACAATCCCTACCTACTGAATTTCAAGACTTTGACGTAGGTATAGGGTTGCATTCAGGCAATGCGGTTGTCGGGATGATTGGTTCTAAACAACGGATCGATTATACCGCCATTGGCGATACCGTAAATTTAACCAGTAGAATTGAAGGGCTAACCAAAGATAGAGCTCGAATTTTAGTTTCTGAGACCACACAACAGCAAATATCGACTAATATAGAATGGGTTGATATGGGAAAACACCAAGTGAAAGGTCGTCAACAACCCGTTCAATTATACAGTTATCAAGGAGCCTTGCTATGAAAGCCGCGCTATTCTTGATGCTCTTAATCTGCAGTCTGAGCATTAATGCCAACAATTCAACAGAAGCCTTTGTTACCAAAAACGTTCATTTAAAGGCCGAACCATCCAATCATGCCACAGCAATTACTGAAGTTGCTAAAGACCAAGCGGTTGTTATTTCTGAACGCCAAGGTGGTTGGTACAAAGCGCAATTTCAGCATGCAATTGGATGGATAAAAATATTTTATATTCGCTTTAAAGCATCTTCTAACACGGAAACTAGAAGTGGCCTTGGAGCACTGTTTAGTAGCACGCAATCAGCACACAGTGATGTCACTTTAACCACCGGAGTTCGCGGCATTAATGAAAAACAATTGAGCGAAGCAAAACCCAATTGGCTGGCATTACATAATATGAAAGAGCAACACACTTCTAAAGAAGTAGCTGAATTATTTGCCAAGGCCGGACTTTTGGAAAAGCAGACTGTTCAATACGCTAAACAAGAGGAGAATAGGTAATGAAAATTTTCTTAATTATTTTATTCTCAACTTTGCTTCTCAGCTGTAAAGGTTTGGTGATTGGTGGAGTGGATATTGGTAAAGCGGTCGATATAACGTCAAAGGCGGTTAGCGATAATGAAATCAATCAAGAACAAGAGGTTGTTCTAGGCGAGCAAATGACCTCTATTATTTTGGGCGCGAGCACTTTGCATCCGGATAAAAATTTACAAACTTACGTAAATAGAGTTGGCCAATGGGTAGCCATGCAAAGCGAGCGTACTAGCCTACATTTTTATTTTGCAGTAGTCGATACACAAGCCATCAATGCATTTGCGATGCCGGGAGGATACATTATTGTTACCAGTGGCCTCATTGATTTACTCGATAATGAAGCCGAACTGGCTGCGGTGCTGGCTCATGAGATTGCACATGTCAATTTTAAACATCATGTAAAGGCGATAGAAAAAGCACAATCTGCAACCTTGCTCACTGATTTAGCTTTATTTGCAGGCGATGTTTACCAAGCTAAAGAAGGATCTTCAGATTATTATCAAAACCGGGCTATTGCTGAATCACTATTTAATTCCACCATCACCTTGTACTCCAAAGGCTTAGAACGTGACGACGAGTTTCATGCTGATTCTTCTGCGGTAACTCTATTAGCACGAAGCGGCTATGATCCTTATGCAATGGCACAAGTTTTACAAAAGCTTAGTGTACTCAACGCCGATGACAGTAATTTACAACTTTTATTTAACTCTCATCCACATCCAACTGATCGATTGAGTTCAATTGAAAATACCTACGATCGATTGACATTATCAGAAGGAGAAATACTTTCTGATCGGTTTAAAATGTTTGTGAAGTAACTTAGAAAATGAAATCCGGAGTCAGTCAATTGATAAAAGAAATTTAAAGTTATCATCACCTTTTATTTGAAAAATATTTCGAGTAGGATGCTCGCCGCTTTCTAACAAATTTGATAAGGAATCAAAATGAAATATTACAAAGTAGCGCTAATCGGCGCTCTGATAGCGTCGTGCTCTGTATCAGCAAAAGAAAACAACTGGTCAATTGGGTTAGCACACAATGCATCTGATGCAGGATGTGAAGCTTATGAAGCAACCGTTGTTAATCCAAACTGGAGAGGATCCTGTGATAAATCAGCCGTTGGCTTTAGATTGGGATACCAATGGATCTTCAATAATAACGTAGCTTTAGATTTAGGCTATCAAGATATGGGTTCGGTCGGTTGGCAAGGTTATTATCAACCCGATCCCTATTTTAATGCAAAATATGAGGCTAGCGCTTCTGGTTTAGACATCGCGGCAGTATTTGGAACTCAGCTTCAAAATGAATCAAGTTTTTTTGGTAAATTAGGGCTTTATTCTTGGAATGTTGACGGCGTTGAAAAAGACCAAAATGGTGATATTGATTATAAAGCGTCAGCCAGTGGAATATCTCTATTTTTTGGAGCTGGCTATACCTACGATTGGTTTACTCTAGAGTTTAATTTGTACCCAAGTATTGGAAATAAATCCAAAACTGGTGAATCAGACGTTACTCAATTAATGTTAAAAGCAAGCTTTTAACCAAGACAGAAAAGCCGCTGATCATCAGCGGCTTTTATTTTCCAATAAAAAGTCAATTACTCTTTTATTCCTGCCAAATCCAAGAAGAAAGCATACTCTAACGCTCTATCTTTATTGGCTTTAAAACGACCTGACGCTCCGCCATGACCTGCATCTAAATCTGTTTTAAATACTAACTTGTTGCTATCAGTTTTCATATCTCTTAGTTTTGCCACCCATTTTGCTGGCTCAAAATATTGCACTTGAGAATCATGTAAACCAGTAACCACCAGTAAATTAGGATAGTCTTGTTTTTTGACTTGATCATAAGGCGAATAACTTAACATGTATTCGTAAGAGTCTTTGTTTTTAGGATTTCCCCATTCATCAAATTCATTGGTGGTTAAGGGAATCGATTCATCCAACATAGTAGTCACTACATCTACAAATGGCACATGAGCCGCGACTCCTTTATACAAAGAAGGAGCTTGGTTGATAACTGCACCCATCAGTAATCCACCCGCGCTTCCTCCAGCAGCAAATACATTATTCGAAGCGCCATACTTTTGTTCTACTAATGCTTTAGTGACATCGATAAAATCATTAAACGAGTTTTTCTTATTAAACATTTTACCCTGTTCATACCACTCCCTT
>JBFHSP010000100.1:0-10476 GCA_041591085.1 Kangiellaceae bacterium | reverse complement strand
GTATTTATTGCCTTGGGGTAATATGTCTTACTGGGGCGCGCAAGTAATCATCAACTTATTCTCCGCTGTTCCTGTTTACGGTGAAGAATTGGTAACTTGGATCCGCGGTGATTATCTCATTTCAGGTGCTACGCTTAATCGGTTCTTCGCGCTGCATGTGGTCGCTCTGCCGATTGCCTTATTGCTAATGGTGTTTTTACACATTGTTGCATTGCATGCCGTAGGTTCTAACAACCCAGATGGCGTAGAAATTAAAAAGAACAAAGATGCTAACGGTATTCCTGTTGATGGCATTCCATTTCATCCTTATTACACAGTGAAAGACATTGTAGGTGTGGCAGGATTCTTATTTTTGTTTTGCTTTATTATTTTCTTCTTCCCAGAGGGCGGCGGTTACTTTTTAGAACCACCAAACTTTACTCCTGCGAATAATTTGAAAACGCCAGAGCATATCGCCCCTGTATGGTACTTCACTCCGTTCTATTCGGTGTTACGTGCTGTTCCGGACAAAGCGTTAGGTGTTGTAGCAATGGGACTTTCAATAGTGGTGTTGTTCTTGTTGCCATGGCTAGATAGAAGCCCGGTAAAATCTATCCGCTATAAAGGTTGGATTTATAAGCTTGGTTTGGCGTTATTTGTTGTGAGCTTCTTTATCTTGGGTTACTTAGGTATGAAAGCACCGACACCTGGAAGAACTTTGATGGCGCAGATCTGTACTGTGTACTACTTCTTCTTCTTCTTCCCATTCTTGTATTTCTATCACAAGTTTGACAAAACAAAACCGGTTCCAGAGAGGGTAACGCACTAATGAAAAGAATAATCATTACATTAATCAGTGTGCTGTCATTATCTTGTTTGGCAGCCGGTGGTGGCGACTACAAGCCAAATGATCCTGCAAATATACAAAGTACCGACAAAGTGTCATTACAAAATGGTGCGACCCTGTACATGAATTATTGTATGGGATGTCATGGCCTTGAGTTTTCACGCTATAAGCGCGTAGCTGATGATCTGAGTATTCCACTCGAGGTTATGCAGGCTAACTTAATTTTTGATGGTTCAAAGCCTGGCGATTTAATGAAAACCGCTATGCCTATGAAGTATGCTGAAAATTGGTTCGGTGCCGCTCCACCAGATTTAACCTTGATTGACAGATACCGTGGAACCGATTGGCTTTATAATTACCTTCGAGCATTTTATAAAGATCCATCGCGTCCCTATGGCGTTAACAACACGGTTTTCCCTGATGTGGGGATGCCCCATGTGTTAGAGCCGCTTCAAGGTACTCAATTTAGAACGGAAGAAGGTGAGCTGCAGTTAATTTCCGAAGGCGCTCTTTCTCCTGAACAGTACGATAATGCAGTAAGAGACTTAGTGAACTTTCTTGATTACGTAGGTGAGCCTGCAAAGCTTGAGCGTCAATCTATAGGTATTTATGTTCTGTTATTCATTCTGGTGTTTTTTGTCTTTGCTTATTTCTTGAAAAAAGAATTTTGGAAAGATATCCATTAATCATTAAGGCCGTGTAAGCGGCCTTTTTGTTCTAGTTAGTCAAGTCGTGGAGTAATAATTATGGCGGTAGTAGCCAAACGTTCATTGATGACCATGTATTCAGGAGCTGATGATCTTTACAGTCATCAAGTTCGAATCGTACTCGCTGAAAAAGGTGTTAGTTTTGAAACGATTGAAGTCACCGATGAATACAAGCCTGAAGACCTTATGGACTTGAATCCCTACAATACCGTTCCAACTTTGGTTGACAGAGAATTGGTATTGTTTGAGGCTTCAATCATTATGGAATACCTTGATGAGCGTTTTCCTCATCCTCCATTGATGCCTGTTTACCCGGTTGCTCGCGCACGCTCTCGATTAATGATGCATCGTGTTGAAAAAGATTGGTATTCGTTAGTTAACGTGATTAATAAAGGCAAAGAAAAAGAAGCAGAAAGAGCCCGAAAAGATTTAAAAGAAAGTTTAATTACTTTGGCACCTGTTTTTTCTGAAACTCCTTTTTTTCTAAGCGAAGAGTTCTCGTTAGTTGACTGCTGTCTAGCTCCTTTATTGTGGCGCTTAAAGTCTATGGACATTGAATTAACCGGACGAGGGGCAAAAGAAGTGCAAGGATATATGGAACGATTATTTGAAAAAGATTCGTTCCAAGCAAGCTTAACCTCGAAAGAGCGAGAGCTCGCATAATCAATGAACTTTACTAGCAACAAGTCATATCTTATTCGTGGTTTATATGACTGGATTTTAGATAATAATGGCACTCCTTACATTGTTGTTAGCGCGGAATATCCATCCGTCATGGTTCCTAATGAGCATGTTAAAGATGGTGAAATAGTTTTAAATATTTCACCATCGGCTGCTCATGGGATTGAACTAGGACATGATTTTATCGAATTTAATGCAAGATTTTCCGGTGTCGCACGTCAAATCAGTGTGCCGGTTGCTGCTGTTGCGGCTATTTATGCTCGAGAAAATGGTCAGGGTATGGGTTTTACGGTTGAATGGCCTAAAGAAGACGCTAATGAAAGTGCTAGTGCAGAGTCTGAGTCTAAGATAGAAGCAAAACCAACTAAAGCAAAACCTTCTAGCAAAAAAGGCGAGAAAAAATCTCACCTTAAAATCATAAAATAAAAATCCAACGCTTAAACAGTAAACTTTTCTATTGTGCAAAAAAGCTTAAAGGTTAGTGAATCACTTCAAAGGCTTGAATAACGCGTTTAACCCCAGAAACATTGCGAGCAAGTTCAATTGCCAACTCTGCTTGTTGCTTTGTGACTATGCCTAGCAAAAACACTTCGCTGTCTTCGGTAATAATTTTAATTTGGCTTGCTGGTAACTTCTGCTCAAGCATCAAGGCCGCTTTAACTTTTGAGGTGATCGCTGAATCACTCATATAAACCATACTGCTAGTTGGCGCCGTCACTCTAATTTCATTGTATACTTTTTTTATTCCATCTATTTGCTTTACTAAACTTTCGGCTTGCTTTTTTAATTGATTGGTTGGCGTTTGCCCCACCAGTAAAACTGTTTTATTAAAACTGACCACTTCGATGCTCGAGTTTTTCCATAAGGCTTCGTTTTTAAATAACGATTGTATTGCTTTAAGTTCGATTGACTCATCTCTTACCAGTGTTTCAAAGTTTCGACCTTCGTTAGTGGAACCCTCTGAACTGGAATGATTAGAGTTGGTGCTAGCACAAGCCAGCAAAAATAAGAGGCTAATAGCTGACAAGACATTTTTCATAGTTTGCTCCGATAAAACTTCAAATTGATTACTCGCCAAAAAGTCCGCGATCAATCAGGTTGCAAAAGCAATGAGTGATCAACATATGGACTTCGTAAATTCTAGCTCTTGAACTAGATGGTACGCGAATTTCAACGTCATTAGCGCCAATAAAACCAGCCACTTGACCTCCGTCTGAACCGGATAAAGCCACCACTAACATATCGCGACTGAGTGCAGCTTCCATAGCCTTAATAATACTTGGCGCGTTTCCTTTACAGGTATACACAACCAATATATCTTTTGCTTGTCCTAATGCCCTAATTGGATTTGAAAACACATTGTCGTAATCACCGTCTTTAGCTATTGCGGTAAAAGTCGAGTTATTATCGGCTAAACAAATCGCAGGCAGAGCAGGACGTTCTCGTTCAAATCGGTGAATAAGTTGGGAGGATAAATGTTGCGCATTAAGTGCAGAGCCACCAATACCACAAGTAAATATTTTTCCGCCATTGATCAACGCGTTCAACATTAATTGAATACCTTTTTCTATATCTGCGCTGAGTGTATCTGCGGCTTCAATTTTGGTCTGAATACTTTCAGTAAATAAATTTCGAATAATATCTTGCATGATGAGTCATTAAGTTTAATGGAAAGCACTTTTAAGCCAATTAATATTATTTTGATCAAAAACGATAACATCGAATCGACAAGGTACTTTGTTAGATAAATTGTTTTGTAATAAAAAATGCTGAGCCGCTTTGATCACTTTTTGTTGTTTGTTCAACGTAACACTTGCTGCCCCCCCTCCAAAAGCGTCGGCCTTTCGATATTTTACTTCAATAAAAACAACATCATTATTATCTTTCATGATTAGGTCTATCTCACCTAAGTTACAGCGGTAGTTTTCAGCAATTAATGACAACCCTTGGTCTTGTAAAAATCTAAGCGCCTCTTTTTCATAAAAAGCGCCCAATCGCTGTGTTGGGCTTTCTAGTTTTAACGAGTTAACTGGCTTCTTAGAAGAGCGACCGGTTAATTTAGTTTTTAGATTGAACCAGCTCACGGGCGATACCTTGTTTAAACTGTGCCACAGATAAGGTTCGTTTTACCTCCCCAGTTTTGGTCACGGAGATTGAGCCAGATAAGCCGCTTGGCTGAAACTGTTCTAGCGCCTGTAAAATATTCAGGTTAGGAATGATTTGATAAGCGTCATATCCGAGTGCAAATAATCGTCCTAAAGAGGATTCAATCGATGGCAGTAATTTAGACAGTTCTTTTTTGGAGTAGTGGCTACTATTACCGTCGGCCAACATAAATGGACTTTCAGTAAATATTATATCATTGAGGTCTTTATTTAGTTGAGCGTTGTCGTCACCTGAGTTTATTCGTGATGTAGAGTAAATTGGTAAATCATGAGCAAAATAATAATTTAAAAAAGGCTTTATTCTGCGAGCTTCGGTTGCGGTAGCGACCAAAAATACCATGTCAGCATCTTGCCTTCTGCGTTGCTGCGTTTCAAATGAAGAGCCTAATACTTGCTGCAATAAGCTGATTCGACGTTCACTTTTATCGATGTTTAAAACTTTTTGTACCGTGCTTTTCATCTGTTCGGAGTTTTCAAACCAATCTGTTTTAGCGACTTCTCCTTCTAATGAACTAAAATGTGTTTGAAAAGCTTCTGCAGAACGCTGTCCAATTTCTGACTTAGGGGCGATAATAATCGCTTTTTGATGGCCCTTTAATACTGCCATTTCAGCAATTTGTTTAGCTTCGTCTTCAATAGGTAATCCAAATTGATAAAACTCAGGATGATGTGGTAAGTCAGCGATCTGATTTAAGCTGAGTTGAGGTATGGATAAAGCCTCTTGCGATGCAATTTCTAAAAGTGCTTCTTTAGTTAAGGGGCCTACAATAAAATCTGCACCATCATCAATAGCTTTTTGGTAAGTTGTTAATGCCGATAGACTTTGGGCGGTGTCGTAGATAGTCACTTCTCTTTCAGAAGCAAATGCTTGTGAGTAATGAGCAGCTAAAAAGCCATCTCTTAATATTTTTCCTCCGGTCGATAGCTGACCAGATAGCGGTAGTAGTAAAGCGATTTTTTTGGGATTATAAATTTTAGCCGAGGCAACTTTTTCGAGTTCTTCTGGCATATATTGTGAGGCCGGATGTAGAGGAAATTTGTTCTTCCATAAATTGAGTGCGGCTATCAATTCTTTTGGTTGGGTAGATAATGACTGTTTTAACGAAACCAAGTCTAACCAACCTTTTAATATTGGGTCATCAATATCACTCGAAAAATTAGCTAAGAACTCTGGGTTGAGTTGTCCTAAAGCCAACCAAATTTGTTGATGATTATTACGCAATTGCTCTTCATGTAAGAGTAAATCCTCTAGTTTGATACGAACTACTGCAGACTCTAAATAATTGTGGTTTGCAACATAGGTGTCGGCTAATGTTTCTTGATAAGTCACTTGCCATTCAATGTTTTGTAATTGAGGAGATTTAATTTTATTGAGAAATTGCATCGCAATTTCTGAGTTTTCCAAGCGCAATACCGAAATGGCGTAATAAAGATGATAACTGTCTTGCAATAGCGGAGACAATGCACTGAGTTTAATGATTGAAAGGGTTTCCTGCGCTTTTAAATTTTGATGATTTTCAGTGAAGATGATTGCTGCTTTAAGAAGATATTCGCTTTTTAAAGGTTGCTCACTTGACTTTGCAAGTGCTAAATAATCGTTGGCGTTTTTTAAACTCATAGTTGGTGAAATGGTTTTAGTGCCTGTTGAGCAACTAAGCAATAAAAGACACAGCAATATAGCAATCAGTCCTGAGACTTTTTTAAACATGTGAGCTCTCAAATAATAAATTTGGATGTTGCCGACAATCACCTAAGTAAAACTTCAGCTAATGCGTATAATAGCGTTTATCGACCAATTTTTAGATGACTAACTTTACCAATAAGTAGTGCAAATGGATATAGAACAATCGACATTATACGTCGTCTCAACACCAATCGGTAATTTAGGCGATATAACTCAGCGAGCTTTAGATGTGTTGGCAGGGGTAGATGCCATTTTGGCTGAGGACACTCGTAGAACTGCGCAGCTACTGTCTCATTACAATATAAAAAGTAAGCTAGTATCTTTTCATGATCACAATGAAAGGGAGCGGGTCGAACAAATTGTTCAATGGTTATCAGAAGGTCAGTCGTTAGCCTTGGTATCTGATGCAGGAACGCCGCTGATTAGTGACCCCGGCTATGTTCTTGTGAGCGAACTGCGAACGAAAAACATCAAGGTTTCGCCCATACCAGGTGTAAGCGCTATTGTCACTGCGCTTAGTGCCAGTGGTTTGCCTACCGATAGGTTTTGTTTTGAGGGTTTTCTACCAGCGAAGCCAACTCAAAGACGTAACGCACTAGAGCGAGTGGTTAAAGAACCTAGAACGTTAGTTTTTTATGAGTCCTCTCATCGAATTGAAGACAGTATTGCCGATTGCGTGTCGGTTTTTGGCGGCGAAAGAAAAGCGGTTATCGCAAGAGAACTAACCAAGCGATTTGAAACCTTTTTATCGGGAAGCCTAGAGAGCATACTGATAAAGCTGCAAACCGACAGTAACCAGCAAAAAGGGGAGTTTGTAGTGATGATTGCTGGAGCTGAGTTACAACAACATGCCTTTGATGAGAAAGCCGAGATGCTTGCTAAGGAACTGGTTGAGCACTTGCCACCTAAGTTAGCCGCTCAAATTATCAGTAACTTAACCGAATTAAACAAAAAGCAAGCCTATGAACTTATCCTCAGTGCTAAAGGTAACGCTTAATAAGGTAATTCTTAATAAGGTAGTGCTTGAGTTAGAATTGAAATACAGGCAAGATCCACCTTGGCTGGCCGGGCAGTCGCTGCTTTACACTGGTTGTAAAGGGGAGGAAAGTCCGGACTTCATAGGGTAAGGTGCCAGGTAACGCCTGGGGGGCGAAAGCCCACGGCTAGTGCAACAGAAAATATACCGCCGATGGCATTCGTGCACAGGTAAGGTTGAAATGGTGCGGTAAGAGCGCACCGCGCGTGTGGTAACACAAGTGGCAGGGTAAACCCCACCTGAAGTAAGACCAAATAGGGATCCTTTGGCGTGACCCGCGCTGGATCCGGGTAGGTTGCTTGAGCTTATTGGTGACGATAAGCCTAGAGGAATGATTGCCCTCGACAGAATCCGGCTTATAGGCCAGCCAATTTTTTCTAAATTCCTGTTTTTTCATTCCAAATTCGTATAAATCAGTTTGAACTTAAGACTTTACTTTAAGTTTGCGTAGTAAAATTCTGATATTCAATAGTTTAATCTGATTCATCACTAAGCCCTTTAGTAAATTCTCGTAACTTATTGTGAAATAAAGAAAAAATTTGGATTTCAGCCAGTGAAATTTGCTTGACGGCTTGATTGCGCGTACCTATAGTGTCAAAAAGTGGAGAATAGTGACATATTGTGGATCAAAAGGGTTTGTTTAGGACGCTAGCAAACCAAACGAGGGTAAATCGTGTTTCGAGGGGCTAACGCAATCAATTTAGATGCAAAAGGTCGGATGGCAATCCCGGCCCGCTATCGCGAGCGCCTTTTAGAAATTTCTAGTGGTACCCTCATCGTTACCAAAAACCCCTACGAAACCCAGCATAGAAACTTATTAGTTTTTCCTCTTTCAGTTTGGGAACCGATTGAAGCCAAGATTAATGCTTTGCCCCTCAACAACAAAGCTAATCAAATTGTCCGTCGATTAACGGTTCACTCCGCTAAGGAAATTGAAGTTGATGGTAATGGCCGCGTTTTGCTGCCGGTTGAGTTACGCGAATATGCCGGTTTGGATAAAGGCTTAATGCTTGTTGGTCAAGGCGACTCATTTCAAATTTGGGATGAGACGCGATGGAAAGAGCAAGAAGCGGCTGATATGGCTGCCTTGGCCGATGAAGATTTTAATATTGATGATCTTCCTGATTTGGCATTTTGATCATGAATACCAATAGTTTACATGAATCGGTTTTATTGCAAGAAGCCGTCGACGCTCTCAGTATCAAGCCCGATCATTACATTATTGATGGTACTTTTGGCCGAGGTGGTCATTCAAAACTTATTTTAGATTCTCTCGGAGAATCTGGAACTCTCCTTGCGTTTGATAAAGACACCCAAGCAATAGAGTTTGGCCAAACTAAATTTAAAGGCGAAAGCCGAATTCGCTTTATTCATGATTCTTTTGCTGAACTTGCTGCAAGAGTTAAAGCTTTGGGGTTAGACGGAAAAGTGAATGGCGTGCTGCTCGATCTTGGGGTTTCATCTCCACAGCTTGATCAAGCCGAGCGAGGCTTTAGTTTTATGAAAGATGGTCCGCTCGATATGCGAATGGATCAAAGTAAAGGTATTTCAGCGGCACAATGGATCGCAAAGGCCGAGCTTAGAGATTTGATTTGGGTGCTTAAGGTTTATGGGGAAGAAAAGTTTGCGACTCGTATTGCCCATAAAATTATCGAGTATCGTCAGGAGCAACCGATTGTTAGCACTCGGCAGTTAGCAAAAATTATAGATGAAGCTACACCGAAAAAAGATCCTGGAAAGCATCCTGCCACTCGTAGTTTTCAAGCGATCCGAATTTATATTAATCAAGAGCTTGATGATCTAGAAAAAGGTTTAAAAGCTGCTTATGACTGTTTAGCTCCGGGCGGAAAGTTAGTGGTGATTAGTTTTCATTCTTTGGAAGATCGTATTGTAAAACGTTTTTTTAAAAAATTGTCCAAAGGAGATGATTTTCCAAAAGATTTACCTGTGCTGGCTGAGCAAATTAAACCTAGCTTAAAACTGATAGGTAAACCGGTTAAGCCAAGTAAGTCTGAAGTAGGCGAAAACGTTCGCTCTCGTAGTGCTGTAATGAGAGTGGCAGAGAAAGTATGAATGTTATTACTAATTTTTCAAAGTTAGTGGAGCTTTCACTTCCAATGCTGTTGTTAAAAAAAGCTTGGGAACATAAAGGAGCTTTCATGTTATTTGCTTTGGTATTAGCGCATGCCGGTTATGTTGCTTTTTTATCAGAGCAAATTAGAAATGAAACATCAGAGTTAGAAGATTTACGTCATGAGCAATATGAGCTTGAAATGGAATGGGAATCATTGCGTCTTGAGCAAGGTGCATTAGCTGAGCACAACCGAATTGAAAACATTGCGCAGTCAAAATTGCAAATGACTAAGGTAAACAATAAAAACGAAGTGATCATTGAGGATCAATAATTAAATGGGACAGGCCAGAAAACCAAAAACAATACCAAAAACGAATTGGCGTTACTTTGTAATGCTAACACTCGTTTTTTTTGCGTTTTCTGGTGTGGCTCTTCGTGCCGCTTACCTGCAAATTTTACAATCGAATAAATTATCAGAAGAATCACAAAAACGCAGTGTTCGAGTTTTCGGCATTGAATCTCGTCGCGGTATTATTACAGATCGTAATGGGATCGAGCTTGCTCGAAGTATTCCAGTTCAGTCGCTTTGGCTTGATCCGAAAGAAGTTTTAGCTTCTCCTGCAACGCTTGAGTCTGTTGAGTGGAAAAAACTAGCCAGTACCCTAGAAATGCCGTTAGCTGAATTAAACTTATGGGTACGAGATAGAAAAAGCAAACGATTTGCATGGTTAAAGCGACAATTGCATCCGCAAACAGCGGCCGTAATTCATAGGTTAAAACTTTCTGGTGTACACCTTCAAGCGGAAGAAAAACGATACTACCCAACCGCAGAAATTTCGGCTCATATTTTAGGCTTTACTGGTATTGACTCTAATGGATTAGAAGGCGTTGAAAAAGCCTTCAATCAAGTGTTAGTTGGTGAAGGCGGTAAAGAAAAAGTATTGCTCGATTTACAAGGTAATGTAGTTGAGTACCAAGGCGTAATTGATTCAGGTAAACAAGGTGAAAATATTGAGTTAAGCATTGACTCGAGAATTCAGGCCTTGGCTTACAAAGAATTGAAGTCTGCGGTATTACGTTATGGAGCAAGAGCCGGCAGCGCGGTAGTACTCGATATAGAAACAGGTGAAGTGTTAGCGATGGTTAATCAGCCTTCGTACAATCCAAACCGACTTGATCAACGTCAAGCGCAATTAACAAGAAACCGTTCTGTCACCGATATGTTTGAACCTGGATCAACGGTAAAACCTTTTACTGTATTGACTGCACTAGAGCAAAACATTGTAAAGCCTAACACATTAAT
>JBFHSP010000099.1:0-10479 GCA_041591085.1 Kangiellaceae bacterium | reverse complement strand
TGTTTCACTCGCTCTGTTTTATCAAACAAGCTACCCAGTTTGTTTTGAAACACAATCGCTTTAAGTTTTTCGTTATAACTGTCGAGCGACACTTTACTGTCGGTATCAAAGAAAAATTTTGCATCGGAAAGCCTTGGGCGGATCACCCGTTCATTACCGCTGATCACCGATTCAGGATTACTGCTTTCAATGTTGGCAACGGTAATAAAATACGGTAGCAGACTTCCATTACTATCTACTAAATGAAAATACTTTTGATCGCCTTGCATGGTTGCAATTAACGCTTCTGCGGGCACTTGTAAAAAAGACTCATCGAATTTTCCAATTAAAGCCACTGGCCATTCAACTAGGGCGGTCACTTCGTCGAGTAAATCAGGCTCTATCACAGCGGTTGCACATTTCTCCGCTGCTATTGCTTGTACTTGGTTAACAATCATTGCCTTTCGCTTAGCAAAATCGACAATCACCTTACTTTTAGATAATAAGTCTTCATATTGATTAGCTGAATTAACAGTGATTGACTCAGGCGCATGGAATCGATGACCAAAAGTGTTGCGATCAGCTGTTTGCTCTAAAATGGTCGCCTCAATCACTTGCTCACCAAAAATCATTAATAACCAGTGTGGCGGGCGAATAAACTCTTCGTTTGAGTGGCCCCAACGCATGGCTTTTGGAATAGGTAGCTTCGCCAGAGCGTGCTTGACCATATTGGCAAGCAATGATGAGGTCGCCGCGCCTGCTTCAACAGCGTTAAATCCAAGTCTTGCCCCTTTTGGCGTTTCTATAGTTTCTAATTGCGCAAACTCAACCCCACAAGACTTTGCAAAACCCATGGCTGCCGGTGTGGGGTTACCTGCTTTATCTAAGGCTGCTGCCACAGCAGGACCTAATCGCTCAATTTTTTTATCGGGCTGAACGGTTGCTAATTGAGTGACCTTAACCGCCATCCGTCTTGGCGTTGCAAACCACTGGCTCGATTCAAACGATAATTCTGCGCTATTGAGTTGCTCAACCAAATTGTCGTGAAACGCTTGCGCTAGTTTTTGTAAGGCTTTTGGTGGCAGTTCTTCTGAGCCTAACTCAACTAAAAAATCTTGAAACTGGCTCATGCATTTTCTCCAGCAGGTTGCTGTTTACAAATTGGAAATCCAAGTGCTTCTCGAGAGGCATAATAGGCTTCAGCTACAGCGCGAGATAAGGTGCGAACACGTAATATAAAACGCTGTCTTTCGGTTACCGAAATAGCATGACGAGCATCAAGTAAGTTAAACGCGTGTGATGCTTTCAGTACCATTTCATAAGCAGGAAGAGGTAAGCCTTTTTCGATAAGAGCGGCGCTTTCTTTTTCACAATAATCGAAATAGCCAAATAAATAGTCGACATTGGCGTGTTCAAAATTATAGGTCGATTGCTCGACTTCGTTTTGGTGAAATACGTCGCGATAGGTCACAGTGCCTTGCGGGCCGGTAGTCCAAATTAAATCATAAATACTGTCAACGCCCTGCAAATACATGGCGATCCGCTCTAAACCATAAGTGATTTCGCCAGTCACCGGACGACATTCTAACCCGCCCACTTGTTGGAAGTAGGTAAACTGAGTCACTTCCATTCCGTTTAACCATACTTCCCAACCTAAACCCCAAGCCCCTAACGTGGGCGATTCCCAGTTGTCTTCAACAAAGCGGATATCATGTTCTAACGGATCAATTCCCAATGCTTTAAGTGAACCCAAGTACAACTCTTGAATATTCTTAGGTGAAGGTTTCATCACTACCTGATATTGGTAGTAATGCTGTAAGCGATTTGGGTTTTCACCATAGCGGCCATCGGTCGGGCGGCGACAAGGTTGCACGTAAGCTGAATTCCATGGTTCTGGCCCAATTGCCCTTAAAAAAGTGGCAGGATGAAAGGTGCCCGCACCCACTTCTAAATCAAGAGGTTGCACAATCACGCAGCCTTGTTCAGACCAATAGTTTTGCAGTGCCATAATCAAACCTTGAAAGGTTTGTGGCGCACCGGAAATTCCGTTCGTGTTTTGTTGAGTCAAAATAGGACTCCATTAGTTTAAGCAAATAGAGGTTTAGCAAATCGTTTAAGAGCGGGATTATATCAGGGGTTTTTCAGTGATCCTACGCTCTGGCAATAAACACGCGCTAATTTCGTGGTTAAACCAAAAAAACGCAGTCAACTGATTGAATTTTACATGCTTAAGTGTAATAGAATGAATAATCTAATCATTTATAAAGTATTCAAGGTGGGATCGAACTTAAAGCGTGCGATCATTGCGAGGAACAAAGTGACGTGGCAATCTCGAATACTTTGAACAAATCTAAAACGGCAAGTCTAGTATGTTCTAGATCGCCGCGCTGTGCTCGTGATGACAGTCTTTTTTCAAAATCTAACCAAGAGGAATCCTGTCATGACCGAATATAAAAGGAGCTTTTCATGTTAAAACGATTAATCACCCAAGTGTATTATGTGGATGATCTGGCGGTTGCCAAAAAATGGCTGTTGAATGTGTTTGCAGTAGAGCCTTATTTTGATGAGCCTTTCTATGTAGGTTTTAATATTGGTGGTAGTGAACTCGGGCTTATTCCAGAGGCGAGGCCAAAAAGTAATAATCAGGTTGCTTATTGGCAAGTTGATAACATCGAGCAAATCATACTGAATATTACCCAAAAGGGCGTTGTAGTTGCCGAAGCGATTGAAGATGTGGGTGAGGGAATTAAAGTGGCGACCATACTCGATCCTTTTGGAAATCATTTTGGTTTGATTGAAAATCCACATTATCAAAAAGAACTTTAAAACATTATGAATAAAAAAGAGCGCTGTAGTTGGTGCGGCGACGATCCCCAATATGTGGACTACCATGATACCGAGTGGGGTGTGCCGGTTTTTGATGATAGATCACTGTTTGAAATGTTGTGTTTAGAAGGTGCTCAAGCAGGACTCAGTTGGATCACGGTTCTGCGCAAACGGGAGCGATATCGCACCGTGTTTCATGGTTTTAATATTAAAAAAGTGGCCGCCATGACCGATATGGAATTAACCGAGTTATTACAAGATCCCGGTATTATCCGCAACAAACTAAAAGTATTTGGAGTTCGCAAAAACGCTAAAGCACTGCTAGAACACTTTCCAACAAAGGGAGCGTTTTCAGAATTTATTTGGGCGTTTGTTAATGGCAAACCGATTATTAATCAACATCAAGCACTGAATGAGTTACCCGCTACTACTGATATTTCAGATAACATGAGTAAATCATTAAAAAAGAAAGGTTTTACTTTTGTTGGATCAACCATTTGTTATGCCTTTATGCAGGCGGCAGGCCTTGTTAATGACCATATGCTAGGATGTTTTAAATGCGCCCCCGCCATAAAATGCGAGGGAACATCGATTATTGCAGCTGTGAAATAAAATAGTTTTTGGTTTTTCGAACACCAGCAAAGATAACCGTTAAACAAATTAAACCAAAAGCTATTAATAGCTCATAAGATTGAAACTGACTTTTCAAAGTGAGTACTATCCAACAGACAATATAAAGAATGTAAATCAACGCCACCATGAAGCGTCCAAATTTTTCGAATTCATAAATCACAGAAACATAGCCAAGTATGATCGAGAGCAGTTTAAATGATACGAAAGTCAACACAAAGTAGAGACTGATGTGTAGAGACAGATTGAATTCGATCAATAGCAAAAACAGTATGGCAAAAGTCATCACAAAATCGGTTAATGAACTTATCCATAATTGACGATACAAAATATTTTTAAATGGCGCAAATCCATCAACAGGCATTTTCAACCAAAGTAAACGTTCACAGTGTTTAAGCCGCGCAAACAAACTGTTGTCAAATCCAGCAATGATCGGCAAGGTAATCAAAATAGTCACTGAACATAAATACTCTAATTTATTGGGGTTACTTTCTATTCCGTGAAGAAAACCTCGAAAGGCAAAAGATTCGGTTAATAAATCCAGCGATAAAAGTCCGAGTAAGACCCAGCGTGTACTCGATAAATTGTAATATTGATTATTCCATAAACTAATTTCAACAAGCGAACGTTTGATTAAGTTAAAAGACCGGTATAGACTTAATCGCATTTGCAGGAATTTAAAGCCTAGCCATTGACTCCAACGGGTATGAGCTTTTTTGGTTAATAAAAATTCTTCTTTTTGAGCTGAAGCGCCTTTTTCCAAAGATTTTAGTCCTGATTGCGCTATCAAAAAATACAAAGCTACAAGCAAGCCAGCAATGACCAGTATTCCTAAAAGATCGAGACTTAAAGGTATGTAGTCCATAAAACTGGCATCAGGATTTTTCTTAAGCCGACTACTCTCTGCGGCCATAAAAAAAATCGAACCTGAAGTGAGCACAGCAGACAGCGACTGCGAATGAAGATTGGTTGTAATAATTAGTAAGCCAAATAAAATAATCAATAAACCGGTTTCGAAAGTTAAATAGTTTTTAACTAGGCCAACCAATAATGGCAAACTAACCGTTATTAAAAGATACAAACCAACGGTTAACCAAATCGAAAACTTAAAATTGGGCAATAAAAAGTTCATTCGATTTTGAATGGTTAGTCGCAAATGATTGGACCAGGAATAAAGAAAAACCATTTGTGTTACCAGTGCAAGAGTTAAAAATACTTCAGATACATTAACATCGGAATGTTTAGAATCACTGATCAACAACACTATCCAAAGCAACAAAAATAATGAACCAAAAATGTTTATAAGCAGGTTCTTTCTAAGAGTTTGAGCAAATATGGTTAGACTTGCTTTCATGAGTGCAACTCCACATAAATATCTTCCAAACTTAGAGACTCAACCGTAATTCTCGCGTTTAATTGTTGACTTAATGACTCCATATTAATCAAGTGAAAATTCTCGATGGTTACCACTGCATTTCGCCCATTGACCCTAGAATGAAGCAACCCTGGAATTGGAAGAGTAGCTGGTAAAGGTTCCTTTGCTAGCAGATGTAGCCGAACCACTTTTTCTTTGAGTTCATCAATGTCACCGTGAAAATAATTCATACCATCTTTAACAATCAACACTTCCGCTGCGACGCGTTCTAAATCGGAGGTGATATGCGTTGAAAAAATAATGGTTCTTTCTTTGTCCAAATTCATGTCGATCAACTTTTTTATAAAGTTACGGCGTGAAACAGGATCTAAGCTAGCAACCGGCTCATCAAGTATCAATAATTCTGGCTCATGAGCAACGGCAAGAATAATAGCTAGTTTTTGTTTTTGCCCAACCGAAAGTTTGTCTACCATTTGTGAGCCAACCAGTTGCCATTCGATTAAAAGATTATTAACGAGCTCTTGGTCCCAGCGTTGATAAAAGCTTTTGGTGTAGCTAATTAATTGCTCAACAGTCATCCATGAAATGAGTTCGGCCTCTTGTGGCACATAACCTATTTTATGTTTGGTGTTGGCGCTGAAATCAGGTGAAAGTTCATTGAAAATTAAACACTCACCTGAATCGGCACGTAAATATCCCAACATAGTTTGCAATAAAGTGGTTTTTCCAGCGCCATTGTTACCCAAAATACCCACGACGCTTCCAGCTTTTACGGCGAAACTTAATCCGTTTAATACGGTTTGGTTCTTAAAGGATTTGGTTAATTGATTAACGTTAATAACTTTTTGCATTTTCTATTCAACTCATATTGAAGTGTTAAGCGTTAAATTGTTGTTTAATCACGTTTAGTATTTGGTCTAAATCCAAATCAAGCTGTTTGGCGTCACTGATCACTTTATCGATGGATGGTTGCAATAGCCCCATACGTTCTTTCTCGCTCAGTTGAGCTGGTTGTGCGCTAGAAACAATCATTCCCTTTCCTCTTTGGCGTTCCAACAGTCCTTCGGCTTCCATTAAGCTGTAAGCTTTGGAAATGGTCATTGGGTTTACCGCTAACTGTATGGCTAAGTGGCGTACAGAAGGCATCGGATCTCCTGGAGATAAGTGTTGACTGGCTATCATGCGGCGCACTTGATCCATAAGCTGGCGGTAAATAGGTACACCAGATGAAGGTGATATTTCCAAAGCTAATAATTGACTGTCTGTCATATGGTCACTCATTAAAAAGCACTTAAAACCGTTGAAATACTGGTGTGATCCAAAGACTGAAATAAAATCAACAGTGCTTGATAAGAAGAACGAAAAATCCCTTGCGATTGCACAGATTCACCTAAGCTAGATTGACAGATCCCTATTGTTAAAAATACCAGATTGGCGATAAACACAGGCCCGAAAATCCACCCATTATAAAAAGCGACCCGTTTTTTAAATTTCAGATTATTGATGGCTTTATAAACAAATTGATCCATGCTGTTATCCTCAAGTCAGTAATGGAGCTACCTATAGTGATATAGGTACTTTGTTTTATCTAGTGTATTAATACTATAATACACATATACACATAAGCAAGTTTTTTTTTTGTGATTCGTTAGTTAAATAGCGATAAAAATAACTAACTTGTTGTTTTATAAGCATATTATGTAATAAAAAAGTGTTGTCTAAGTGTCGTAGCCGAAGCGGTTGCCCGCGAAAGTAGAGCCGTTTTAATGAAATGGGAAAAAATGGAATGAGCATTCCATTACATCATGAAAGGACTAATAAAAATATTGTGGTAGGTTTCAGGGTATAAAACGGTTTCTTTACTGTTTTTTGAACAAAAACTGGAATTCGAGATTGATCATGTGCGATCTTGTTATTACGTTTATTTATCGAAGGTGAAACCATGTTAAGAAATGTACAAATTGTTTTAATAACTTCTTTTCTCTTTATCAGTTTTGGCTTGATGGCTGAAACGGATGCTCCAAAAACTTTTGAAGGGATTTGGATTGACGTGCGTTCACCAGAAGAATTCGCTGAAGATCATATTGAAGGAGCTATTCAAATCACCCACACCGAGATAGCCGAACGAATTGCCGAAGTGACTACCGATAAAACGGCTACCATTAATGTGTATTGCCGTAGCGGCAATCGTTCAGGTAAAGCGAAGAAGGTTTTAGAAGAAATGGGATACCTTAATGTGATCAATCAAGGTGGACTAAAAGACCTTAAACCCAAAAAAGAATAAATAAAATGAGGATATTAAATGCTGGTGACCAAAGAGCTTTTTAGAGACGACAGTTATTTAAAAAGATGTTCAGCGACTGTTTTAGCAGTAACCGAACAAGGCATTATTTGTGATCAAACCGTGTTTTATCCGTTAGGTGGTGGTCAGCCCGGAGATACGGGCGTAATAACTTGCGCCAATGGAGAAGAATTAGCAATTAAAGATACGCGTAAATCAAAAGAGTTTGCCAATGTTATTGTTCACATAATTGAGCCAACTGAGTACTTACCGCAAGTGGGCGAACAGGTGACGCTTACTATTAATTGGGAAAATCGATATCGCTACATGCGGATGCACACCTGTTTACATGTATTTTGTTCGTTGATTCCGTTTCCGGTAACGGGCGGTAACATCAGTTTAGATAAAGGCCGGCTAGATTTCGATATGCCGGAAAATCCTGATAAACAAGAACTTACTGAAAAGCTCAATGCCTTGATTCATAAAAACGTCGATATCGAATATCGCTGGATTACCGATGAAGAAATGCAAGCGAATATGGATTTAGTCAAAACCATGTCGGTTAAACCGCCAATGGGCCTTGGCAAAGTACGCTTAGTCGATATTCCAAACATTGATCTGCAACCCTGTGGGGGAACCCATGTTGCCAATACTTCAGAAATTGGTTCGGTTAACGTGGTTAAAATTGAAAATAAAGGCAAACAAAACAGGCGCATTATTTTGCAGCTAGAGGAATAAACAAAAGCCATGACCCAGCTTACTCAAGAGTTTATTAATTCCTGCCCGTTGAAAAAAGGCTTTCATTTGCGTGGCGAGTCTATGACGCGTATCGAAGTGTTTGTGGATGCCGCTTTTGCTTTTGCCGTAACCATGCTGGTGATTTCATTGGATGAAATTCCAACCAACGTTGAAGAGCTTATTACAGCATTTAAACAAATTCCTGCTTTTGTTGTGTGTGTCGCACAGCTCGTTTGGATATGGCATACCCATGCGGTATGGAGTCATCGTTATGGATTCGATGATGGAAAGACGGTAGTTCTTTCAGTGACGCTTTTGATCATTGTGCTTATTTATATTTATCCGTTAAAAATTGTCTTTTCCGGTTTTCTTCATTGGATCAGCGCCAGTGCATTACCAACACAATTTATTATTAATGGTTTTAACGATCTGCGTTTTTTATTTGTGTTTTTTGCAGTGGGCTTTACCGCAATTTGGTTAACTTTTCTTGCGATGTATCACCACGCATTAAGTAAAAAAACCGAGTTATTGTTAACCGATTATGAAATATTTCGCACCACGACCCAGGTTCAGCTTTGTATTGCCATGGCTATCATCGGTGTTTTTGCCAGTGTAGCGCCATTTATGGTGGCTGATCGTTGGGTGCCTATTACTGGTTTTGTTTATATGTTGATTGGTATAGCTATTCCGACTATAGAAATTCGTCGCGCCAAGCTTTGGCAAAAAAATCTACCTGAATTTAAATAGCCAGATTCATTTCAATAACATCGAATTAATATCGGAATAACAAAACATATGTCAAAGAAATCTATATTAATTACTGGTTGTTCAACCGGAATAGGATTTGACGCTGCAAAAACACTGGTTGAACGCGGTTATCGTGTATTTGCCACGGCACGACAACAACAAGACTTAAATCAACTAAAAGAGCTTGGTTGTGAAGCGCTGTATTTAGAACTAAAAGATGAACAGTCGATAGATGCATGTGTCGATTCAGTCTTAGAAAAAACTGGCGGTGAACTGTATGCTTTATTTAATAATGCGGCATATGGCCAACCCGGAGCTATTGAAGACTTACCCATCGAAGCGTTAAAACAGCAGTTTGAAGTGAATTTGTTTTCTTGGCACCGGCTTACTCAAAAAATTATTCCCGTAATGCGAAAGCAAGGGTATGGCCGGATCATCCAAAACAGTTCGGTACTTGGTTTTGTGACCATGCCTTATCGCGGCGCGTACAATGCCAGCAAATTTGCACTTGAAGGCTATACCGATACCTTAAGGTTAGAGTTGAGCAACACACCTATTCAAGTGGTGCTGATTGAACCCGGTCCTATAGAATCGCAATTTCGCATGAATGCACTCAAAGCATTTGAGCGATATATCAACTGGGAAAATTCCGAGCACAGCGTCAATTATCAAAAGCAAATGAGTCGCCTAGCCAAAACAGTGAACAATACACCGTTTACCTTACCCGCCTCAGCGGTCACCAAAGTCCTGATTAAAGCATTAGAATCTAAACGACCAAAATTACGCTATCGGGTCACCTTTCCGACACATTTATTTGCTATATTAAAAAGACTGCTACCCACCCGATGGCTAGACCGTCTACTGGCAAAAAGTTAACAATAAAAGAGACTATGGATTTTTTACTGATTTTATTTGCATACCTTATGGGCTTGGTCGTTAGATCAATTGGGCTCCCCCCTTTGATTGGCTATTTGGTCGCAGGCTTTTCTCTGAATTATTTGGGCTTTAATGAACCCGGTTGGCTGCAAAACATTGCTGACTTAGGCATCACCTTAATGTTATTTACCATCGGCTTAAAACTTAACCTTAGAGATCTAGTAAAAAAAGAAGTTTTGCTAGGTTCGTTAGGTAATATGATTGTTTGGATGATATTAGCCGCACTTGTGATTCTCGGATTACAAATAGCGGCTATCAGTGTTTTTGCAGAAATCAATTTAAAAGCGGTTGCACTGATTGTTTTTGCGCTTTCGTTTAGTAGTACGGTTTGCATCGTAAAAATTTTAGAAGAAGCCGGTGAATTAAAAACCCGTCACGGTAAACTCGCTATCGGAATTTTAATTATGCAAGATGTGGTTGCGGTTGGGTTTTTAGTGGCCGCAACGGGTGTTGCTCCTTCTATATGGAGTCCGCTCTTAATCGGATTGATATTTGTAAAACCACTGTTAGGTTTTTTGCTTGATAAATCAGGTCACGGCGAACTACTTATACTCACAGGCTTTTTCTTTGCTCTAGGCGGATACGAACTGTTTTACTTGTTTAATATAAAAGGAGATTTCGGCGCATTATTTGCTGGAGTACTGTTGAGCCACCACAGTAAAGCGACTGAATTATATAAAGCCTTAATGGATTTTAAAGATATCTTTTTGATCGGATTTTTCTTGTCTATTGGATTTACCGCTTTACCTGATTATCAAATGGTATTTATTTCATTATTTTTTGTTGCACTTATACCCATCAAATCATTAGCGTTTTTCTTTATTTTTGTAAAAACTCGGCTAAGAGCGCGTACCTCTTATCTTTCGAGTTTGGTGTTATCTAATTATTCAGAATTTGGTTTAATTGTTATTGCTATGTGTGTGGCAAATGGTTGGGTAGGTAAAGAGTGGCTAGTTATTTCGGCTAT
>JBFHSP010000098.1:0-10664 GCA_041591085.1 Kangiellaceae bacterium | reverse complement strand
GCCCACAAACTGCGAATATAGGTTTCGACCGCTTGAGTTTCAGGCTCGGAGCCAGCCGAAGGACCTCGATAGGTTTGATCGCAGGTATTCCCGCTCGAACCGACTCCATTGGTGACATTCCAAAAAAAACTAAAGTTCCGATTTAAATCAACGCCAGCCCAACCACTTGAACAAAAATTGGTATTGGCATTTTTACGCCAAAGCAATCCGGCCTCGGCATGCTTGCGACCATCGGGGTTCATTTGAAACATGAGGTGAATTTCGTGATGATCGACGAGCCAGCGCGCATCGGCATTGGATTGATAGTTTTCTAGCAAGTGTTTCGCAAAATCTAAATTAAGTGCGGCAGGGGTGTATTCACGGGCATGCATTGAGCTGTGAACAAACAATATTGGTTTAGTACCTGTAATGGCTTGATTGGTAATTTTTAACACCGATAAATCATAACCACCGTTGTTTTGCGATTTAAGCCAAGAATCACCGACATCGCTCCACTGCGCTAAGGTGCTGTAGGTAGAAGCAAGGTCTGCTGCTTGCGAAAAAGTTTCTTCAACCGTTGGGTAACAACCATATCCAGGAATACCTGCGGCGCCATTAACTTTGTTCGACTCGATGGCATAAGCAGCTTGCGCCCATTGCTCAGCTCTTTTTTCTAACCATTGATCATTGCGCTCAATCCTAAGCCCCAACGCTCTTAAACGGCCTAATTGCTCGTTCGACAAGTTGGCGGTAATGGTTAAGTTTTTAAAATCGCTTTCTAACAGCTCACCATGCAAAGTAATACTGGCTTTGCGAAACTCTTGTGCATTTTTGGCTTTTATGGTTACCACGTTTTGGTAACTGTTTTGCTCTTGAGCGAACAAAATCTCTTTATTGGATAGGTCGGCTGAAGCATTGCCCAATAAGGCAAGACCAATAGCACTAATTAAAGCAATCCGTTTCATACGACACCCTCGTTGATATTTAAGGTATAACTCACTGAGCCTTATAACGGATCACTGTAACAAATATGGCTATCCTAAACAGGTGAATAATGCACAAAATTGTTACCAACTCTTAGCAATATTGGGATTAGCTATAAACACTAATTTAACAACTTAGATGTAAATCCTCTTATTACTTATTGCTCTATACAATATCTACTCATTCATCCCTAAGCGCTTCAATAGGTGCTAAGTTAGCCGCTTGTCTAGCAGGTTGAATGCCAGAAAGCGCGCCAATAATGGCCGATAAAATCATCGCTCCAACAAACACTAAAAATTCTGCTTCGAATGGAAAGCTCGGCATCCAAAAGGTCACTAGCAATAAAGGCATGGTTACCATCACATAACCGGCTAATGCACCAACTAATGCGAGGGTAATCGCTTCAGCTAAAAACAAACGTTGCATTTGATTGCCGTTCATTCCAAGCGCTTGGAGCAATCCTATTTCTTGTTTTCGTTCAGCCACCGAAATAGAAAATACCGTTAAAATTCCGACGCCACCAACAATTAAGGCAATACTGCTTAAGCCTGCCGCCACCCATTTAACAATGGATAAAATATTATCTAGGCTTTTGAGCATGGCGTCTTGAGTCACTAAGGTAAAGTCTTCCATGCCATGCCTATCAATCAATCGTTTACTGATGGTTGCGGCAATTTGCTCAGCACTGACTTGCGGTTTATAAAACACATCGATTTCCATTAAGCTGCTGCGATTAAATAACTGCAATGCTTTTTGTGCCGGAATATAAATCAGTTCATCTAAATTGGTTCCTAAAAATTCACCTTTTGATTCCATCACACCGACAATCACAAACCGGCTTTGCGCAATGGTAACCGTTTGCCCTAGTGCTGAAGCATGACCAAATAATTCTTGTTTAAGTTGACTTCCAAGCACAGCAAATGCGCGCGGTTGCTGCCAGTTATCGGTCGGTAAAAACCGTCCTTGTGCCACGTTTATTTTCCACGCTTTGTCTGCGCGCCCGGCCACACCCGCAATATCCACATAGCGGCTGCGCGTTTCTGATTTCACCTGGCCACTGCCAAAAACTACCGGAACAACAAACTCTACGGTTGTTATCCGTTGCAGTGATTCTGCATCATCTAATGTCAGTGGGCGGGTGGTATTGAGCAAACCACCTAATCCATAGGTTTCGGTTTTACCGGGAGTGATAGCCACGATACGACTACCAAACTGGGTGAACTCCTCCATAATAAATTGGCGCATGCCTTCGCCAAGCGCTGTCAGTAAGGTCACGGAAGCGATGCCAACCGCAAATCCAACAACCGTCAGTGCAGAGCGCAATCGATACGCCCATAGCACTTTGAAGACCCATTGTATCTGATCGAAAAAATTCATTTGGATCTTAAAGCAATGATGGGATCGAGTTGGGCCGCTTTTTTTGCAGGCACCAAACTGAATAATAAACTAACAACCAGAGCGGTCGAACAAGCCGCGAAAATGGCCCAAAATGGTGCAGCAAGATAAAAGTTAGACCAAATTGTTGTGGCGAGTTCTATTAATGCAATAGCGCCAAGTAATCCAAATGCGCTGCCAATGATTGCTAATATCAGCGCTTCAATCACAAAAATAGTTTTCACTTGTTTCGCTGTAGCACCAATGGCTTTTAATAAACCAATCTCATGTTTTCTTTGCGCGACGGAAATATAAGTCACATTCATGATTAATACGCCTGCTACAATTAAACTAATTGCGGCAATTGCACCCAGCACCATAGTGACCATAAGCATCACATTATCAAATGCGCTCATCATGGCATCTTGGCTGATAAAGGTAACATCGTCTTCACCTTCATGACGCGATGCGATGATGCTCCTGACTTGCTGCTCGGTGTAGTGTTCACTTCCAGCATATTTTAGTTTTAAAATCACCCGAAACAACGCAGGTGAATCAAATACCATTTCAGCAGATCGAACTCCTATTACCGCCATATCACGTAAATCGAGCCCTAATGATTCACCGCGCTCTTCCAAAACACCTATTACCCGAAAACGAAAATCGCCTACATTTAACCACTCACCCAACGCATTTTCGGCACCAAACAATTCTTGCTTAACTTTAGATCCTAAAATAATCACCGGCGAATGATGCGAATCGGCATTATCGGGTAATAAGCGACCTTCACCTAAGCGCATATTTCGCAAGGCGAAAAAAGGAGTAGTCGATCCCATCGTAATGACTTCTCTTGATTTATTACCGAATCGAATTAAAGCTGTGCCGGCAATAATGGGAGCTATTTGATCAATGCTATTAATGGTTTTTAAGGCATTTACGTCATCAATGGTAAGATCTCGAGGTGAAGCGCCATTAATGGGAGGCGCGCCTCCTTGAGTTTCTTTTTTTCCAGGGAGAATAATCAGCAAGTCACTACCCATTGCAGAAAATTCCTGATGAATAAAGTGCCGCGCACCTTCACCAATGGTGGTTAAAATAATGACCGATGCCACGCCCATTGATAAAGCCAATAACAATAAAGCGGTTCGCATTTTATGACGCACAAAAACCGTTAACGCATAAATGAAGTAATCAATTAAACGCACGGTGCTCATTTACCTCAGTAATTTTTCCATCAATAATTTGCAATTTTCTAGGCGCTCTTTTCCCTAAACTTAAATCATGAGTTACCAGTAATAAAGTCAATCCTTGTTGATTCACTTGTTCAAGTAAATCCATCACTTCTAACCCAGTTTTACTATCCAAATTTCCGGTTGGCTCATCAGCTAGCAAAATTTCCGGTTGCATAATTAAAGCGCGCGCAATAGCAACCCGCTGCAGTTGACCTCCGGATAATTGCTTAGGTAAATGATCTGCTCTTGCATCTAAATCTAACTGCGCAAGTCCTGCCATTGCTTGTTCTTTTCTTTGCTTAAGTGGCACTCCAGAAAGCATGAGTGGCAGCGCCACATTTTCAAGCGCAGTAAGACGCGGCACTAAATGAAATGACTGAAAAATAAAACCTATTTTATCGCGGCGAATGGTCGCTCGTTCTGGCTCAGTTAAACTTTCTGTTGCCACGCCTCCAATGTTTAATTGGCCTTTGTCTGGTCTATCGAGTAAACCAATCATATTAAGCAGTGTACTTTTACCGGATCCGGAAGGTCCCATCACTGAAAGATAATCGCCTCGATGAATCGTCAGGTTAACACTATCGAGTGCTTTTAATGGCCTGCCGCCAAGCGTGTAAACTTTTTCGATGCCCTTAAGTTCAATCATGATATCGGCTCATAAAGCAACTTGATCAAATTCAATCACTTCAACACCTTCAGCCAATCCGTTTTGACCGAGCGAAGACACAATTTTATCACCGGCGGATAAACCAGAAATAATTTCAGTGTATTGCCAATTACTTACTCCTGTTTCAACTTTGGTTTTTTGCAGTTGACCATGAACAATTTTCCATACGAATTGACTTTCAATGATTGTTTCAGTTGGGATCCGAAGTACTGATTCTTTGCGATTTAAAATCACTTCAATATCAGCGCTATAACCAGCCAACATTTGTGTCTCTTTTAAATCAAATTCCGCTTCAATGGTGACGGTTCTTGCTTGCTTGGCAAAATCTTCTACATACGGAGCAATCCGGCTAACTTGTCCAGAAAATGCAATGCCTCGAAACGCATCAAGAGTAATTTTTGCTGGTTGACCAACTCTTACCAGCGCGGCATCGACCTCATCAATCGGGGCGCTAAGGTAAAAACAATTATTTGTCAGCAAATCAATTGCGGGCGGCGTGGCAACTCCAGGCGGTGATGGCGTTGCAATTTCTCCTACTTCGCCGGTTACTTCAGCAATAATTCCATCAAAAGGAGCATATAAATAAGTTTGCTCTAGCAAGCTTTTTTGCAGATTAAGTTGCGCAATAAATTCTTTTTCTTGCGCTTTCGCCGCTAAACAAGTCGCTTCACTGGCATCGGCTTTAGCTAACGCTCTGTCAACCAGCTCTTTGGATGTGAGTTCTTTTTTAGCCAGCTCTGAGAATCGCTTAGCCTCTCGCTCATCACTCGCAGCGGCAATGCAGATACTGTGTGTTTGCAAACGATGAGACTGCCAAGCCGCTTCGGCTCTGTTCACTTGTGCTTTAACGTTCACATTCCAAAGCTCAAGAAGCAGTTGCCCTGTTTTGACTTGCTCTCCTTCTTGGACATAGATTGCCGAAATTTGTCCACCTTGTGCTGGAGCTAACTTAGAACGCTTACAAGCCTTTATAGTACCACTTCGAGTATTGGCAACGGTGGCTTCTACAACACCTAAATCAACCGTAATGACTTCGACTTTAATAACCTCAGCACTAGAATTGAACCAAAGCCATGCCACCACTATCACTATTACCACAATAATCCATTTAAACACTTGCATAAGAGCCTCTGAAATGAGCATTTCAAACTACTTTATAGACATGTATTGACGCAGCGGTTGATTGAAATCAAATATTGATAAGTTTAAAGTTATTCATTCAAAAAGCTTTGCGACCAATTAATAAAGTCCCTAAGTGGTAGCGGTTTGGTATAAAAATATCCTTGAATTAAGTAACAGCCCATTTTATTGACTACATCCAACTGCTTTTGATTTTCGATTCCCTCCGCAATCACTTTGCGATTAAGCGAGTGCCCTAAATTAATAATTGCTTGCGTGATTATTTCATCATCTGGATCTTCACCAATGTCTGAAACAAAAGAACGATCCACTTTTAAGGTGGAAACCGGAAACTGTTTTAGGTAAGACAAGCTCGAATAACCGGTGCCAAAATCATCAATAGCTAAATCGAAATCAAGCGCGGTTAAATCATATAATCTGTCTAATAGATCTTGTTGTTTTTCCATTAAAGTGGTTTCAGTGATTTCTAAAGTCACATCACTGGCTTTGACCTGACTCGATCCAAAAGTGTTTTCTAATAAATTCTTTAAACCTCGATCACGAAACTGAACAGGTGAGAGATTAATAGCAACGCCAACATGAGATAACAGTTCATTTTGTTGCCAAAGCTCACAATCTTTCACCGCCTGTTCCATTACCCACAACCCTATAGGCACGATGAGTTTTGAACGTTCTGCTATTGGAATAAAGTGATCCGGAGAGACAAGTCCCATAGTTGGATGATGCCAACGAATCAGCGCTTCAGCTTTCACGATATTATTATTTCTAATATCAATAATGGGTTGATAATAAAGCTGAAACTGTTGCTCGCTTATTGCTCGCTTTAATTCATCATTAAAACGTTTATTTTGTGTCATTTCTCGTTCAAATTCTGGGTCAAAATAGCGATAGGTATTTCGCCCTCCACGTTTGGCTTTATACATTGCCAAATCAGCACTTTTTAACAGCGTTTCCGGAGTCGTTCCGTCATGCGGATACAAAGCAATACCAATACTGACTCCGCTATGAATGGTATTTTCATTGATGACGACTTGCCGAGTAAGATCGTGATTGAGTCGTTCTGCAATATTAGCCGAACCTTCGGCGACATCATCAAAACCGGCAATAATAGCAAATTCATCTCCTCCAAGTCGGGCAACCATATCGTTATCTCTAACTGCTTCTAAGATTCGCTTGGATGTACTTTTTAATAACCCATCACCCGAAGAGTGGCCGAGTGTATCGTTCACTTCTTTAAAGTTATCAAGGTCGAGTAGGAACACCGCAAATGGTTGCGCATCGCGGCGCATTTCTGCAATTTTGGTTTCCAGTGCTAAGTTAAACTTTGCGCGATTAGCTAATCCGGTTAATGGATCGTGTTGTGCTAGCGCTATCAACTGTTCTTCTATGTGTTTACGATTAAGCGCATAGCGAATAGAGCGTTCTAGCATAGAAGATGAAAGTTCCTGTTTAACCAAGTAGTCCATCGCACCGCTTTCGGTAGCAGCAACATCTACCTCGTGATTATCTAAGCCGGTCAGTAAAATAACTGCATTGATGGAAAAGGTATCTGCGGTGATGCTTTTAATAAGCTCCAAACCATTTTTTTCACCGAGCATATAATCAACCAAAATCACATCAAAATTTTGATTGTCTAATTTATCCAGTGCAGCTTGGTATTGATCGACCCACACAACCTCGGCTTTATCGCCATAGGCTTCGTTTAAATAATCTTCAACTAAAATAAAATCATCTTCATCATCATCAACCATCAAAATCCGAATCGATTTCAATTTTTGATAGCTTGACAAGATAACTGATTTCATACTTTATGATTGAGGTAGTTTTACAATGTTAAACCAGTAGCCACAAAGTTCTGACACGAGCTTTACCAATTTATCGAACGTTACCGGTTTACTAATAAAAGAATTAGCTCCTAAGTTATAGGAGCGCAATATGTCTTCATCTTGTTTTGAAGTTGTTAAGATAACAACGGGAATGTGTTTAAGCTTTGGATGCTGCTTAATTTCTTCTAACGCCTCGCGTCCATCTTTTCGCGGCATATTTAAATCAAGCAGAATAAGATCAGGAAATGGCTTGTTTTGTAGATGTTTAAACTCACCTTCTCGGAGTAAATAATCCATCAACTCTTGTCCGTCTTGAGAAAAGGTTACCTTATTAAGCACATGCGCTTCCTCGACCGCTTCGCTAAACAATAATCGGTCATCAGGATCATCATCACACATATGAATTTCGATTAATTTTTCATTTGACATAATTTAACTATTCTCAGATTGTTCATCGTCATCATTTAATGGCAATCGAATAATAAATTCAGCGCCAGTTCCTACCTCTGCTAGTACATCCAATTCGCCTTGATGTCGCTCAACAATTTTACGGCAAATGGCTAAGCCGATGCCGGTTCCTTGATATTCGGTGCGAGCATGAAGGCGTTGAAATACCTCAAAAACTCTATCGGCGTACTGCTGCGAAAAACCAATACCATTGTCTTTTATATGGATCTCAACTTCAGACTTATTTGAATTAAATGTAGCCCATATTTCAATAATATGCTGTCCATCTGGCTTACGAAACTTGATTGCGTTGCCAATTAAGTTTTGGAATAACTGTCTAAACTGTACCTTGTCGACCTTGGCCTCACAAAGAGGCTTTCTCACTATTTGCGCCTTGGCTTGCTCTATCGCTATTTCTAGATCTTGTAAGACTCCATCTAAAATTGAGTCTAAAGCCACAAGCTCTCTTGGATTCTTCCTAGTTGCTATTCGAGAAAATGACAACAGGTCACTGATAAGTTGACTCATTCGACTTGCTGCCGATTGCATTCTATCAAGATAATCCTGTGATTTTTGATCAAGACTTGAACCGCTGTGCTTTTTAAGCCTATCACCAAAAGCCTGAACTTTTCTTAAAGGCTCCTGCAAATCATGAGATGCAACATAAGCAAATTTTTCGAGTTCTTCATTAGATCGCTTTAATTCTTTACTTTGTACTTTTAAAGTCTCTTCGATGTACTTTCTTACCGTTATTTCTTGCTTGAGTAGTTCCGATTTTTCATTAACACTGTGCGCGGTTTGTTGAAAACTCCGCGCCAAATTTCCAATTTCATCTGTTCTGTGAACCGGCAACAAAGAGGTGGTTTGATCTAGGCCAAATCGTTTAATGCCTTGAACTAGATCAGCGAAAGGTTTCGAGAGGGTATAAATCATTAACCAAGAAAGCAAAATGCCTAGTGCCACAATGACTATACCCACAGTAATCAATACTCGGTTCAACGCCCTTATTTCTTGATCAATATTTGAGTAGTCCCTAGTAAGCGCTAGGTAAATATAGTTTTCCGTTTCAACCGTGTTCAATTTAAGTGGTTCAATAGCTAGCAGCGCTGGATTACTTGATGTATCTTTAACCACTTGTTGTTGAGGAATATTGGAATGTAAAACCAACTCAGAGTTTGGAAACTCGGTTAGTAAGGTAAATTGTTGCTCTGCCGGAAATTCAAAGGAAAATATTCGCTCTTTCTTTTCGTGAAAGACAAAATATTTATTTTGATTCAAAATAAATAGTCGCTGAGTATCAGGCACAATTTCGTCCATTGTCTGTAATAATGCACTAAAGTCGACGCTTATAACGATAATGCCTCTTAATTCACCGGCTAAATACACCGGTGCGAGTGCTCGAATAGTCGCCGTGATAGGCACACTGATTTGATCGCGCTCTCTATTTAAATCAATTTGAGATAATTTAGCAGTATTAGGCTTTAGTGCTAACGCATCTTGCACATAATGACGATGAATTTTTTCTTGAAGCTCGGAATCACCAAGTTGCACTAAACCACCATCAACTCGCTTGATTACAATTTCTTCTTTGGCAGAAGCTTTACCATTTTGATTTTGATACTTAATGTATCGAATTTTAAAATAGTGATTGTTGAGTGAAAGAGATTGTAAAAACAGGGCAACAATGTTTTCTTTCCATTCTTGCTGCTCAATTAAGTCGACAAGAGAGCCATTACCTTTATCATCCGCTTCTATCAGTCCTTTGATAACTCTTGAAGAAGCAATAAAACGCGCAGTTCCTTGTGCATGCTCCAGTTCTTTTTGCAAGAGTTGTTTAAGCAACTGGCTTGATTGAGCTAATTCATTGATTTCACGCTTTTCTAATGATTGCCCTAAGTGCCATGACAAGAAATAGGCCATAGCAAAAGTGGTCACCACCACTAGTCCAATGGTCACCCCTAGCAATTTAACTTTGAGCGTCAGTTTCAGCATCAGCCAAGCTATTTTAAGTTTTTATACAAAAACTATAGTTCAGCTGAGGTGCTTCTCCAGTTAATTCACCAAAAGATATTCTTTCTAAAGGTGTTTAGCCCTTTTTTGGCTGCATCTTAAAGCGGTTTCGGCTATCGGCTTCAGGATCGCCTTCAGGTGCATGGGTTTGAATAATCGATTTTATTTCAGTAAATGACAAACTGGTTGGCTCAACCCCCAAATTTTGCAGCACTGCTTTTACTCCAGAGGCACGGTAGCGACGAAATGCTTCAACAATATTGCCATATTCAGTCATGGTCACTTTTTCAATAGCTAGCACAAGGGTTAAATCTGCCACGCCTAGCTCAAGGTGATCGTTTGTTTCGAATAACACACTTGATTTAATTTTGAATCTCTTAGCTAACTTTTCAATTGCTTCAGTCCGGTTATCTTGATGAACAAAGTCAATATTAACCAACCATCGATCAAGCTGTTGATCGCCAGACTTAATTTCGTTGGCATAAGCCAAACTGAAAAATGCGATCGACAACCACAAATACTTCATCATTATTTTCTCCTTGGTAAATGTGCAATGGGAACTAGCTTGCCACGAAAGCCGGAATGACTCTAATAAAGTTATTACAAATTGCGCAAAACGTCGAAAAAAGCATAAATTTTGTTCTATTTTCAGTCTCTTTTTACCTTTAATACGCGTATAATGCGCGCCTCCTAAAAATGCGAGCATTTCCCTGTGATTGATAAATTAAGAAACATTGCGATTATTGCGCACGTTGACCATGGTAAAACCACCTTGGTTGATAAATTGTTGCAACAATCTGGCACCCTTTCCGACCGCACTGTCCCTACAGAACGAATGATGGACTCTAACGATTTAGAAAAAGAGCGCGGCATTACTATTTTGGCTAAAAATACTGCGATCCGTTGGAACGATTACCGCATCAACATCGTAGATACCCCCGGTCACGCCGATTTTGGCGGTGAGGTTGAGCGGATCATGTCGATGGTTGACTCGGTACTGCTTTT
>JBFHSP010000097.1:0-10751 GCA_041591085.1 Kangiellaceae bacterium | reverse complement strand
AGTGATGAAATAGGAATACGCGGTGATAAAGTCATAATCCCCTGAAACCGCGCCCGTCATAAACTCATGACGTTGCGTTTGTGCGTCACCATACAAACTGATTTGAGAAATAATTTTATTATCGAGATCTGCGGCTTTGTAGGTGTTCATTTGCACCACGCCGTTGGTAGCATTTGAACCATACAGAGCAGAACCCGGTCCGCGGATCACTTCCATGACTTTGGTGGTAAAAACCGGCATGATCCAAGTGTAAGCCGAGCCATAAAGGTTATCGTTCATGGGAACGCCATCGACTAAATGGAGAATGTGATTGTTGCTCCAACTATCGAAATTACCACGGGTGGCCACGGTAGGGCGATCGTAGTCTTGACTCGGGCCAAACCCTGGCATGGTGTACAGCAAGTCATTGATTACATGAAAACCGTAGTTTTCAAAATGCTTATTTTTATAAGCGGTAATCGTCGCTGGTGCCAAAGAAACTTTGGTAGCTATTTTTGATGCGGAAGTTACTTCTATATTAAGTAAGTCTTCCAATGAAATATTTCCAATGTCATCCGGTTCACCGGCATAACCATAAAAAGCTGAAGAGCTAAGAATAACAAAACCCACTCGACGGAGCAGCCGATTAGAATAAAGTTGCATTGTTTACCCTCTTAATATTGTTAAAATTTACAATCGGATCGATAAATCTAAAACCGGTTTTAAGTAAAATATATAAAAAGAGTCCCAAAAAATTTCATTTTAGTTTTCGTATGCTTGTTTATAGCTGGGCATATGAAGTACAGCATTTATTTTTATAATGGTATAAATTCATAGAATATTCTGAATGAAAAGCAAACATCGAATATTCTTATTGGTAATTAAGTTTTTATTTTAGATTTTATTAATACTCCTTTACTTAATTAGGGTTACTAACCATAGCTTGTAAATTATCTTATGATTTTTAAACGACTAAGCCACTCGCAACCACAAGCCCATATTTGCTAGGAATTCGTATTCGAGTTGAGAACTGCCTGAAACCTGCATGTTTGGTTTCATCGCCTAAAATAACATCAATTTGACCGCCTTCTTTTTCTAAGAATTTTTTAACCGCTTCCATACCTACGCCTCGGCCAGAAACTTGAGTAACTTGTTCGGCTGTTGATAAACCAGATGCAAAAATTAAATTAGCTACTTCTTGATCCGTTGGAGCATCTTCTTGTGTAAATATTCCATTTTCAATTGCTTTGGCTTTGATTTTTACTAATGCCAAGCCTCTACCATCATCTTTAATGATTAAATCAATAAACTCATCACTTTCAATCACATCAAGAGAAATCAAGCCTTGTTCGGGTTTGCCTTCTTTGATCCTAATGTCTGCAGACTCTATTCCATGATCCATTGAGTTTCGAAACACATGCATAAATATGTTGTTGAGCATTGTGTGGGCATCAATATTAATAAATACACTGTCACCGCTGACTTCAAATTTTGGCGGGATTTTTCCAAGCTGTTCGGCTAAAGATTGGGTGGATTCGACCACATCGCTGATTATTTTATCAATGGTCTTAGCTTCAAATTCGAGTAATACATGATAAGCATCGTTGAAACACAATTTTAAACTTTCATCTAAATTGGAGGTTTCAATACGATTCATGCTATCAATGATTCGTCTAATTTTATCACGGTCAACGGTAGCCATTCCCAAATTGGTACCTTTAGTGTCTCTTCCCAATTTGTTTTGTGCTACTTGTTCATAACGCTTAATATCTTTTTCCGCTAAGTCCAGTTCAGCAAACATTCGCTCTTTGTCCCAAACGGAATGCTCGTTCTTTCTTAGTTCATCATAGGTTGTTTCCACTTCATGAACCGAATTAGTCACAAATGTGAAACCATAGGTGCGAGCGTTACCTTTAACGGTGTGCATGTTTCTAAATAATGTCGCCACTACTTCGAGATCTTTTTCTGGTGTTTGGGTGATCAGTGCTCGACAATCGTCAATAAACTGATAAGAGCTTTCAAGGAACTCATTCAACTTACCGGCATCAACACTCAAAATATGACCGATAATTTCGAGTTCTTGTTTTTGATTTTCAGCTTCGGCTTGAAGTGCTTTTATTTCAGTAACATCTCTCACTGTTACCATGATTTTATCAATCATTTCTTCAAAGATAATAGGGTCCCAACCTAACTCAATGATCTTTTTGATATTGCCTTCATTGTCGAGCGTGTTGTATTCAGAAGGTAACAAATGTGAATTGAACTCGAACATCATTTCATCAGAATCTATTAGCGCATTAATAGCAGCATTAATCTGATCGAGCTTGTCACTGCCTAAATTGCTATGACTGAATAACAAGTCCATAAAGTTACGATTGGCTATATTCTTAGTGTCTAAAATGGTTTCTAAATAGGCCGCATATTCATGATGAATAATTCCACCCGACATAATCGTGAATAAACCTTGAGGCATATTTTGCAACATCGATAAAATATCATTGGTTTTTTCTTGTAACTCAGCGGTTCTTTCTGCAATTTTTAACTCAAGGGTTCGGTTATGTTCTTCGATCATTTCGCGCATGCGAATATTTTTAATGGTAATAACGAGGAGGCGTGCGATTGAAGATGCAAACTCATAATCGCTGTCTTCAAATCTGACTTTGTCTACTTCACCCGAAAAGTTCATCACACCAATCAAAACATCTTTGTCTAATAAAGGTATGCATAACAGCGCTTTTCCTTCATTGTTAGGGATATCTTCAAAACTAGCATCTGCTCGGGTATCGGGTACAAAAATGATTTTTCTATTCTGAGCCGATTGACCAAGAATACCTTGGCCCAATTTAAACTTTTTAGGCTTTTGGTCGGCTTCTATTTTCTTTGGCGGGTAAAATGCGTTGACTTCAAGTTCATCATTTTTATTGATCATAAAAACCGAACCTTGGCTCACGCCGCAGTGAGAGTGCATGGTTTTTAAGGCTTGCTCTAATGCTAAGTGCTGATCGAGTAACGATGCTAGGACCTCTCCGGTTGCATTGAGTGTCGCCAAGTCTTGCATTTTCTTTTTAATGGTGGCTCGCATTGTCTCAAAATTATTAGCGAGCAAACCCACCTCATCATTGGTGACCACATTCACTTCGCTGCTGTAGTCACCCTTTGCAATGGTGTCAGCCGCTTCTTTGAGCTCTTTAATTGGAGTGGATAATTTAATGGCAAGGCTGCGGGCACCATTGAAACCAGCCGCAATGGCGAGCAAGCCCACACCTATTAATATTGAAATGCTATAAATAATCGATTTTTTAGATTCTTCTGCTTCTTGAGCGAGGGTTTTCTTCAGGGTTTCGGTTGTAAAACCGTAACGGAGAAATCCCATAATTTCTTCATCAATGATGACCGGCGCGACAAACTCATAAAATTCTTCATTATTCCAAGAGTGTAGGCGATATTCGAAATTTTCTAATCCGGCTGCCCAAATACTGTTTTCATCGTCCAGAGATTCGCCTGGCGTTACGTCACCACTTGGGTTAGAAGCCGAAGCGTTTACCCAAGGTTGGCTTTCTGCGGTCATATAAATGCCATATGCGATATCTGGGTCGTTTGCGACAGTGTTGGCAACGAGTTCCTTGACCGCACTGTAGGCATTATCTTCAACCATGCCATTCAGAGCCTGGCTATTGTTTTTGGTTAAAGTGGTGCCCTTGGTGATTAAGCCAGTACGAATGCTGTTTTCAGACTTAATCAAGTTCTTTTCCGATTCAGAAATGCTCATGTAAGAAATAATCGAAAGGACAATCGTAAAACTGACAACAAACATGATACTGACATTTGAAATCAGTTTTTTGCGGATACTTTTAAATTTCAAGGTGTCATCTCCACCAGGCTATAAACGTAAAAAAGACGTGAAGCGGCTTCTTATAATCAACTCTTAACTTTTTAAGAAAGCGTAGTAGATAGTTTTAATTTTTACCTAAATTTTGTTATTAAAGTTAGAGTTTTGTGTTTCGGTATTTGATTAAGTTTTGCTTTTTGTAAGTTAACCACTATCTTTGAAGATAATCAGTAAAAATGACTAGGCTATTATTGACTTAATCCATTTAACCTAACTTATTGATATTGAATGAAAGTTTAATGGAGACCGCCATGAATGGTTTAATTGATATTTGCTTATGAGATATATATGTCGTTTGATTACCTAACTAGTAAGATTTTAATTCTTGAACATCAACCTGCGGCAAAAAAGGAGATTAAAACATTTTTGCTAAAGAATAATCTTGTAGGTGTTCAAGATAGCAAATCAAATACAGTCGAAATTTTTAAGCGCATCACTGACTTAGGCGCAGTATTTATTAGCGAATCGTCGCAAGAGATGCAAAAAACTGGTTTGACCATAGCTGAAGAACTTTATCAACTGAGATCGGAAGTTCCGATATTTTTACGGGTTGATAACATCAACGATTTAAACAAAGAGTATCCATTTATTGCTGGCCTGTATCATATAAAAGATTTGAATAGGCTAGAACAGCTATTAGATAAGTATCTTTTTGATCGCTTTTATCCAATGCCTTTGGTGCATGATATCCAATCAATGTCTTATTCCGCTATATCATCAATTATTAAACAGACTGATGTTCAATTTGATGTTCCTTATTTAGTCAATGATCAAGTGGTCAGTGGAAATGTCCTGAGTCTTATTCCGCTTGAAAGTAACTGGTGTCGAGGGACCATGATGCTGCAAACGACAGAAAAGGATATTGCTGATTGTATTAAGGCGCAAAAAACCAGTCTAAATGCGACCAATATAGATTTTCGAGATGTAAACCAGGTTGTCAGTGAGATTACTAATATGATTTGGGGGGCTATTAAGTCTCGATATTTAATTAGCTCAGAGCAACCAACCGACATTTCAAATCAGATTTTTGTACCGATTTTGATCAATCAAACCCAAAATTTTGTCTCATTAGGAACCGTGAGCCCACATTTGTGTTTTAAATATACGATTAAAGATACCGAAAATAAGCTTCCAGATTTTGCGATAATTCAAAAGTTGGTATTTAATTTAAATTGGCAGCCTGAGTTGTATTGCGAGCCAAACACAACCACCGATGGTCTTTTAGATTCTGGAGAGCTAGAGCTTTTTTAATTATCATCTATGATTGAGTAAATATGCGAAATAAGAATACAAAGTTACTAAAAATACCAAGGAACCGCTATGAACCGAATTAGTGTGCTTCTTGTCGCTGTGTGTACTTCGTTTTGCTGTAACGCAAAAGAACTCTATGTTTTTGTGCCTACAGAAGTAAGGGCCACCGCAATACAAGAAGAGATTCAACAGTCTTGTCCAAGTATCAATGTAACGGTATTTGGTCGAGGCAAGGATTTTCAGAAACAGGTTGCTGAAGCGAAGCCGGATGCCATCATTTCATTGATCCCGGTAATTGAGCAAAGCAGTGAGTATCAACCGGTCATTAAAGGCATATATGCCGGTAATGAGCATGAACAGTATGTATTAGTGTCCATTGATAAAGCGCTTGATATCAAAAATTTAGCCGGATTAAAAATTGGTGTAGTCGATCTTATGGGGCGTAAATCAATGGGTGAGTTTATCAACCATCTGTTTCAAGCTGAGATAAAGTTGACTCGGGTTACTAAGCAGGAAGATTTATTGCCACTGTTAACTTTCGCAAGTGCCGATGGAATCTTTATTTCACAGCGAACATTTGATGAATTAAAAAGTAAATCGCAAATGAATTTAGTTGCTACACAACTCAATATCAAAGTGGGATTAGCTGGAACAGGGTTAGCAAACAACGCGGATAAGGATACGTTACTTAAGTGCGTACAATCATTTAGTAGTTCGTTAAACGCGACACTAGGAGTTGACAAATGGCAATCAAAATAAGATCTATTAGAGATGCATTGCGTGTTGCTTGGAAACTAGTCGCTGTTTTTGTAGTTTCAACTTTATGCCTCAATGTATACTCAGAAGGTACCGCTTTAATTCTAACCGCCAAAGGAGAAGCTTTTAGTCAGGTTATTGAAGGATTAAAAGGTGATATTGGTGACGAATTAAAATTCGACGTATTTGAGTTAGAAAAAGATAATAGCGAAAGCGACATTAAGGCAAGAATCAATCAAGTCAAGCCCGATGTTGTTGTTCTTATCGGTAATAACTCGATCAATTTATATGCTAAGTATCAAAAAATAGATCCCGATAAGGAGTTTCCACCTAGCATCGCTCTAGCCGCCTTATTCATCGATAAGTTTATTAATAATGTTAAAAACTCTTCGGGAATTCGGTATGAAATACCGGCTGTTACAAGCTTTGTGAACATGCGCTCAGTATTAAAAAGTCCGATAAAAACTGTAGGTGTGATCTATCGAGAATGGATGAAACCGTTAATTGAAGTCGATAGAAAATATCTAGAGGCTGAAGGTATTGCACTTAAAGCGGTTGAACTTCCTAATAAAGACGATGATTTAAATGGGCTCTTGAAAAGCGCAATTCAAACATTGGTGAATGCCAAAGTTGATGCGGTTTGGGTGCTTAATGATAATGAGTTGCTCAACGGTAAATCAATAGGCAGTTTGTGGATCCCTGAATTAGGTAAAACGGATATCCCGGTATTGGTTGGTATTAAGCCATTATTAAAAACGGAATTTAACTTTGGTTCGTTTGCGATTGTGCCCGATCATTATGGCTTAGGTGTGCAAGCTGCGTCGATAATTTTTGAATTAATGGATGATGAATGGTCACTAGGTGATAGAGCTATTGCACAACCTATTTCGGTAAGAAAAATAGTTAATGTTTCCGTGTTAGAAAAAAAATCGATCAATGTACAAAAGGAAAAACTTCAAGAAGTTGATGAAGTAATTCAATAGCTCGAACTAAATTAGATGTAGGAAATAAAAATGCCGCATTAATGCGGCATTTTTATTGAGATTAACTGAGCTATTTTCTATTTCTTTTCTAACTCAAGTTTCTTCTCAAGGTAATGAATATTAGTTCCACCTTTATGGAAATTTTCATCTGCCATAATGCGCTGCTGAAGCTTAATGTTGGTTTTAATTCCACCAATCACAACTTCTTCTAACGCCATTTGCATTCTGGCTGTAGCCACTTCACGCGTTTCGCCGTAGGTAATTAACTTACCAATCATTGAATCGTAATTAGGTGGTACCTTATAACCTGCATAAATGTGAGAGTCCCAACGAACACCAGGACCACCAGGCGCATGATAAGTATCAATCATGCCAGGTGATGGTATAAAAGTATCGGGGTCTTCAGCATTAATACGGCACTCAATCGCATGGCCTTTTAATTGAATATCTTGTTGTTTAAAAGACAAAGGTTGTCCTTCAGCAATGCGCAACTGTTCTTTGATGATATCAACACCACTAATCAGTTCTGTTACAGGATGCTCCACTTGAACACGAGTATTCATTTCAATGAAATAGAACTCGCCTTTTTCATATAAGAACTCGAAAGTACCCGCACCACGGTAGCCAATTTCTTTACAGGCTTGAACACAGCGACCACCAATATATCGACGCATTTCCTCAGTAATACCCGGAGCCGGAGCTTCTTCAACCACTTTTTGGTGACGACGTTGCATTGAGCAATCACGTTCACCTAAGTAAATGGCATTACCGTGTTGATCGGCCAGAACTTGAATTTCGATATGACGTGGATTTTCTAAAAACTTTTCCATGTAAACCATATCGTTGTTAAAAGCAGCTTTTGCTTCAGCTTTAGTTAACGCGATAGATTTAATAAGATCTGCTTCTTTGCGAACAACGCGCATACCACGACCACCACCGCCGCCAGACGCTTTAATAATGACCGGGTAAGCAATCCGTTTTGCAATTTGCAGGTTTTCTTTTTCGTCATCACCCAGCGGACCACCTGAGCCAGGTACACAAGGAACACCGGCTTTTTTCATGGCATTAATGGCTGAAACTTTGTCACCCATCAAACGAATGCTATCCGCTTTTGGGCCGATAAAAGTAAAGCCAGACTTTTCTACTTGTTCAGCAAAGTCGGCATTTTCAGCTAAAAATCCGTAACCCGGATGAATCGCAACGGCATCAGTGACTTCTGCTGCAGCAATAATGGCCGGAATGTTTAAATAACTTTGAACAGGTGAGGGCGGTCCAATACAAACCGACTCATCAGCCAACTTTACGTGCATTAAATTTTCGTCAACGGTTGAATGTACCGCTACGGTTTTGATGCCAAGCTCACGACAAGCGCGTAATATTCTTAACGCGATTTCGCCTCGATTAGCAATCAGGACTTTTTCTAACATGAGTCCACCTAAATTAATCGGTTAGTACTTTTTCCACTATCGTTTCTAGATGCTTGATCTAAACAATAGTGAAGTTCAATGTTGAGTGAATTATTCTACGATGAATAAAACTTCGTCGTACTCAACTGGCTCTGAGTCTTCTACTAAAATCGCTTTAACAACACCTGATACTTCAGACTCAATATGGTTCATCATTTTCATGGCTTCAACAATACATAAAGTGTCGCCTTTGCTTACGGTGTCGCCTACTTCAACAAAAGGTTTTGCACCCGGAGAAGATGAACGATAGAAGGTACCAACCATTGGTGATTTCACTTGCTTTCCGGCTGGCACTGAAGATGCCGCTGCTTCTGGAGCGGGTGCCGCTGCTGGAGCTGGGGCTGGCGCTGCAACCGGAGCTGGCGCTGGAGCCGCATAAGCCATCGGAGCCGCAACTGGAGCTGAGCTTGCACGAGAAATTCGAACGCTTTCTTCGCCTTCTTTAATTTCTATCTCGGCAATGCCAGACTCTTCTAACAACTCAATTAACTTCTTAACTTTACGAATATCCATCAATTTTTACCCTTTGATAGCTGAGGCGCAGGCGCCAAAAAATTAAAATTATTATTCATTGTACTGAGCGATCATTCACTCAAGTAGTTCAAAGCATTTTCCGTAGCAATTCGATAACTATCGATGCCTTTTCCAGTCACTACATCGGTAGCAATATCTGAAAAATAAGAAACATGTCGAAATGGCTCACGGCTTTTAGGATCAGTAATATGAATTTCACTGAATTTAATCGCTACAGATAAAAGCGCATCTCTAAGCGCGACACTGGTGTGAGTAAAAGCTGCGGGATTAAACAAAATGTAATTAATACTATCGTTTAATGCCTGATGAATACGTTCAATCAACAAGTGCTCTGCGTTACTTTGAAACACTTGTAGCTTATACCCGCGTTGCTCAACCAATTTCGCGACCGACTGTTCAATTTCGCTTAACGTGGTAGAGCCGTATTTGTCCGGTTCTCGCTTCCCCAGCAAGTTGAGGTTGGGCCCATTTAAAAGCAAAATCGTTTTTATCACGGTTGTACAGCCTAAAGTCGCTAAATTGCGTCGAATTGTTCTTATCGTGCCAACGCTGTGTTTATGTCGCGTATTTTTACATACTTAGCGACATAAGATCCAACTTCATTTTTAATTTTTGTAAGTTATCTGCATTTTCGTGACATTTGTCTGCATTTTTTCGCAATACTGGTCGGACTACTCAATTAAAAAGTGTCTAATTGATGATATTTTAAGTCTAGAGACCAACTATGCAAGGCAGTCTCAGCTCAAATGACAGCAATAATAGAAAAAACAGACGTTGTTTTAGTTAAAACTTCTATTAATTTGCTCGTTTCTCGATTTTTAGCGAAGTTAGCTGTGTTTTACTTGGTTTTTGTGTGGCTAGGCTTAAACAATAGCTTCTCATAGCTTTATAAGCTTTCAACGGATATAAAGACAAACTTTGTCTTTGCATAACTGCGTATTTCAGCTTTAATGAATATTCTGATAAATCAATTGGTTAGCCAAGTTTTAAGCGCATGGTTTGCGTGGTTAAACCTTAAAAGAGCAAATAACAATAGCGAAATGGACTACCGGATTTTAGTGGCAAACCCCAAAGGTGGTTGTGGTAAAACAACCCTCTCGGTGAATTTAGCATCGTGGTTCGCCTTGCAGCAGCATAAAGTGTTGCTTATAGATAGTGACAAACAATTGAGCTCGTCCGATTGGCTTAAAATTCGACCCAAATCCTTGCCTGAAATTATCGCAATTAAACAAAACTTAGCTCAAGTACCAGAGCATCGTAATTTTCCAATCACCATTATTGATGCACCAGCAGGATGCGACAGTGAAGACTTGCTAAAGCTCGCGGACGATATTGATATTATTGTTATTCCAGTTTTACCTTCTGCAATTGATGTACGCGCTGCTTTTCGTTTTTTTATGGACATCACAAAAGCTGGAGTAACTGATCAAAAAAAATGTCGATTATGTTTTGTAGCAAACCGAGTCAAAAAACACACTCGAAGTTATAAAGCATTAGAAAAATTTTTAACTCAATTGAATATGCCGTTTGTTGCAGAGTTGCGTGATACCCAAAACTATAATCGGGTAATGGAAACCGGTAAGAGTATTTTTGAGTTGCCTTACAGTAAAATGAATATGGATATTAAGCAGTGGCAGCCATTGTTGAAATGGATTACAGGCAGGCTTTAAGTTTTAAAGTGTTTAGTTGCTAGTCATTTCGCACTTAATGAGAAATTCAGTGTTTTACTCGAACTTTAATTTGATCATTTGGGGTCGGGTTCTGGCAAAGATCGGGCAATTTTTTGTCTCTCGTCATCTCGCACTTGATGCGAGATCCAGTATTTTATTGGAACATAAACTCAAGCATATAACGGTAGCTTTAGGCAAAGATCGGACATTCTAGAACTTTTTT
>JBFHSP010000096.1:0-10959 GCA_041591085.1 Kangiellaceae bacterium | reverse complement strand
TAATCGACCGGTACTTCAAGAGATGCTTTCCAACGGTCATTTATTGCTGCTTGTTCTTCAGCAGAGATAGACGTTATCGCTTTATCTAAAATGCTTACTAGAATCGGTAAGCCTTTTCTTACTGCCATGGATTCATTCGAACTTTTTTCATCATAAGTTGCTACATACTTGATGTTTTTTAGCGCATGCTTTCTTTGGATGTGAATGGCGGCTGCCGCGTGCATAATTGCCGCATCGACCTTACCAACCTCCACCGTCATAAGCGCTTGTTCTATGGTCTCAACCAAATAAGGTTTGATTGACGGGAATTCGGCAATAACGCGATCGCTGTATTGATAACCTTCAACCAGCGCTACGGTCTTATTCTTGATATCTCGTCTGTTCTGTAATTTAGTTTGGCTTGTATGGGTCAGTATGACCAAAGGTTTAGAAATATAAGGTTGAGAAAATAAAAAGTGCTGGTGTCGCTCTGGCCGGTCAACCATTGTGGCAATAATATCTACTTTCTTGGATATACCATCTTCATAAATTTCCTTCCATATTTTGTTTTCATGCACTTTCCAAGTAACACCAAGTTTTTGTGCAATTAATTCAAAAGTATCAACTGATAATCCGACCAGTTCTCCATTTTCATCGAAGTAACTGTATGGAGGAAAGTAACCGTCAAAAGCCACCGATAGTTCCGAGTTTTCGGCTAGCCACTGCTGCTCTTGCGGCGTAAGTTTCGACGCCAAGGAAATATCTTGAGCTTGAATAATGCTGAAAAATAAGGCCGCAAATAAAGTAGATACACACCCTATAATTAGAGCTCGAGCTCTTTTAGAATAAATGTTCATGGATGAGACTACAAATACCCTTAGCCTAGCGCTTATTTCATGAGTTAACAGTAGATGAGGATCTAGCTCATTGCAATGTCTAGACCCGACAAAATAACCTGAAATAGGGATAAATAGTATTTATTATTGGTTAATTAATGTGACGGTCTTTTCATCAAGTTTAACCACACCTTCTTTATAAAGCTTTCCTAGTGCATTCTTATACTGTTTTTTACTGACCCCAAATATTCTAGCAATTATTTCAGGTGAGCTTTTGTCAGTAATGGTAATAATGCCATCGTTTTGATTTAATTGAGCAAGAATTTTTTGTGCCAGTTGATCCCGCCCTGCCTCACCAGGAGCCACCAATGAGCAATCAATTTTTTTATCTTGTCGTATATTTTTAATAAATCCAGAAATAGGTTGGCCATATTTAAGAGAACGCTTAACATCATCAAAGTGAATCATACCTAATACGTCATTTTCAATAATCACTTTGTAACCTAAGTCGGTTTTATCAAGTACTAGCAACTGAACCGGTTGGCCTACCTTGTAGTCTTCGCTTTCGGTTTTTAAAAACTTTTCAATTTTAGTTGAAGCAATCACTCGTCCATCAGCTTTATTGGCATAAACAAACACCACTGGAGCCTGCCCTTCACGCAAGGGTCTAAATTGTTCCGCAAAAGGCACCATTAAATCTTTGGGTAGCCCCCAATCTAAAAACGCGCCGACTCTATTCACTTCAACAACTGAAAGCCTGCCAAATTGGCCAAGTGATACAGCTGGTTTTTCTGCGGTACCCGTCATTTCTTTATCGGCATCTTCAAATACAAATATTTGGTAGTTATGCAATACTTCGGCATTTTTCGGTAAGTGATGATTATTAATAAATAATTGCTGACCACTTTCATGTTCAAAAAATCCACCGTAGGGTGTTTTTTCTACCATTTTTAAAAAATAAAACTTTCCTGCAGTCAGCATATTCAATTCCAATTAAGACAAAATATTAATTTGGTTGTCATTTCTATCGAGAATTAAGTAACGCGATAAATCTTGACCTTGTACTAAATCATTCGCCATTTTATTCAGCAGTGGCTCTGCTTCATCGGTGCTGGGTGCTTTTCCATTTTCACCATTCATTCCAGCTATTAATATAAAGTCCCAAGCTTTGTTAATGGCATCTGCTTCATTAATAAAATTTTTCAAACTGGTTAAATCTTGCGGTAATTTGTCTACGCACATAACAGGTGAAATAGTCCCGCGCTCTGATTGATCGGTCAATGTTTGCGATTGTGAAGTATCTGTTTTAGCCAAAACAAATAACAAACGTTGAGGTTGCGATTGCGCTTTGGCCGCTTTAATAAGTTGTTTAAATGGAGAGGTCATAGTGTTCTCTTAATTCAATTGATGTAGGTATTAAAAATAAAGTCGTAATACTGTTTGAGCGACACAGGCTAAACGCTTGCTGTTTTCTACTTCAATGCTGATTTCGTTAACCACTTCAATGCTACGCTTCATAGGCGTAATTTCCAACAAGGTGGTTCTGGCTCTTACCCTTGAGCCGCTTTTAACCGGAAAAGGAAATCGCACTTGATTTAATCCGTAATTCACCACCATTTTTGCATCCGGATAAGGATTATTTTCCGGATTAACCGTTTCGGTTAAAGTAGGAATAAGCGACAAGGTTAAAAAACCATGAGCGATGGTGGTTTTAAATGGAGACTCTTTTGCCGCTCTTTCGGGATCGGTATGGATCCACTGAAAATCACCGGTTACTTTAGCAAAACGAGTGATGCATTCTTGATCAACTGTGTACCAGTCACCCACGTAGGTTTCTTGACCGAGTTGTTTTTCAAGTTCTGCATACACCTTAGCCGCCTCGGGCACTTGCTCAACGGGTTCATCGTTTGCCTGTCTTTCATCATCCGATGGTTTGAATAATGAAATCCAAGGATTATTCAATGTGTTAGCTAAGGCTTGAGTAAACTTTTCAGACCACTCTTTAAATTGTGGTTCTAAATTGGCTCTAAACTCGGCATTATTTTGTTGTAACTGTTGCGTTTTTTCTCGAATAAACTCTAATACGCGCATTGGCTTTCCTTCAGCCTTAATCGTTGCTTGAGCTAACAAGTGTATACTTAAGCAGGTGTTTATAAAGAACGATTTTACAACAGTTTGACTCGATTCACTAACGCTTAAAATAGGTAATAGGAACACCAGCATCCAGTGCTACAAAGCTTTTCGAATCAGTAACGGTTTGTCATAATCAGCTCGAACCTATAATTAGACGAGTATGTCTTATGTTTAAGCCACAGCATTTATCACTAATTGAACAACGTGTAATAGGCTGCTTATTAGAAAAGCAAGTCACCACGCCCGATCAATATCCGCTCACCCTCAACAGTTTAACCTTGGCTTGCAATCAAAAAAGCAGTCGAGATCCAGTCATGGATTTATCTGAGTCTGAGGTGTTAGATGCCGTTACTAAGCTCATCAAATCAGGTGAAGTGTCAGAAGCTCCATCGGCTGGCAATCGAGTTAGCAAATATCAACAGCGCTTTTGCAACACCGAGTTTGGCGAGTTAAAGCTAAACGAGGGGGAACGTGCCATTTTGTGTGTTTTGTTTTTACGTGGTCCACAAACACCGGGGGAATTACGCACCCGCACGCAAAGAATGCATGAATTTGGTTTGGTAGATCAGGTTGAAGAGGCTTTAATTGCAATGGCAGCTAAAGATGAGCCTTGGGTGGTGCAACTAGCCCGTGAGCCAGGAAAACGTGAAGCACGATGGCAACATTGCTTTGGAGAAGTCTTTGCAAATTCAAGTTCGAACGCTGCAAATACAGCAACCTTATCTAATCCAACGGCAACCCCTGCGCTTCAAGAGCTGATTGAACGCATCGAGCTGTTAGAACTTCAAGTTGAAGAGTTATCTGCTGAAATTGACCAACTAAAAAACCAAAATTAATTTTAAATGAGGGAAAAATGAAAACCTTTCTTACCATTATATGCCTTATACTTTTAACTGCTTGTGACAATCAGGCGCCGCCCACCAATACTAGTGAAGGCGCGTCAATGGGTCAGCTCAAACAATTTATTGAACAGCAAAATATTGATAAATCGAATGAGCGCTGGAAAGAAAACTTACAACGACCTCCACGTGTTTTCTTTAGCCCAAGCCAATCATTTCATTGGTTACTACAAACCAACCTTGGTACGATTAAAATTAAATTGATGCCCGATGTGGCTCCCATGCATGTCAGCAGCACCATCTTCTTAACCGAGATTGGTTTTTATGATGGCGTGGTATTTCATCGGGTAATTCCAGGATTTATGGCGCAAGGCGGAGATCCAACCGGCACAGGTCGTGGCGGCCCTGGTTATGAATATGCGGGGGAGTTTAGCCCTAAGGCGCGTCATGATCGCAAAGGACTACTCAGTATGGCCAATAGAGGCCCAAATACTGATGGCAGCCAATTTTTTATTACTTTTAACCCCACGCCACATTTAGATGACAAACACACCATTTTTGGCGAAGTGGTTGCCGGCTTTAATACCCTTGAAGCCATGGAAAAACTGGGCAGTCGTAGTGGTCAAACACAACAACCTATCACCATTTTAAAAGCAACCATAGAAGCTGAACAAATGCCTACTCTGTAGATTAAAACTAGCTTTTGAAACATTTAAAAACACTCTTCGGAGTGTTTTTTAGTTTTAGAGCTTGATCAAAACTTAAACAAGATATAAAGTGATATCAAATTGATATCACATAGAGGTCAAGCAATGAATAATCTCATCAAATCGGGTTCCAATAATGGAATTAAAGAAAAACCGGTGAAAAGCTCTTCTGGTTACGCCATGATTTTCTGGCTTTTCATCGCTCAAGTATTGCTAGGCGTAGGCGTAGTGACAATGCCTCCACTGTTCAAAATTGTGTTTGGAATACTGTCGGTCATAGTGTTTATTTGCTGGTTCGGCTTTTATATGGTGCAACCGAATCAAGGCCGAGTTTTGCTACTATTTGGTGAGTATGTAGGAACTGACAAGCGCGATGGTTTACGCTGGGCTAATCCTCTCTACTCAAAACAATCGGTAAGTTTGCGAATAAGAAACTTTAATAGCGACACCCTGAAAGTAAACGACAACCTAGGTAGCCCAATTGAAATTGGTTGTGTCATTGTTTGGAAAGTAGTCGACACCGCAGAAGCCGTATTCCAAGTAGATGATTACTCCGACTTTGTCACCATTCAGAGTGAGGCGGCTCTGCGAAACTTGGCAACCAGTTATCCCTACGATCAGCATGAAGATGATGAAATTTCTTTGCGTAGTCATTCGCAAGAAATCGCTGAAAAACTGTTAGAAGAAGTGCAAGATCGCCTAGCTCAAGCCGGTGTTAAAGTACTGGAAACGCGCATCAGCCACTTAGCTTACGCTCAAGAAATAGCGCACGCAATGTTACAACGCCAACAAGCAACCGCCATTATCGCTGCTCGCCAGAAAATTGTTCAAGGCGCGGTCGGCATGGTTGAACTTGCGCTCGAATCACTTAAAGAAAAAGGAGTGGTCGACTTAGATGAAGAACGCAAAGCGGCCATGGTCAGTAACTTATTAGTCGTACTGTGTAGCGATCAAAATACTCAACCTATCGTGAATGCAGGCACGCTGTACTAATCAATTATGGCTAGTAAAAAAGCTTATCCCTTAAGGATAAATGAAGATGTACTTAATGCGATGCAGCGTTGGAGCGACGATGAACTTCGAAGCCTCAACGCACAAATTGAGTATGTATTACGAGATGCATTGGTAAGAGCTGGTCGGGTAAAGATAACCCAAAAAGTAATTACTGAGGTAGTGGAAAATTTAGACGACAAAAACTCTTAATCAACCAACGACTAAAGAACCTGAGCTCGGGATAAAGAGTTAAGTCTACCATTAAATCGAAAATAAAAAGTTGAGAAAAAATGAATACGAAACGCTTCGCTACAAAAAGGGATGGACTGATTATGGGATTATTAGTTTCTGCAGTTTTGCTGTGTGCTTATGTTTTTTATGACGTTCAATCGAAACTCAGTGCTGAACAAACGCATATTGCTTGGGCCGTTTTTGCGATAATCGCTATTAACCTAGTGCTCCTTATTTGGTGTTTAGTCCAAACGTTTTATGAAATAGTCGGCGATGAACTAAAAATTGTATGCGGCCCATATCGAAAAAAGATTGATATCAATACCATTTCAAGAATGGAACGGATTCATTCGGCCATCAAAGCTCCGGCTTTATCTTTTGATCGGATAAAAATTGATTATGAAGGCAATAAATCGATTATGATTTCTCCGGATGATAAACAGGGGTTTATCAAAACGATTGAAAAACTCAATACGGCAAAAAGCTAATACTTAATCAACAAGAAAATGCCGAAGAATTCTTCGGCGTTGTTTGCTTTAAATACAGCCGGTAATTTAATCTGACAGTTACCACTTTTTCAATTCCTCAAGCTTAACTGGATTTTCCTGAAAACCGGTTGCTTCTTCTTCGATGGCATCGGAAATATTTTGTTTTAAAACAATAATGGCAATTCGGCGATTAATTGGATTTTGCGGATCGTTTAGATCGAATAAAACCGAATCAGCAAATCCTTCTACTCTAGCCACTTTAGTCGCATCAATGCCTCCACGTATAAGCGACCGTCGCGCAGAGTTTGCCCGATCGGAAGATAGCTCCCAGTTACCATAATCGTCACGCCCTCCAAACGGGGTCGCGTCGGTATGGCCGGTAATGCTGAGTTTGTTCGGCACTTTTTTAAGCACATCGGCTAAGCCATACAAAATTTTTCTAGAGTAAACTTTTAACTCTTTGCTGCCACTGTCGAACATAGGACGACCATCTTTATCAACAATTTGAATCCTTAAGCCCGATGGCGTGATATCAATTAAGACTTGCTCTTTAAATTCGGCAAATGCTGCCGAAGTATCTACTAATTCTTCAAGTTGCAATTTAAGTTCTTCTAATCGTTTTTTCTCTCGCTCCTCGGCTATTTCATCTACAGTTTTTTCATCCATTTTGAGCTCTTGTTCCTCACCAGGATCGATCACTTCTGGCGCATTGAGCTCAATCACAGCCGAATTAGCACCGCCCTCACCTATGGGTATATTTTTAGCACCGGGTGAAACCACGCTGCTGGTTGGATCAACAAAGTAGCCGGAAATTGCTTGCTTTTGTTCTTTGTCGGTATTGCCCATTAGCCAAAGTAATAAAAAAAACGCCATCATAGCCGTAGCAAAGTCTGCAAAAGCAACCTTCCAGCTGCCACCATGATGATCATGGCCGCGTTTTTTGCTTTTTTTTATGATAATAGGGCGAGGTGTTTCTCCTAGCGTATTTGGATCGACCACCGCTATCTGCCTCTCACTCTGGCTTCTAATTCTGAAAAACTTGGACGCACTTTTTGTGGCAATGTTTTACGACCAAACTCAACGGCCACTTGAGGAGGCACGCCATTCATAGTGGCAATTAAAGAAGCTTTAATACATTCGTAAAATTTTCCTTCTTCATGTGCTCGATGCTCTAAGGCTTGCGCGGTTGGCGCGACAAAACCATAAGCAAGTAAAATCCCTAAGAAGGTTCCGACAAGTGCTGCGGCCACATGAACACCAATAACCTCTGGTGGCCCACCAAGAGATTGCATAGTAATGACTATGCCTAAAACCGCGGCCACAATACCAAAGCCAGGTAGCGCATCGGCTACTTTCGCTATCGCCATAGACGGCACCATATGATCATGATGTTGAGTATCTAGCTCAGCATCCATTAAGTTTTCAAGCTCGTAAGCCGTCATATCGCCAATAATCATCAATCGTAAATAATCGCAGATAAACTCAATGGCTTCCGGGTGTTTTCTTACTAAGGGATATTTTGTGAAAATAGAGCTCGATTTTGGATCTTCTATATGTGATTCAACGGCAATCAGGCCTTCTTTGCGCATCATGTTATAAAGATCATACAACATGGCCATTAACTCTAGGTGCAACAGCTTGGTAAAGCTAGAGCCCCTTAATAAACTTGGAACGACTTTGAATACTTTCACCGTAATATGAAAGGGATTGGCGGTAATAAACGCGCCAAATGCAGCACCACCAATGATGAGTAGCTCAAAAGGTTGCCACAAAGCTCTTATATCGCCGTGTGACAGTACATATCCCCCGAGGACAGCGGCAATTACAATCAGGCCACCTAACAAAACGGGCATAAACTCTCCAATAATCGTAGCTGCTGAACGTTCAATATAGTTTAATTATCAATGATTTGCTCAAAGCCAATCGCGATTTTTTTGTCGAAAAGTGTCGTCTTCATGTAAACTTCGGCAGAACTATTCGAAACCAACCTAGGAAAACCTCTGTGAGCTTTATCGATCACATCACAACCCTACCGCAATACTTTATTCCACAACATGGAATATCGGTGTTAGCAGGTAAGTTAGCGGATAATAAAACCTGGCCTATTCGTCATTGGGTGATGGAAAAATTTGCCAAGCATTACGGCATTGATATGTCATTAGCCGTTGAATCTGAGTTTACCGCTTACGACAGCTTTAACGAGTTTTTTACCCGAGCAATCCGTCCCGAAACTCGCCCAATTTGCCAAGATGCCAACACCATGGCTTGTCCCGTTGACGGTGCTATCAGCCAATTTGGAGCTATTGAACAAGGCCGAATTATCCAAGCAAAAGGTCATCATTACACAGTCAAAGAATTATTAGGTGGCAATGATGCGCTTGCAGCGCAGTTCGAGGGAGGTCAGTTTTGCACCATTTACTTATCGCCGAAAGATTATCATCGCTATCACATGCCAATCGATGGTGAACTGACCCAAATGATCCACGTACCCGGAAAGCTATTTAGCGTAAACCCATTAACCGCGAGAACAGTACCAAGGTTGTTTGCACGAAATGAGCGAGTGGTAGCTATGTTTGATACAAAGTGGGGGCCTATCGCTTATGTGGCAGTTGGAGCAACTATTGTCGGCAGTATGGAAATGGCTTGGTCAGGTATTGTGACACCACCTACTCGCAGTGATGTGGCTGTTACTCGATACGACCAAGGTCAGGTTTCGTTAAAACGCGGTGACGAAGTCGGTCGATTCCGATTGGGTTCGACGGTGATTATGGTATTACCGAAAGGCGATTACCAATGGGACGAGTCGATTCAAAATGAATCCACTACCCTATTAGGCCAACCGTTAATAAAAAAACTGGATTAAATTATTTTGAAAATTAAATGGACTTGTAAAAGCATTTTTTTGCTGAGTACGGTATTCTTTTTAATCGCCTGCTCATCAACGCCAACGCTCACTATTTTTTATGATGAATCACATGGGCCATTAGCTGTAAAAACGGCGCAATATGTTGAACAAAATAAATTGGCTCAGGTTAATCTTGAACTTAAAGATAAAGACTTTTACCACGATTTTTTCCATCCGACTATTATCGAAGGCGCGAATACTCCTGCTGAAACCATTGCTAATTTTATTTATGAGCAAACCCAATCATACCCAACCTTATTACCTGTGACCGCCAGCACCCATAAATATCGCCTAGGTCATTTTGGTTTATATTTGCTCAAACCCTTTTCACCACCAGAAATTTATAGTTGTATCACGCAACAAGGCTTTTATGAGTTAGAAGGCAAAATCGGTCAGTCGCCTCTTATAAAAACTGATTTTGGTGAAACCGAATATAACGATACCTTAACCACTTTAAACTATTCTCACCATGAAAATGGTCGTGCTATTTATAAAACACCTGAGGCATTTCAACTGTCAGAACACATTGCAATTCAACGTTCAGATGAAGGGCAATGGCTTCTAATGAAAAATAATCAATGGCTTTGTAATTTTAACCAACGTTACACCGGAGTTTATGACGCCGAAACAGAATGAACACTAGAGTTAAGAGTTGTTTATCTGTAGTAAGCATTTAGCCTTAAATATTGTTTCAATCAATAAATTATAATCCGTACTTTTTAATAAAGGAGTTTGTATGAAAAAATCCATATTTAAAATAACCGCTCTCAATCTACTGTTATTAGGAGCAGTTGCAGAGCCCAATATAGCCTTTGCTCAAGATGCCAAAGCGGCTCAAGCGGCAGAAAAACCTAAATCGTTAGATGACCTGAAAAAAGATAAACTTGTGCACGATGGTTTTTTAAAGTTTTATCAAGATAAAAACACTGGTAGCATGTTGCTTTCCATTACCAAAGACCAACTCAATAAACCTTTTATTCATTTTTCACATTCTTTAAACGGTGTTCTTGATGCAGGGTATTTTACTGGAGCCTTTCTTGATAACAAACTGATCGAATTTAATAAAAGCTTCGATAAAATTGAGGTTACCACCAAAACCAATCGCTTCAAGTTTGACGAAAGCAATGCTATTGCTAAAGCAAAAGATGCCAATATCAGTAAAGCAATTTTAGCCTCCTTAAAAATTGAAGCCACGAGCAAAGATGGCAACGAATTCTTGGTAAATATTGATCCTCTATTATTAACAGAGTCCTTAGGAAAATTAACTTATGTTCCGCATCCTGAAGATACTAATGCCGCCAAAAGATTTAACCCCGGCGCTTTAAGTGCGGATAAAACCAAATATCATCTGATTAAAAGCTATCCAAAAAATAGCGATGTCCGTGTTGAATATGTTTTAGAAAATCCAGCTCCTGCGATTCCCGGCGGGCCAGAAATCAGCGATAGCCGAAGTGTGATATTGCAAATTCAGCACTCATTTATCGAGCTACCAAAGTCCGATTACAAACCACGCCGCGATGATCCTCGTGTTGGCTACTTCCACAATCAATTCGATATTATGACATCGAACCGATGGGCCAATTATGGCGATGTAATTACCCGCTGGAATTTAGTAAAAAAAGATCCTACCGCCGAACTTTCTGAACCGGTCGAACCGATAACATGGTGGATTGAAAACACCACACCGGTAGAAATTCGAGATACGGTTAAAGAAGCCACACTCGCTTGGAATGAAGCGTTTGAGTCAGCTGGATTTAAAAATGCTATTGAAGTAAAGATACAACCAGATGATGCCGAGTGGGATGCCGGCGATATTCGCTACAACGTTCTGCGATGGACCTCATCACC
>JBFHSP010000095.1:0-11019 GCA_041591085.1 Kangiellaceae bacterium | reverse complement strand
TGTAACGAGTACCTAAGACATAACGAGCACCATACTGATTGGCTTGCAAAAACTGCTCTTTGAATCGTCCAAAGTGTTGTTCGGTTTCGTTATTCAGGTTCAATCCTTCAAAATAGATATTAAATCCATCAGCCAATTCATAGTTGATGTTCATATCCCATTGACCGAACTCCTTAGCGTACTGCGGTGGCGCTTCTGAAGAACCTTGCGATTGACCAACGCCAATCAAGTATTCATCACGCCATGCATAAACAACTCTTACCGAAAGCCCATCTTTGTCGTAAAAACCTTGGAAATTATAGGAATCGCTGATGCCGTTGAGAGGTCTTTGCTCATCCATACTCATGTTATTGAACCCAATATCACCGTTGGTCAGAGTAATATTAGCCCCGACTCCAAATCCAGAATCGCCAAACATGTGTTGAATCGCAATTTCATACCCATCCACTGTCTTTTTATCAGGGTCATTGAACGGTCGTCTCAAATCCCACACCATTAATGGGTCATCGGCAGCAGGCTCAATATAGCCTTGCGCGTTGAGTACCGCACCGTTGGCTTGCATTTGCGCAAAGATGGCATCATCGGTGGGTTGGTCGCCGCGGGCAATAATATCGGCTTCGGCTTGGAGCCAGCGCGGGCCTTCAAAAATTTCTCGGATGCCTTCAACCGTTTCCGGACGAATTTGAGTGCCGATAAAATTATCGACATCTTTGCGGTAGTAGCCCATCGCGAAATAACTGCCTTCGCCGTAATACCATTCCAAACTTAAGTCTAAATTAAGCGATTCATAAGGTAAAAGCGCGGTATTTCCTTCGCTACCAAAGCGGTTATTGACTCGAGTGCTGGCTGAATAGTTTTTCGAGGGCAACAAACTGCCTAAGTCAGCGCGGGTGATGGATTTACCAAGAGAAAAGCGTCCGACTAAATCTTCGGTAAAATCAATCTTGAAATCAAAGGCAGGTAAGAACACATCATACTCACCGGTGAAATCGACAACTTCAAAGCCACTGTACTGAGTGTGCCATTCACTGCCTCCACGCCACCATACCGCAACCGGAATATTAACCAGTGCACTCGCTGGTACTTTAGATTGTTCATAGCGAAAACCAGTATTAATTTGCACTGGTAATTGCCCCCATTCAAATTCCCACAAAGAATTTAAATAAAGACTTTTGGTAGTTTCTACAAGCGAGCTAGAACTTTGCGTTCCCATTGGGTGATAAGCGGTTGTCGCAAAATAATCTTGGCCACCTAACACATCGTTGGTTAAAAACGCAGCCGAGCGCGCAACTACTTCATCGAAACTAAAGCTGTAATAATAACCCGGATTTAACGCCGCGCCGCCACCGGCAAATTGGTCAAGGAAGTCCGAGGTGTCATGCAAAGTGAACATGCCATCCGGGAAAATTTCGGTGTACGAAGGGTTAAACAGGAAACCGCCAATTAGCCCACTCCAAGCATTTGAGCCGCCAAAATTCTGTTTGGTCGAAGCCACTCCAAAATCTAGTTTCAATAAAGGAGCATCAAAGGTATCAAAGTTTTCCCAAGTACCATCAATTTGTAATTGTTCAACTGACGACTGGCCTGGAGAGTGAACGAATTGGCTAAAATGCGAATCCATTTCACCAGCGCCTAAAATAGTGCTGCCATTGTTCCAAAAAATTTGCGCGTGCGGGATCTCACCGGTGCGAAAATCGTAAATTTTGTACATCAATTGATCAGAACCTAGCACCAATGTTCCGTAACTACCCAGGCCCGGATCGGCGCCGTTATCAATTTTATTTTTAGAATCATGATAATCGAGTCTGAACGCTAAATTGTCGGCGGCTTGCCACGCAAGGTTTAAACCCAGCGAGCGTTCATCAACTTCGGTTGTGCCACGTGAAGCGGTGAAAGAACCGTCATTACCACTGGTGTCTAAATAAATTGCGGTTCCATTGGCATCCAGCTCGTAGGCATTAATATTGCCGCCAAACTCATTCCACATACCCCAACCCAACGAGTTTTCAGCGGTTGTGGCTTTGGTTGCAGTGTAATCGAGCGTAACCACCCAGTTATCTTTTGGCGCAAATTGCAGGGTCAAATTGCCGTTGGTTCTTTCTCTTTGATAATTAGAAATACCGTAGTTCATATCGCGCGGAAAAAAGTGCACTGGCACCAATTCGCCATTAAGGGTGTACATGCCTACTGGGTCGCCATTTTGGTCAACCGCTCGAGCATCGACTCCATTTTGCGCATCCAGTGAAGGCAATCGGGCTCCCCAATCTTGGCGAATAACGTTTCCATCGGCATCTATTAGCTCTGGAATACCCGCTTGCCAACCTTGTATATTGGCGTACTGCTTTTGGAAATCTCGGCGGTGATGGTTGTATGAAAAAGCCACCCCAAAGGTTTCGTCGTTAAAAGTATTACTGAACACCGCACTAACTTCAGGGGTAATATCATCACCTTCAACATTGGATGAATCATTAATGCCTTTAACCGAGGCCGAGTATCTTAAACCCGGTGCATCGAATGGTTTGGACGTGACAATATTGACGGTACTGCCTAAGCCACCACTCGGATTATCGGCTTTAGTGGTTTTGTGGATTTCCAGAGCACTCACACCGTCTGACGCTAAGTTTTCAAAACTGTAGTTACGTGTATAACCGGTACCCGGCATTTGACGACCGTTAAGAGTGACTAAGTTAAACTGTGGGCCCCAACCACGCACCGTTATCTGACTGCCCTCGCCATTAGACCGGCTAATCGAAACACCGGTAATACGTTGCAAGGATTCAGCAAGATTAGTATCTGGGAATTTACCGATATCTTCAGAGGTAATAACGTCAACTACGCCCGAAGCTTCTCTTTTTCGATTCATCGACTGAGTTAAACTGCCGCGAATACCTTGTATCTGCACAACATTATCAGTTGAGCTATCTACCGCGTTATCTTGTTGCTGTTTTGCCGTTTCGCTTTCAACGGCATCAGTTGCCTGAGGCGAGGCCGCCTGCTCTGCAATGTTTGAGACTTCTTCAGTGGCTGCCATATCGGTTGCCACTTGCTCAGCGGCGATCACAGCTTCTTCAGTGGCCACTTCGGTTTGATTTGCAACTTCTTCAACCTTATTTACAATCGCTTGAGCGGCTACCTCTGCATCGCTAGCAACTTGTTCTGCTGTTGCCTCAGCTGCTTTTGCAGCACCTTCTGCATCGGATGTCACTTCTTCGGCCGCAGTCTCGACAGCTTCGACAGCCACTTCGGTTTCATTTGCTACATCTTCAACCTGGCTCACAACCGCTTGGGCTGTAACTTCTGCGGGTTTTACAACGTCTTCTCCGGTTGTTTGCGCCATCACAACTTGGCTCAATCCGGTGGTCAGCACTGCAGAAATCAGCAGTGCCAATGGTTTTTTATTAAATGTTATTGGTTTCATGATTGACCTACTATTTGTAATCTTTTGTTATGGGATGTCGTTTTTTCATGGTGTTAGTTGAGTGATCAATCACTCTCTGATAACCATGTTATCTACGCGATACACCGCGCCATTACCCGTTCCCCAAGCAGGGAAAATCATCACAACATCAATTTGGCTAACATCTAATCCCGCATCAAACAGGTCCATTAACGCAAAGGTATAGGTTTGCCATTCTCCAACCACCGGTTCAACGCCCTCTTGGCTCGCACTTAAATCCAATTCAACGGCGGAGGTCGCATCACCCGATTCAATTTTAAACTTCCATACAGAACTCGGATCGGTAGGCGCACTCACTACTTTCATTTCAAACCTGACGATTCCTGTAGCTAGAAGTTCGGTCGCATCGTAATAAACGCCATCATCCGCTAAGAAGCCCATAACGGTTGGAGCCGCGCCAATAACAAACTCAGCGACCATGCCATGTTCAGCATCATCATTTTCTTCAGTAGGGGTTGAGCCACCGCAACAATCCCAAATAGCCCACTCGGGGTGCTGCTGGTTTTCATAAATGGTAATGCCTCGAGGCGCAGGTACACTGCTGGGGTCGTAAATCATGACATTATCGAGACGGTACACCGCACCCTCACCGGTACCCCAAGCAGGGAACACCATGATCACGTCAATCGCGCTGATATCTAAACCTGCATCAAACAGTGATTGCAGCGAATAAGTATAGGTTTGCCACTGCCCAAGCACTGGCGCCTGGCCTTCATCACTTGCAGTTAAATCAAGCTCGACTGCAGAGGTGGCATCACCCGCTTCAATTTTAAACTTCCACACAGAGCTTGGATCATTAGGTGCACTAACCACTTTCATTTCAAACTGAACAACCCCATTGGCTAACAAATCGGACGTATCAAGATAAACGCCGTCGTCGGCTAACAAGCCCATTACGGTGGGCGCAGCGCCAATCACAAACTCAGCAGTTAAACCATGCTCAGTATCGTCATTTTCGATGGTGGGAGTTGAACCGCCGCAGCAATCCCAAATGCTCCACTGCTCCATTGCGGCATCATCAAAGAGGACGTGACCGATAAAGCCACTGGAGGCATTCGGATCATAGATTTTGGCATTATCAACGCGATAAACCGCACCTTCACCCGATCCCCAAGCAGGGAATATCATCACCACGTCAATCGCGCTGACATCTAATCCGGCATCGGCTAAATCAGAAAGGTTAAAGGTATAAGTTTGCCATTCACCTTCAACCGGAGTAACTCCTTCTACGCTTGATGATAAAGGCAGTTCAACCGCAGTATCGCCTTCGTTCGACTCAACTTTGAACAGCCATGTTGCGCTCGCGTTAATCGGCATGGTGACGACTTTCATATCAAACTGCACCACGCCATTAGACAGTATTGAGGTGGCGTCAAAAGGTGATGGTGAACCGGCCGGATCGCTAATAAAGGCTTCTCGAGAAATGAATCCCATCACGGTTGGCGAGGCGCCAATACTGAACTCAGCCACGGCACCGTGAGCTGCATCATCGATTTCCACGGTTGGGGTTGAACCACCACAGCAATCCCACATTGGCCAACTCGGATTTTCTTCGTCTTCAAACATAATTAGCTGCGGAGAAGCACCGATATCGCCAGCGATAGTCACATTGGTCATCTGATAGACAGCACCTTCGCCCGCTCCCCAGGCAGGGAATATCATCACCACGTCAATCGCGCTAATGTCTAAACCGGCATCGGCAAGCATTTGTAATGGAAAAGTGTAAGTCTGCCACTCACCGACAACCGGATCTAAACCTTCACTACTTTGGTTAAGCGGCATTTCAACGGCGGTTTCGCCACCATTACTTTCAATTTTGAACAACCAGGCGGCACCCGCATCATTCGGCGCGGTGACGACCTTAAGGTCGAATTGTACGTCGCCAGAATCGATTAATGGGCTCGCGTCAAATGGGCTCGCTTCGCCAGCCGGATCGGTAATAAATTCAGCACGCGAAATAAAACCATTCACGGTTGGAGAGGCACCCACCATAAATTCCATCACATCGCCTTGAGTTGCATCATTGACGATTGCTGGCGTTGAACCGCCGCAGCAATCCCATGCTGGCCAATCAGGATTTGGAGTACCCGCAAATATAGTGAGATTTTGTGCTACCGGAGGTGTTGGTGGACTAGGAATGGGAGCTTGCCCTTCGACTAAAGCGTCATCATAGCTGTCGTAACCCGCTCGAATGGTTTCGCACCCTTTACCGGTATCGGGATTGTGCTCGCACTGATAGACGCGCACGTAATCAATTTCAAAATGCTGACCGTTTGCAAAGGCTTCGCTGTCGATACCTAAATTATTGACGTTTTCAGGCCAATCACCACCAACGGCCAAGTTAAGAATCAGATAAAAATATTGATCAAAGGGCTCTTTATTCCAATAAGTAGTGAGCTCCCCGGTAAGCAGGTCAAAATATTCGACAAACCAGCCACGATGTTTTAAACCGACCGCTTCGCCTCTGGCGTTATAACGAACTTCCGATTGACGCTGGGTGGCATACAAATAGTTATCTACGTACCAACGAATTTCACCTTCTTGCCATTCAATGGCATAAGTGTGGAAATCGCTCGCTGGGTTTACGCCATTTGGCATCGTATAAGATTTTCCCGAACGGGAGTTGCTAGGACTTTCTCGACCGTAATGCAAAGTGCCGTACACTTTAGTTTCTACATTACCTTCGCTATCCACGGTTCCTAAATTGACCGCTTCTAAAATATCGATTTCGCCTGACTTAGGCCAACCACCAAAGGTTTCATCCGTTGGCATCATCCAAAAGGCAGGCCAACTGCCTTGGCCACTAGGTAATTTCGCTTTTATTTCAATGCGACCGTACTTAAAGTCGGCGTTATAACGACTATTAATACGCGCTGAAGTATAAGGTTTTTCAGCTCCCTCTTCGGCAGGAAGTGCCACGATGTGCAGCGTACCGTTATTTACATAAGAGTTAGTATCACTGTCGGTGTAGCATTGCTTTTCATTATTGCCTCCGCCCAAACAATTGACTTCATGGGTCCACTTGCGAGAATCAATTGAACTGCCATTAAATTCATCGCTCCACACCAATTTCCAGTCGCTCACTGGAATGGATGGGTCTATCGCATCGGTATTGGTATTGGTGCCTACTCCGCCATCACAACCATAAATGATTGTAAGTAAAAACAGAGCAATCACCTGTAAAAAATGAGCTGCGCTTTTTTTCATAATTATTATCCAAAACACTTAACTTATAAAAGAGTGAAACCTTTCACCAAATATTCCTTTGAACACCGAGTTCAAGCCTGATAAAAGTCACTTACTTTTAAATCATTCGTTGGACAAAAAGATTATTTATCCAACCCCCTGCTAATATCTCAGCCTGCATACTGTTGGAAATAAATGATAGATACAATTTAAATGAGACATGGAGTCCAATTGCTGCGATAAAAACAATTTGACGCAAAATAATAAGACAAAACGATACAAAAACACGACAAGTCGGTTAGATACTCAAATCTTCGACAATCTTCTTAATATTGGAGCTGAAATTGCGACTCACCTTAAGTGAAATATGATTACCTAAATCAATAATACATTCGCTGTTGCGTAACGGTTTTAACGACTTGATTAACCGAACATTGACCAAAGTTGATTTATGAATTCGAATAAAAATACTCGGATCGAGTTGGCTCACCAGCTTTTTTAAAGTACTCCGAATAACATGAGTCTCTTGACCGGTATGAATACACATGTAATCACCGGCAGCTTCAATCCAGCGAATTTCGGAAGTCGCTAAGAACAGCTTTTCACCTTGGCTATTTTTAATAACTAAGTCCTGTTTATATTTAGACGGCAAAGGGTTATCTGACTTAAGCCAGTCTTCTAATTCAGCTTCACAAAACCCAGACACCTTACCCAACGCTTTAAGTAATCGATACTTGTCTTGAGACTGATCTTTGGCTTCGAATCGTTCAAGAATTTTATCTATCGATTGTTGTAGGCGCGTTATGCTAGCGGGCTTGAGTACATAATCGATTGCATTGACTTCAAAAGCATCCAACGCGTATTCACCATAAGCACTGACAAAAACCACCAAAGGCAAAACATCTCCCTGAATAGACTGCACCACTTCAATTCCGTTTAAACCCGGTAAATTCAAGTCCAAAAACATAACATCGGGGGTCAACTCATGGCACAAAGCAATTGCTGCATCACCGTCACTGGCTTCACCAATGACTTTGACAGCAGGAATTTTCTCTAACCGTAAACGCAGACCTTCGAGCGCTAGAGGTTCATCATCGACAATAATTGCGGTTAAGGGTTTAGTAATCATAAGGCTTTGTTTGATGCTTCATTGATCAATGGCACACTGATCGAAACTAAAGTTCCTGAAGGCTGAAGTTCATTTATCGTCATTTCGTAGTCGCCATTAAACATAGTATTAAGTCTTGCTTTGGTATTGGACATACCAATACCTAAGCCTTCTTGACTTTCAAATAATGGATTAACACCTTCATCTTGTATGCTTAATAAAAGTTTATTGCTAGCAGCCTTCGCTTTAATGACCACGCAACCGCCTTCTTTTCGAGGCTCAACAGAATACTTGATAGCATTCTCGACGATAGGCTGTAATATCATATAAGGAATTTGACAGTTTAAAACATTTTCATCAACATCAAATTTTACCTTAAGTCTTTCGCCAAATCTGACTTTTTCGATCGATATGTACAACTCCAAAAGCTCAATTTCTTTTTTTATTGAAGAGATACTATTGTCATTTTGATCCAAAGAGTAGCGGAAAAACTCACACAGTTTATCTAGCATCTCATTAGCTTTTTCATTGTCATTTTTATATATCAAGGTTGAAATTGCATTCATAGTGTTGAACATAAAGTGAGGGTTGAGTTGATAACGCAACATCTGCAACTGAGCGTCTTTTGCCGCCGTTTGCGCCCTGAGCAACCTTTCATGTTCCTTTTGCAGCTTAGTGTTATACAGCATGATAAAGAAAATTGAGGTCCATACCAGCATAGTTGCCAAAGAAAACAGCAGCCAACCTCCAAACTCAAGCATATTCCATTCATGATTCCATGCTTGACCATACACTATCACTTTAAAACTGCTTAATTTAAAAACATTAAAAATCAAGCCAAGCGCTGCGGCTGAAAGAAAACTATAAAAGATAGTGATATTAAGTGGTAAATGAACAATTTTACGTATAAAAAACCATTGTAGATAAGACAGTAAAAAACCGCACAGGGTTTCTAAAATCAAGTTGATCATCTGCCCCGAAAAATTAAAATTTTCTTGATCGAATTGTGGTTGAATAATAGCTAGAAACACAAAAATAAAATATCCGATCCAGCCTGTGATTTGGATAGTCCAGAATTGCCGACTCTGAGAGGACAGTATTTGAGGTTCTAATATTAAAGGGATAGACAAAAGAACTCCTAAACAAAGGTACTGCAAACCGTTCGCAAGATTTGTTGATTGACCCTAGCTTTTAAAATAACTACGTTAAGCAAAAATCTTACTGAGACATCCATCTTTGAGTCACTCATACACCCAGCCTAAGGACAAGGATTGTTTCAGAACATTCAAATTAACGTCTTTTATTTGGCAAAATCCAGCTGCTGTCTAAAAAACTTCTAGGCTTAACCGGATTAACTCCATCATAAACATTTTTGACATCAGATACGGAATAAATAGCTTCAGGGTCCAGTTGCTTAATCGATTTAATCACTTCAGGAACCTTCTTGCGTTTTTCTATAATGAACATCACTTCAATCGGATTTTCATTACCCATATCACCATCAATTGAAATAACTTTAAATCCTTTGGCACGCAGTGCATCGGAAATAACTTTTCGATTACACGAAATACATCGAATCAGTTCTTCGCCAATTGCAAAGCGTCCCTCAAGCCACATTCCCACAAAATTACCGGTAGCAAAGCCTCCCGCATACGCAATCGCTAGGTACCATTCGTTTAAGTTTTTCAAGACTTGTGCGGCCGCCACCAACCAAATAATAATTTCAAAAAAGCCAATAAAAGCCGCTAACATCTTGTGTCCACGAAACACGACAATGGTTCGAAAAGTCCCCAAAGAAACATCGGCCACACGTGCTAAAAATATGAGCAATGCGATTAACCAAGGAATTGCAATTAACTCATCAATGGTCATAATGGCTCCTTAAATTAATTTAAGATATTGGTTCATTTCATCTTTTAAATCATTGGAGGCCAAGTTTAGTCCCCAGGTAATGATTTGAGTCGCTTTGGCTTTATTATTATGTTTTTCGAGTAAATACTTCCCAAATATAAAACAAGCTTCCGCTAAATTTGGAAAATCGATAAAGTTATTTTTTAAATGATTCAATAAAAGCAATGCGGTTTGAGCATCTTGTTTTCGATTAAACAGCTTTAGCAAAGTAAAGGTTTCCTCTGGTGTTTCTGGACGATACTCCGGTTGTTTTTCTATTATTTGAGAAAAACGTAATCGATATTTTGAAAACTCTTTACGCTCTAACAAAATAGGTAATTCTTTAATAGCCACTTTAGTTGATTTATCTGGCTTCCCTTGCAACTCAAATAGCCGCATTAACATTTCATACACTTCAGGATCATATTCTTCATGTTTTAACAGTTCGACTAAGGCTGCTTCAGCCGACTCATAACGTCCTTCTTGAACTAATATTTGAGCTTCAATAAGTCCGCCACTTGAAGATTGAGTTTTATCGTTTGAAGATCCAGAGCTCAATGAGGTGTTTTTTCCATGGCTTTTGTAATTATCATGCAATGAATATCGATCAACCGACCAATCTAGTTCAAAGTGATATTGATAAATGACATAACCATACATATGGTACATAGCAATTGAAACAAAGGCATAAAAGAAATCGGCCAAAGGAATAGAAATTTCAGGGGTAATATAGCGCGCTAAAAAATCTTCGCCAAATCCAATGGTTAAATAGAACATGGCAATTAAAACCAGTAAAATCCAATAGGCTCCACCAATAGCAGACATCACATACAGAATACGAGCAGGATTTAAAGCAGCAATAATACTTTTATCCATACACAAAATAATATTGATCGCAGGAAATGAGACTAGTAGGAACACGAACAAAGCAATCCCCAATATACTGCTAAACTCTGCTGCTTTATAAATGGCAAAAAATGCAATAGCAAATAGCAACAACATTTTCACAAACATCCATCCATTTTTTGTCGCCATCATTTTATTCCAGTCGACCTTATCAAGATTGCCGTAAGCCGAATACTCCATCACTGAAAAAAGTACTTTCATTAAAAATGCGGCCCAACCAATGGCTAATGGAATTTGGTAAAATTGAAAATCGACTGCCGGAGGCATAATCATCGCCACCACCGATGATAAAACAGCAATTATAAAAAGAGGCAGCGCAAACGGATAAGCAAAAAAGTGCCCTATTTTTAACCAAAACGGTGTAATGCTGTCACTGATGCCAACGGGTTGTAAATAACCACGGCAAAGCGTGCATTTAGGTTCCATATTATTTTTATTATTAGGAACGCAATCCATGCATATACCAATATCA
>JBFHSP010000094.1:0-11259 GCA_041591085.1 Kangiellaceae bacterium | reverse complement strand
TATAAACTGTTCAACCAAAACGACTTTATGTTTTTCAATATCCACCAACAACACACCAACTGCGTTGCCCCTTCGAAAAACTTCTCTGGACACGTCTTTAAATTCACCACCATTAAACCGTTCATAATTAAATTTGAAACGGTCAACCTTAAAAAAGCCCTTAAAGAGGGTTTCTTTAGAAACTAATTCGTATTTCATACTCAAATTTTCTACTTATTTTGGCTTATATTTGTTTATACATGCATACGACTAAAATCGCAAAACTGAAGAATAACGGCTAAAAACAAATAGTCGTGCCCTTCACTCCTATTCAAACTATACTCTATTGATTAAAATTAAATCATAGCTTGCTCTGCAAAAACTATAAGGAATGACATGAATACCGAAAAAGCGCGATTTAACATGATTGAGCAACAAATCCGAACTTGGAACGTATTTGATCCCAATGTTTTAAATATCATGGCAAGTGTTCCAAGAGAACTGTTCGTTCCAGAAGAGTTCAAGCATTTCGCTTTTACCGATATGGCAATCCCATTTGGCCATAAACAGATGATGTTTACTCCCAAAGAAGAAGCCAGAATGTTGCAATCAATCAGTTTAAAATCGAGCGATAAGGTACTCGAAATTGGCACCGGTACAGGATTTACAAGCGCGTTGATGTCTTACATGTCGCGTCGGGTAGTGAGCCTTGATTTCTATCCAGACTTTATTATTGCGGCAAAAACCAAGCACCAAGAGTTACAAATTAAAAATATTGACGTAGATGTGGTAGATGTGAGTAACGAATGGACACCAGGAGAAACCTTCGATGTTATTGCTTGCACTGCAGCTTATTCAAAAGCACCGGAACATCTTTTTGAAGTACTCAAACCCAATGGAAGGCTATTTTGTATTTTAGGACTAGGAACTTGCCAAACAGCCTATTTATTTACCAAACAAAGCAACCAAACGGTTACTAGTGAATCTCTTTACCAAATGAGTGCTTTGCCATTGGTGATAAAACAAATAGAGAATGAATTTGTATTTTGATGTAAAAGTCGGACAAGTTTATTAAACTATCAACATTCTTTTACATTTAGACACTCAAACACATACAGCAATGAGATACATTAAGTTGCAGATAATAATATGCGGAACACATTGACTGTCTTTCTAATTGGGAATTTACGGAGTTTACTTTGAAAAAAAGCACGTTTTTGGTTGCCTGTTCAGGCTTGCTTCTTTCTGCCATAGCTCAGCCGTTGGCGGCAAAAAATGGGTTATGGAGTATTTATCAACAATCATTACAAAACGACCCACAAATATTAGCAGCGGAAATGACATTGCGTTCGGTTGAGCAAAGAGAATCGCAAAGCTTTTCGTCATTATTACCTCAGCTTAGCGGCAGCTACTCTTTAACCGAAAGAAGCTCCGAGACGCTTGATAATAATTTTTTACCCACTACCACCGATACGTCATCAACCGCTTTAGGTTTAACCCTGACCCAAGTCATTTATGATCACAGTATATGGAAAGCGCTTGATATCTCTAAAAAGCAATCATTAAAAGCAGGCGCTGATTTTGAAGCCGCCAAACAAAACTTAATGATCAGAGTTGCACAAGCTTACTTTGATATTTTGTCAGCTCAAGATGGCGTACGTTTTGCGCAAGCAGAAATGGAAGCCATCAAGCAAGAACTTGAGCAAACTAACCAAAAATTTGAAGTGGGCTTAATTGCAATAACGGATGTGCATGAAGCACGAGCTCGATACGATCAAGCGGTCGCCGATAATATTATTGCGCAAAATACGTTGGATAACGCAATTGAAGCGCTTCGTGAAATCACCAATACCTACTATGATGATTTATCATCATTAATGCCAAAATTTGCTCTTAAAGTGCCGGAGCCAAATAACGTGGATGACTGGTTGAGCCAAGCCGAGCAAAACAACCTCACATTAACCGCAAGAAAAATTGATAAAGATATTGCGCGCGATGTTGTTAAGCAAAGTTGGGCCGGACATTATCCTACTTTAAATTTGCGAGGATCTTATTCTGATTCGGAATCAAAAAACAAAGATACTAATGTAGAAATTCCTAATGAAATGACTGAAATCGGCGTCTCTCTGAGTATTCCAATTTACTCTGGAGGTAGAACACAGGCAAAGGTGGAAGAAACTCAACACTTATTCCAACAGTCGGTTCATAACATGGAAGCTGCTTTTCGTTCGGCAAATCGCCAAACTCGTAGCGCCTTTTTAGGTATTCAAGCATCGATTAGCGGCGTTAAAGCTCTCGAGCAATCCACCATTTCAAGTAAAGCTGCACTTGAAGCAACTCAAGCTGGTTTTGAAGTAGGCACAAGAACTATTGTTGATGTATTACTCAGTACTCGTACTTTTTATAATGCGCAGCGCAGTCTTTCCAATGCTCGTTATCAATACATTATGAATACTTTAAAGCTAAAACAAGCAGCGGGCATTTTAACTGAACAAGATATTCAGCAAGTTGACCGACTTTTAGAGAAATAATTTAAAACTAGCAATAAGAAAAAAGCCAAACATTTAGTTTGGCTTTTTTGTCATCGATTTATAACATAGTTATCCATTCCAAAGGGGAATCTTGTTTTTCCTCATAATGGCTCGGAGATAAAAGCGTGAAGTTTGAAACCGCACTTCTTTCATGAATAATAGAAGCAGCGACAACATCTAACATAGCAAATCCAGGAACGGTAGACTTATCTTGAGCTACCAAACTATCAACGGCCATATCATCAATAAGTAACTCTAATGCATTGTTCAAAATTGGTTCTTGTTTAAAAACAATTTCTTTATTAGCCTGAATTCTTGCTTCAATAGCATTAGCAGAAATACCCGAACCTCCAGATGGCTGAATATAATCGATACGATGGCTATCGCTAACAAACCAATTTTCCACAGTCACTGTGTCAGATGTTCCTTCAATAGAAATTAAAAGGTTGTTTGCTGAACGGGTGAAGCTTAATCTGTCCTCTGTAATATCATCAGTGAATATCAACCAATCTACGCCGTTTTCACCAACCTCATTGCGAATAGAGTCTTGCCCTGCTCCTGGACGAAAAACATAAATATCATTTCCGGAACCTCCAATCAGTAAATCATTGCCAGGATCACCACCTAACTGGTCTGCACCGTCACCACCAAATTGAATATCGTTACCTTCACCGCCATCGATATAATCATTTCCTGATTCACCTGCTAGATAATCATTTCCGCCCAACCCGAATAATTGATCATTCCCTGCTCTTCCTTCTATAAAATCACTTTGATGGCTTCTATACAATTGCTCTGCAGAGTCAGTTCCCACTAAATGGTTCGTATAATCACTCTGGTTTGGAGGAACCCACTCGGATATTTCATTCGCCTCTTCGTCATTCCCTTCAGCACCCTCATCAACCGGATCGTCTTCGACTGGAATATCATTACCAGAATCATCACTGTTTATGTCAGTAACCATTTCATTAATCTGATTTGCTGATATACCACCACTTCCTGCAGGTTGAATGTAATCTACTTGATGCTCACCTCCTAAAAACCAGTCTTTTATGGTAACTTGATCAGTAGAATCACTGATTAAAATTATCAAATCATTCCCAGAACGGTGATAGCTCAATCGGTCACTGGTTATGTCACCGGTAAAAATTAGCCAGTCAACACCATCGTCACCTACCGAGTTAACAATAATGTCCTGACCTGAGCCTGGTCTAAACACATAGATATCGTTACCACTGCCGCCAATTAAGGTGTCATCTCCTGCATCACCACCCAGTTGGTCATTTCCATCACCACCAATTTGAATGTCGTTTCCAGCGCCGCCATCTAAATAGTCGTTACCTTCACCACCGTTTAAGTAGTCATCGCCACCTAATCCAAACAACTGATCGTCTCCACCTAATCCTTCAATGTAATCGTTTTGATTTGAACGATATAATTGTTCGGCATTGTCAGTACCAGTCATTTGATAATCATAATCTGAAGGATTAACATTTTCGCTAACACCACTCGAATCATCATTTGCACCACCATCTGGCGTTTCAACCACAGGCTCGGTCACATTTACAAATATACTCGCAGATTCATGTGCACTAATGTTTCCATCAAACGGCCAGTAAGAAATGTGGGTCGAACCAATGAATCCTTCATCAGGCGTAAAAGTAATAGTGCCAGACTCTGAGTTGTACTCAACAAAACCATCGTCAGATTGAGGGGGCGATTCAAAACTTAAAGAATCATTATTCCAATCAATATCATTAGCTAGGACTTCAGAAGAACTGATAGTAATCGACTGGCCTGACACAACCTCATAATTAGAATCGTCTTTTCCAATGGGAGCAAAATTTAATCTACTCGTCACCAAGTTTTCGAACTGACTTTTATCGAATAATTGGTCGTTTATTTTAATTAGTATTATTTAATTTAAATTAAATTCGCTAGCATCTGATTCTATAAATTTCTCTAATATAATTTGGGTATTATCTGATAAATTAATACTTAAATTATTATAGTCATCCGATATTGTAAACGCTGTATCTGACAGTTCAAAACTCGAATCTGCCGTCAATTTAAATGAGTCGATATTTCTCCATGATTTTCTAATATAATTAACTCCATCTCCGTCAGATACTTTAACTTCGGAATTACCAGCAATTGTAATAACATCCGTTCCTAATCCTGGGTATATTATACTCGAGCCAGTACCAATTGTTATTGCATCATTTCCTGCTCCGGCTTCAATAAAATCATTCCCATCATTGGAAGAAATAGTGTCTGCATCACTCGAGCCATAAATGATATCATGATCATTAGTGCCAATGATTCGATGTTTAAAGCTATTGTTCGTGCTATCCGTAATTTCCCCATAGTTCAAACCACTCCCGTCTAGAGCTCGTGTATCTATAGTTGGCCAATGCAATTTATCGAGATACGCTCCCGAGACGGGAACATCAGCTAGTAAAATCGAGTTTCCGTTTTCATCTTCAAGCTTAATTCGATCATTCAAATCATCCGAATATATAAAGTTCCCAAAAAACTCATCAATGATAATGTAATTTTCTTCACCTGTACCAACTACTAAATGATCACCAAATCGGCGATACTCTAACTGATTGAAGTTTATAGTTTGGTCAATTTTAATAATATCATTTGAGTCATAATTATCATGCCAAATAACATCAATGCCATGACCGTAAGAAAACTCATAAGTATTATTGCCTTTTTCTCCGAGAAGACCGTCGTTTCCTATTCCTCCATTAAGCCTATCATCTCCTTGTTTACCATAGAGCCAATCATCACCATCATTACCCATTAAAATATCGTTACCACTATTGCCATCGATAAAGTCATTTCCGCCTAATGCATCCACAACAAAATCACTTGGCAATACATGACGAATAAAATTATCGCTATTATCGATAAAGTGTTGAAGTTTTTCTAATACATCGTCTGAAGTCCAAACAGAACCATCATTAAATTGAATTTGATCGATAGGGTACTGTGATGTTCTTGAAAAATACTCTTTAACTAAAATTTCATCGCCAGAGTTCCCATACATGATTAATAAATCTTGGTAGGCATCTGGTGAGCGATACAAGTACACATCATCTTGAGTAATATTTTTCCCAAATTTGATAACGTCCGTTCCGGTAAACTGAGCATAGTCAGCATAAGGCGTTTCAATAACATCAATACCGTCACTTAGCGAAAACTCAAACGTATCATTACCATATCCACCTGTTAAACGATCATCTCCTTTTCCACCATCAATTCGATCATTACCACTATTGCCAAGAATATAATCATTGCCTCCCATGCCACGAATATAGTCATCCTTGTCCGTTCCTTCTATGCGCTCGTCTGCATCGGTTCCTATATAGCCTGCGTCTTCGTCAACATTAATATTAAATTGAGTGCTTGCAAAATATTGTGAAGGATCTCGCGCAATCACTACTATTTCCAAATCATCAATATCATTTATTCCAGGTGTACCGGCTAAAGTTTGCGTTTCCGCATTAAAAGTTAACCATGCTGGTAAAGCAGATCCATCGGAAAGTCGGACATCAATAGAAAGTTGATCACCATTAGGATCAACAAACAAGGTTGGTGACAAAGTTAAGTTAAACGGCTGTCCTAAATTGATTGATTGATCGGTTAATGACTCATTTAATAGCGGAGAGCGATTACCTTGAACTAATCCGTCAACTTCTGCCGATAACAACACGCTTCCATCGGCAAACTCAAATCGTTCAATTTGATAGTTTGTTTCATTAAACCAACCAATTACGATAAAACCACTGTTTACAGAGTAATCACTATTATTAATGATGACTTTCAGTCCTTGAGTTGTTTCAAAAAACTGAAGCATATTTAATGAAATACCGTCACCAAAAACGATTCGATCAGTACCCGATTCATCAAAGATGGTATCGAATCCATCACCTAAATTAAAATAATAGCTGTCGTTGCCTGCTCCGCCTTGAACTTGATCATTACCAGCTCCAGCGGTGATTACATCGTCACCTCCTCCCGCATTGATCACATCATTACCACCTGCGGTACTGATTTGATCAGATGCCGAAGAAGCGTTGACGTTATCCACAAAATCCGAACCAGAAAACGTCGCTGAAACTTCGGTCACTTCCGACAAGCTAACGGTTTGATCAGTTAAGTGAAGTCGATTTAAATAACGACTATGATTTGCATTGTACCAATTAAAAAATCGTACTTGTTGAACGGGTTGTCCATTGACAGTAACCGTTTCAATCGTAAACATATATCCGGCATTTGTTAATGCTTCAGAATCAATCCAGTCTTCCGACGAACCGGTGTACCTAACAACTAAAGAATTATCTTCACGTACATAAGTAATCTCATTTGATGAAGCATTAATCGTTGCAGAAGTATTACCTCCACCCCAACCACTGGCAGTATTGTCAGGAATTAAATCTCTCAATAGGCTACTTAAACTGATTGATGTTCCATTAACAAAATTGATGTTATGAATACTTCCAACACTGGCGTCTTCTATAAAAATTTTGTCACCTGCGCCGTAGTTGAGTACAACGCCATTGCCTATTACTTCTACCGAAATATTGCCCATACTGACCCCAGCACCAAATTGAATGCTGTTTGCGCCTGAAGCATCGGATATTCCTGAAAATCCATCTCCAATATTGGCGATGTAAGTATCATTACCTTCTTCGCCTCTAAGCGCATCATAACCAGAGCCTCCGCTTAATGTATCGTTGCCTGAACCTCCATATAACAAGTCATCGCCACTGCCGCCAGCAAGGCTATCATCTCCTTCATTACCCCAAAGCTTATCGGCTCCAGAACCACCAATTAAAACATCGGTTCCTTCTCCGCCCACAAGCTCATCGTCGCCGCTACCACCATCTAAATAATCGTTACCTTTTTGCCCAAATAATTTGTCGTTATCGGCCTTTCCGTACAGCTGGTCATCGTCATCTTGACCTTGCAGTTCGTCATTTCCAGCGCCGCCATCTAAGTAATCATTACCTTTACCAGCATCAATTACATCGTCACCGTCATCGCCAAAAAGTCGATCATCACCACCAAATCCCATTATTTCATCGTTGCCTTCTCCACCATGAATAATGTCGGCGTCGTGCAATGATTCATCTAGGGAGTCATGGTCACCATAAATTTTGTCATCTCCTGCTCCACCCGATAAAACATCTTTATTTCCATATCCAAAAATTAAGTCGTTTCCAGCACCACCATCGATAATATCTTCACCATGCAAATCTATTGAACTTTCTTGAATGATTCTTTCTTCGTCATTATCATAAGTTCCATCACCATAAAGCTTATCATCGTCGTTGCCGCCATAAATAATATCGTTGCCAGCCCCTCCTAAAACAATATCATTTCCATCGCCAGCGTAAACCGTATCGTCGCCCGCATGTTTCTTTGCATTTTCAAACAATGTTTCAAATTTAAAGCCCAAGGTTGTAGATGGTTCGAGAACTAATTTAGAAGCTTTAGTTCCATCGGCAAGAATAAAATCATCACCCGCGCCTCCATCGATACGATCATTATGAGCACCAGCAAAAAGATCATCGTCTCCGTCACCTCCATCTAGGTAATCACTACCCCTATGCCCCTCAATTAAATCCCTACCTGCACCACCTATGAGAACATCGTTATCTTCTTTAAATCGTTCATCTGCATTATATTCTTCGAACGAAGCATAATGAATGGAGGTTGTTTCATGATCAGGATTATTCTCCGCTACCCATGAGTAGCCGCCATAAAGAAAATCATCGCCATCACCGCCCTCTAAAATATCTTTCCCTTCATACCCAAAGAGTTTGTCATTTCCCCCATTGCCGGCCAAATAATCATTACCATCAACATCCACTTGTTGATTGGCCATAGAGCCAGTACCTCTGAAATAATCATCGTTTTCACCACCAATTAAGCGATCATCTCCTGCTCCGCCTAAAACGTCACTTTTATATGCTGTATCGTTAATAAAAGTGAATCCGTCATTTCCTCCTATAGCTATTCGAGTATAAGAAAAATCGACATTACCTATAGCCTGATATTCTGGGCTATATTCACTCATTCGATCAATTTTTTCATCGAGTGTTAAACAAACATTCTGCCCTTCACTAATGCAGTCATCGTAATAAGATTGGAAAACTTCTGTAGCAACATATTTATCGAGCGTGTTATCTTCTGGTTCTTCCTTGTTTTCCGGTAAATTAATTCCTAAATTGCCGTTTTTAAATCCTCTTATGGTTACAGAAGAAACAATTTTATTATCTTCTTCAAACTCAATTAACAAATTGTTATCAAACTTTGAGTAAGTGACTTTTTCATCTTTATCGTAAAAAATATTGGCTTGCTCGCTTTTCTTTTTAGCACCTGAGCCGTCAATAACTTTATCGTGATATTTTATAACTCCGTCACTATCTCCAAGCGAAACACTGTTGTACTTTTCAATAACATCATGACCTGATTCGCTTGTGAACAAATAGGTATCATTGCCTTCGCCGCCATCGAGAGTATCATTACCCTCACCACCATCGAGTTCATCATCTCCCTTTCCGCCAATGAGTAAATCGTTTCCACCGTTGCCAAAAAGTTTATCTTCATCGTTTCCGCCATCTAGTATGTCGCGGTCGTCGCTTCCGTTTAATGTATCGGAACCTCCTAAACCATAAAGCCTATTATCTTGTGCCGTACCGGATACAACATCGGATGCTTCAGAACCAAAAACCACATCTCTTTTAGCTAATGGATTTGCACTTTCTTCATTTTCAATTGCTACATCATTTGGCAAAGAAAACTTTGCGTTTCCAACACCCAGTTCATTTCCGGGACTAGAGTCTCTAGAGTAAATATTTAGTTCAGTCGCTAACTTTGCCATTAAGTCATAAATGGCTTCAGAACTATATTGGTTTTCATCAATGCTATCGTATGCAGAGTAAGCTCCTTCTACAGCAAAAGGTAATCCATTGTGAGCTGAATATATCAAGGCCTTTTTACTACCAGAGTTTTGGTAATATTCTAAAAGCTCTTGGTGAGACAAGGTAGCAAGTACTTTAATATTTGCAGTTTGATCAAGTTGACTGATGTTATAAACACCATCCCACAAATCCGATATTTTTGAACCTTGTATGATTAAAAGAAGGGCATTAGTTAATTTTGATAAAGAACCTGACTCGGAAGCTTGAGCAGCATCGACAAGAGCTGAGTGATCGGCTAATGAAAAAGTTGGGTCTAGCTTATTAAATATCCAAGCTACAGACAAACTTTCTGAGAGAGCTATAGAACTATGAGTTGCTCCTTCAGTATTTATACCTATCCGACTTTTTGCCCCTCCGATTTGATTAAAGACGACATCGTTAGTTACAACCTCACCACCATCTTCACCAAATAGATTAAAAACATTTTGAAAATTTTCGTATGAATCTACAGCCCCAAACTGGTCAAAATAATTAAAAAACTCGAACTCTGTTGGATTCCATTTAATATAAGGAAATGAAAGAGAAAAATCTTGCGCAAGTATTCCCGCGGTCCCAGCACTATTATAAACATATAGATCTTGAACCAGACTCGGGAAAATTCTACCTAACGCTCCAGATAGGTTCCCACCTAAGCTGTGACCAGTTATATCTACAGGAGTAGAGAACCAACTTCCCTTTCCAGCACCGATTCCTGTATTGTTGAAGATCACGCCGTTTTCGGTAATTTGAGCTACAGGAAAGCTTTGTCCAAGTGGAGTTTTAAGGTAAGAGACGTAATTAAACAAATCAATCACTTGTAATCGAGAAATACCATTTAAAAATATATCTATATCCGCGTGAATATCGCCTATATCTGTAGGTGTTGTACCTCGATTTGCAAATACGACTTCGTTGCTTTGTTTGACTCTAAAAACAGTTGCAGAAAATCCTCTATAAGAATTCTTTCTATGTGATAAAATCTCAAACTTTTCCAGAAATAGAGCTCTCATTTTCTCGGAGCTCCAGTCACCATTACTTTCCAACTTTAGTTTAGTAGATCCTTCTGTATGATCCTCACCATCCTGAAAATCAACATAAGATGCAACTGACATCAGTGAATTAAAAAACAGTTTTTCAATACTCATCACACTATTCCTTTATTTAAACGTTTTTTTTAAAAGATCTTCAGTTATCCCATAACGACTTTCAATTTTCGAACACCATCCAAACTCGTAGGGGTACAAAATATTTATAAGGTCCTGTCCTTTTGAGTGACTCACCCCTGACACTTCTGAAACAATTCTATTAGCTTCAAAATCAAAAATATATTTTTTTATTAGAATCATATTATATTTAACCTCTCTATCACCGTAAATAATATACCTAGCGGCACTTAGCGCACCATCCTTTTCTTGAGCAGTAACTTCCTTTAACTTATCTGGAAACACCGTTCCTTTTCTCAATATTTCGCCTATACTTTTCTTATTTAAGGTTTTAATATTATTTACACTATCAATGCTAACAATATATTCAACTGGGAAATCACTAAATAGGTTGAGACGATGTTCCCCGTCAATTTCTTTATATGACCCATCGCCTTTGGAAACATTTCCCGAATAAACAATTGACAAAGGCCTTTCTAGTTTCGCATCTGGATAAATAAGAATATTTTTATCACACTCTAATTCAAACAAGCTTCTCTCAATCGCATACACAATAAAGGGAATACTCAATATCACCGAGGAAAGAATCACTCTTTTTTTAATATG
>JBFHSP010000093.1:0-11338 GCA_041591085.1 Kangiellaceae bacterium | reverse complement strand
GCTCTTGAGAGCATAACTCGTGAAAATGATACTTGTGCGCGTTTTGCAGGAGATGAGTTTGTCTTGTTAACTGAACATTGTGACAATCTTGCCGAAGCGGAGTTAATAGCAACGAGAGCGGTCAATGCGTTGATTAATCAGTTTAAGTTAAGTGATCCAACGGATTTGGTTTCGGTAAGTATAGGAGCGTTACTTATTGATGAACTTACTGATGAATCCACCGCTTATCAATTAGCTGACCAACTGATGTATCAATCAAAAGGCTCTCCTCAAAGAGTGGTAGTTAACTCTTTATCGAATTTAAAAAACAATGAGTGATATGAACTTAAAATGAGAGTCAAGTTATAATGTGTTCTTAGCATAAAATGCTTATCGAATTTTAATTGTCTACTTCCAAGGTGAACCGTGACTCTTCCCTATATTGAACCAGTCTTTCGTCCTCCCAGTGAATGGAAAAGTTTAATTTTACAAGTAACTAATGGCTGTTCTTATAATAAATGCACTTTTTGTGACATGTACACACAGCCTCAAAAAAAATTTAAACCTAAACGCCAGCAAGATATTGAGAAAGAGTTAAATTGGCTTAAAAGTGCTGGTAGTCGTTATAGCCGAGTTTTTTTGGCTGACGGAGATGCAATGGCTTTGTCATTCAGGCGACTAAAGGAAATTTTATTAGCAATTAAACAGTATCTACCAGATGTAACTCGTGTTTCCAGCTATTGCTTACCAAGAAACCTGCTTAATAAATCAATTGTAGAACTAGAAGAGTTAGCAGAATTAGGTTTATCTCTTTTATATGTTGGGTGTGAGTCGGGAGACGACAAAGTTTTATCCGCAATCAATAAGGGCGAAACTTTTGATTCATCGAAAGCTGCTTTACTCAAAATTAAAGCTGCTGGAATTAAATCTTCAGTGATGATTTTAAATGGTATGGGTGGTGTGGCTTTCTCGGAGCAGCATGCACGAAACTCAGCATTATTGATGAATGAAACACAGCCCGAATATTTATCGACCTTAGTAGTCAGCTTTCCTTTAGGACAGGAGCGCGTTCAAGCAGGCTATGATGGTGAATTTCAATTACCTAGTACTAGAGAGCTTATCAAAGAGCAACGTGTACTAATTGAGACCTTAGAGCTCGAAAGTACCATTTTTCGCTCTGACCATGCATCGAACTATTTAGTGCTAAAAGGTATTTTGAATAAAGATAAGACAAAAATGATTGAGCAGATTGACTTTGCTATGGCTCAGCCTGAAAGAGCCGGATTACGATCAGAATGGCAACGAGGGCTTTAATTTTGACTGCTCACCAATGCAAATGTGGATCGGGAAAACTCTTTGTTAATTGCTGTGAACCGTTACTTTTACGGACAAAATTTGCGCAATCTCCTGAAGAACTGATGCGATCTCGGTTTGTTGCATACTGTGATCGAGAGGCCGGCTACATTTATGAAACGCATCATCCAGAAACGCGAACAAATAATTTGCTAGATCAATTAAAGGATCCGAAAAATCAACTACAGTTTGTTAAGCTTGAAGTTCTTCATTCAGATGCTCAGCCTTTAGAAGGAACGGTCAAATTCAAAGCTTTCTTTATTGCTGATAATCGTTTGCAAACACATGCTGAAACCTCCTTATTTAAGAAAGTCGATAAAATGTGGTTTTATCATTCGGCTTTATCTCTATCCTTTGAAAAAGATCAATCTATCAAGATAGGGCGTAATGATCTGTGTTTTTGCGGAAGCGGACGTAAGTATAAAAAATGCTGCAGTACCGCAAATTGAGATATTTGAGTGAAAAATAAACATTAGTTCATATTTTATGGGAATTTTTTCTGTTAATTTACTTTAGTTAACCTATTGATCTATATGTCTTTTTATCTGCATCAAAAATCCTACCTTTCCTATTTAGTGGTACGAACGTAAAAATATGAATTGAGTCACACTTTTATGTTTGTTTTTCGGTCTAAATAAACGACTATTCTGAGTTTGTTGTACAGAGGGCTTATGGATTACTACAGCAAAGTGGTTGCAGAGCTGTCGCCAGAGCAATACTTACCGCGCCTGGGTAACACGAGCGAAAGTCAGTTTCGATGGTCAATATCACTTAACCTAGCGTTGTGGTTAGGTATAGAGTCTTCTAAACAGCAATGCTGTCGACTTTATTTGGAATACTCTGATACTCGAGGTCAGCAAAAATTACTGATTGATTCTAGCGAGGTGAGCAAAAGCGGAGAGTGGGTTTTTTCAAATTTGGTAAAAGTACCAATAAAAGGGCCCGTAAAAGAAGTAAAATTGGTGGCCGAATATAATGTACCTAAAACAACCATAAAGTTGATGGAGTTGTTTATTCGGGTGGTAGAGCCTCCTGGTGGTGGGCAAGATTTAATAAAAGAAGCGTAAAAATCGCCGAAATCATCGCATATAAGAATGAAACGGCAAAATTGGGGCAGTTTGATAATAGGGGCAAACATGAAAACACTTTGGAACAGAGACGACGAGTCTGTGCATACTATTTATATCGATACCAAACAGTATGGTGAGCTCTCACCTTCTTCAAATGATACTCCATGGTCAATGGCAGTTAATTTTTTGGTTAGCTTTAAGCTTTCTGATTACGTTGATGCCAATATTGCGTTATTCGTTGAATATGACGATATCCGTGGTAAACACAAATTAGTTATTGACCACCATAAAGTGGAGTTTGATTCTAATCTGTTGTTTTCTAACTTAGTTCAGCTTCCTGTTCGTGGCACCATCTCTGAAATGTGCTTAAAGCTTGTGGGTGTTCCTAAAAACGTCGATGTAGATATTGAACTGGTACATGTTCAAGTAGAAAATCAACGATGTTTTGTGGATAGTCAACCGGCATTTCACAAAGAGGTGAGCACGCTTGAGCAAAAAAAAGTTTTAAATATTTGTTAATCTGGGCTTGACCAAAAAAATAAATAAAGTTAGTCTCAGCCCATATGAACAGAAAATAGAGCAATTTACAATGAATACAAATATCAACTTAAACACTTGGTGGTTACAGTCTTAACGGGCTGGAGTTGTATTTGTTTCAAGAAAATAAACTAAAGCCCGCAAAAAAGCGGGCTTTTTTTTGGCGTAATGAAAATGAACAAGATAAAAAATTTAATGATTAACTTAACTATTGCAAATTGGTGGTGGCTTATCGCTCGGCACAAGTGTGGGTGATGGCCGAGTATTATTTCGTGATTTTAAAAACCCGCAGTAGCGGGTTTTTTTTTGCTTTTAATTTAATGGAGAACTAAATGATTATTGTATTAAAACCGAATGCTAAGCAAAGTGATGCTGATGAGCTTTTACTAAAAATAGAAAAAGCGGGCTTAAAACCACTGTATATGCCTGGTACCGAAAGAACAGTATTAGGTGCATTGGGAGATGAGCGAGTCTTACAAGGGCTTAATTTAAATGCTCATCCAATGGTGGACGATGTTAAACCGATTTTAACTAGTTATAAACGTGTTAGTAGGGAACTCATATCATCGGACTCCGTGGTTCAAATTGGCAATGTTAAATTTGGCGCTGATCATTTTTCAGTGATAGCGGGACCCTGTGCGGTTGAAAGTTACCAAAGTTTTTATGAGTCTTCAAAGTCAGCTATTAATGGAGGTGCTTCTATATTAAGAGGTGGTGCTTTTAAACCGAGAACCAGTCCGTATAGTTTTCAGGGAGGCGGTTTAGAGGCTCTTAAAACTATGCAATCGGTATCGAAAAAGCTTGGCGTACCTGCTGTTACCGAAATTATGGATGCTGCTGATTTAAGTGCTATTTGTGAACATGTTGATGCGTTACAAGTCGGCGCGCGCAATATGCAAAATTTTCATTTATTAAAAGCGGTTGGAAAGGCCAACAAGCCAGTCATACTAAAGCGTGGTATCGCAGCTACAATAGAGGAATTACTGCTAGCCGCTGAATACATTCTCGATGCCGGAAATCAACAGGTTATTTTATGCGAACGGGGTATTCGAACTTTTGAAACGGCTACTCGAAATACGCTCGATTTAAATGCCGTTGCCTACATTAAGTCACGGTCGCATTTGCCGGTTATTGTTGATCCTTCTCATGGAACTGGCGTCCGAGAACTGGTTGCGCCATTAGCAAAAGCGGCAGTTGCAGTCGGTGCCGACGGCATCATGATTGAAGTTCATCACGATCCGAAAAATGCGCTGTCTGACGGTCATCAATCTTTGTATCCGGAACAATTCGATCAACTGATGGCTGAGTTGAACCCGTTTGTGTTAGCTGCAGGAAAGCGTAGCCTTCAGAGAAAAGAGGTGGCTTGATGCACGCTTTCAATCCTAATCAATTAACCAAAACGATCAGTTCTCAGATAGCTAGTAATTTTGATGTTATGGAGGTTTTTCAAAAAGTTGAAAAAAATGTAAGACTTAAAAATGGTTTTTGTGGCCTTCTTGAAACAGCGTCAATCTCAAATAAGGAGCATACCAAAACGTTATTGGCTATATCTGCGGCATTACAAATTCGATGCATCAATGAAACCGTACAAATAATTGCTCTTAATTCGAATGGCCGGGCGATGTTAACTTTGATTGAAAAAGCAATAAAAGCGCAATTAAATAATATTTTAGTTCAACAGCGTGAAGAAACAAGCTTGACAATGAGCGTTAATTTGGATGCTCGAACCCGCTTAGTGAATGAGTTTGAAAAGCTCTTAACTGTGAGTGTTTTTGATGTAATAAGAGTGGTAAAAAAGTTAATTAAAACTAATAGCAGTGATGATGAAACCACTCTTTTTATGGGAACATTTAGTTTTGATTGCGTTGATTTATTTGAAAATCTGCCAGTTCTCGAACAAACGAAAAAATTTCCTGATTATGAGTTTTTTCTAGTTGATCAACTGGTTGTTATTGATCACGAAACTCGTTCTGCAAGACTATTTTGCAAGGCTTTTCCTTCGTATTTACAGATTGAGATTGAAAATGATTTCCAAGTCGTAATTAATGAGTTTAAACAGTTAGTATTAGCTGCGTCTAACAATCCCTCATTTTCGTCATTGGACACGGCATACTCTAACCGATTTAATAGCTTTCCTAATTCATCTGAGTTTGCAGATCTGGTGCGAGCAGCCAAAATACATCTTAACAATGGCGATGTTTTTCAATTAGTGCTGTCACGTAAATTTTATCTCAATTGTAATAATCCAACAGAAGCTTATCGATTACTTAAAAAAAACAATCCAAGTCCATACATGTTTTACTTAAGTACCAATGACTATGTTTTGTTTGGCGCTTCTCCAGAAAGCGCGGTTAAATATCAGGCGAAGTCTAGACGGCTCAGTATTTATCCGATTGCTGGCACTAGGCCAAGAGGGATTAATTCTAAAACTAAAACGGCCGATCTCGATCTTGATGCCAAGATAGAGTTAGAGCTTAAATGTGATCAAAAGGAACAATCAGAGCATATAATGCTGGTTGATTTGGCTCGTAATGATATAGCGAGAGTATGCGAGCCCGCTTCTCGAAAAATTGACCGGCTTATGGAAATAGACCGGTATTCGCATGTCATGCATTTGGTGTCAAAAGTATCTGGAACATTAAAGCAGCAACTGGATGCCTTTCATGCCTATCAAGCTTGTATGAATATGGGAACCTTAACCGGTGCTCCAAAAATAAAAGCATCACAACTCATCCGCAAGTATGAAAAATCCTATAGAGGTCCTTATGGTGGAGCAGTCGGTTTCATTAATGCATGCGGCGATATGGATACTGCTATTGTGATTAGAAGTGCTTTGGTTGCCGATGGTAAAGCTTTAGTGCAAGCCGGTGCCGGAATTGTTTTAGACTCTGACCCAAATTCAGAGGTAAAGGAAACAGAAAACAAAGCCGCTGCGGTTTTACAGGCAATTGCTCTTTCTGAGAAAACAAGTTCATCACTTATCAAGGAGGTTGTAAATGGCTGATATTTTATTTATCGATAACTTCGATTCCTTTAGTTATAACTTAGTTGATGAATTTTTATTGAAGCAACATGTTGTGACGGTCATTCGAAACGACATTCCTTTAGAAACTATGGTTGAGTTAGCTTATCGAAACGATATGACTGTTATTTCTCCAGGGCCAGGTAATCCTGAACAAGCAGGTCATTGCAAAGCGTTGCTTGAGCTCTTAAGTCAAAACAAGCCAGTGTTGGGTATTTGTCTTGGACATCAACTAATTGTGGAAGCTTTTAATGGAGTTGTTGAGGTTTTGGACCAACCTATTCACGGACAATCATCTCTTATTGATCATAAAAATGATGAGATTTTTTCTGGTATTGCAAATCCATTTAAAGCGGGTCGCTACCATTCTCTAGTTGCAACAAAGGTACCTCAATGCTTAGAAGTCATTGCAACTACTGATAATCAAGTTATGGCAGTTAAACACAAAACGCAAAAGTTGGTTGGGCTACAGTTTCATCCAGAATCAATATTAACTACTCAAGGTTCAGTGTTGCTTGAAAACTGCATTCATTATTTGTTAAAGGAGGCCGCTTAAATGGACTCAACTATCGTTAAGTTGCTCAATAATGAGCGTTTATCTTTTAATGAAACTTTTAAGCTTTTTAAATCAATTATTGGTGGTGAACTCGATGACGCAAAAATAGGTGCAATTTTAGCGGCAATGAGAGTAAGAGGAGAGGACTCTGAAGAAATAGCTGGAGCAGCTTATGCTCTGAGAAAAACAGCCGTTCGCTTTCCGAGTAATGATTTCATTCTAACCGATACCTGCGGAACCGGTGGAGATGGATTTAAAACCATTAATATTTCAACCGCGGTAGCTTTAGTTTCTGCTGAATGTGGCGTTAAAGTCGCAAAACATGGTAATCGTTCGGTATCGTCTTTGTCAGGCTCTTCCGATTTTCTATCACGCGTAGGCATTGCTACGGACTTGAGTCCGGAGCAGTCATTAGCTTGTTTAGATAAAGAAAACTTTTGTTTTTTGTTTGCCCCACAGTATCACTCAGGTATTAAGCATGCGATGAATGTTCGCAGCTCATTAAAAACACGTACCTTATTCAACTTAATCGGTCCTTTAGCTAATCCTGCATTACCACAGAATCAATTGATGGGTGTTTATGATCCAAGGCTCACTGAAACACTCGCTGAGTCACTGAAGTTTTTGGGATGTCAAAATGCAATGGTGGTTAGTGGCAATGGTCTAGATGAAATAGCGCTGCATACTGAAACAACAGCGAGCATTTTAAAAGATGAACAAGTCACCACAATAACCATTACGCCTGAAAAGGCGGGGCTAAAAAGACGAAACATCTGTGAGTTACAACTGAAAGATCCGAACAAAATAGTCGATGCCATATTGGCAGTTTTTTCCGGTCAAGGAAAGCCTGCTCATCGAGAGGTGATCGCTCTGAATACCGCGGCTACTTTGTTAATCAATAATAAAGTTCTTTCTTTGGCTGAGGGCGTTGAGATGGCCTTGAGTGCAATTCAGTCGGGTCAAGTATTAGCTAGACTGAGCAGAATTGCTAATTATTCAATTGAGATGACACCGGTTAATAATTTATTGGAAGCTTCATTATGAGCTTAAAAGATTCTATATCAGTCCTTGGTGAAATTATTCATCATAAACATCAAGAGTTAATTGCACTGAACAAATTAGTTAATGAGTCGTTAATAAATGATCTTCGGCCATCAACCAAAAGCCTTTTTAATGCACTTAATAAGGACTTTGCATCCTTCATAATGGAGTACAAAAAGAGTTCGCCATCAAAAGGAGTGATTAATAACATCTTATCAATTGATGAGTGCGTAGAGGCTTATAGTGGAGTAGCCGATGCAATTTCTGTGTTAACGGATAGAAAATATTTTGGAGGAAGCTTTGACACTCTAAAAGAGTTTTCCGCAAAAGTGACCTTACCCATCTTGTGCAAAGATTTCATAATCAGCAAGTCTCAAATTTACTTAGCCCGCTCCAATGGTGCTGATGCAATATTGTTGATGTTATCAGTACTTGATGACCGCCAATATCTAGAATTAAGAGAATGCGCTAATGCGTATAACATGGATGTTTTAACGGAAGTTCATACTGAAGAAGAAACCAGAAGAGCTTTAGCTATGAATGCGAAAATTATTGGTATTAACAATAGAAATTTAAAAGACTTATCTATTGATTTAACTACCACGGAGCGACTCGCTCCTATGATCCCTGAAAATGTACTATTGATTTCTGAATCGGGTATTTCATCTAGAGCCGATGCATCAAGATTGAGTCGTTGTGTTGATGCATTTTTGATTGGTTCTTCTTTAATGGCTGCGAGTAGTGTTAAGCAAGCCGCAATAGAAATGGTATTTGGTCGGGTTAAAATTTGCGGCGTGAACTCAGGTTTGACCGTAAAGTATTGTTTGACTCATGGCGCTTCGTTAGTTGGGCTTATGTTGTATTCTGGTTCAAAACGCGCTGTCATGGCCGAGCAGATCCAAAAAATTATGCAAGAGTTGAGTCAAGTTGAAATTGAGCGAATTGTTGCAGTTTTTGTAGATGAGCCGATCGAACAGCTCATTCAAGTTATAAAAAAAACAGGAATAAAAAATATTCAGCTTCATGGTGTTGAGTCAAAGGAATATGTCGAAAAACTAAAACTTGTAGCTAAAGAGCAACTAGCGTTTCCAATTACTATTATTAAAGCCCTTCCCGATCCAGTCGTACAGAACCCAAATCTAGCCAATGCCTGGCTAAAAATTGTAGACAAAATACTAATAGATACAGCTCAGTCAGGACAATTTGGTGGTTCAGGAAAGCAGTTTGAATGGAGTTTATTGAATTGTTTTTTACAGCATGTTGATGCGAAGAGAGTTTTTATTGCAGGTGGAGTATCGGAGCAGAATGTCGGTGATTTATTGCCTTTAAATGTTGGGGTTGACTTAAGTAGCTCTGTCGAGACTCAAGATTGCTTTGGCAACAGCTTGTATATCAAGTCTCATAAAAAAATTGCAGCACTTATGAATAAAACCCGACTTAAAAATCGAAAGAGTAAAAACAACTTAGAGTAAAAGAAATGAATCAACTCAATTTAAGTATTAAAGAAACTAACAAGCCAGGCTATTTCGGAGCTTTTGGTGGCATGTATGTTCCGGAAATTTTAGTTCCAGCTTTAGAGCAACTCGATGTTGCATTTAATCAAGCACTTAACGATCAATCGTTCATTAACGAACTGAATCAGCTGTTAGAAAACTATGCAGGACGTCCAACTCCGTTATATGAGTGTCGAAATTTAACGGATAATGACTCAGCAAAGATTTTTTTAAAGCGAGAAGATTTACTTCATGGTGGTGCGCATAAAACTAATCAAGTATTAGGGCAAGTGTTGTTAGCTAAAAGAATGGGTAAAACCCGAATCATCGCAGAAACTGGTGCAGGTCAGCATGGGGTTGCCACTGCCTTAGCCTGTGCGTTGTTAAACATCGATTGTGTCATTTATATGGGCGCAAAAGATTGTGCCAGACAACAACCCAATGTTTATCGAATGGAATTGATGGGAGCAAAAGTGATTCCAGTCAATAACGGTAGTGGTACCTTAAAAGATGCTATTAATGAAGCGCTAAGAGATTGGTCAGCTAGTTATGAATCTACCCATTATTTGTTAGGCACGGCTGCGGGTCCTCATCCATTTCCAACCATTGTAAGAGAGTTTCAACGGATTATTGGTAAAGAAGCGAAGGCGCAAATATTAAACCAAACTGGACGGTTGCCAGATTATGCGATCGCTTGTGTCGGTGGAGGTTCAAATGCAATCGGTTTATTTGCTGACTTTATTGAAGAAAGTAGCGTTAAACTTATTGGTGTTGAGCCTGCTGGAAAAGGACTTGATACAAAAGAGCACGGTGCAACTTTAAACAAAGGCAGTTTAGGAATTATTCATGGGGCGCATACTAAAATAATGCAAGACCATGAAGGGCAAATAGAAGAGTCTTATTCTGTGTCCGCTGGTTTAGATTATCCAGCAGTAGGACCTCAACATGTTTTTTTACAATCAATCGGAAGGGCACAATTTAAAACCGCAACCGATGCAGAAGCCTTGGCAGCCTTTAAATTGTTATCGGAAAAGGAAGGGATTATTCCAGCGCTAGAGTCTGCTCACGCAATAGCTTACGCGATAAAGCTCGCAAGATCGCTAAATTCCAACAATCACATACTGGTCAACTTGTCTGGTAGAGGAGATAAAGATCTCGAATATGTCAGGCAAATAATGAGAACAAAGGAATCAATTGAATGAACCAAAAGAATTATTTAACAGCCAGTTATCAAGCCATGTTTACCCAGTGTGAAAAAAATAATCGTATCGCGTTTATTCCATTTGTCACACTGGGTGATCCGAGCTTTGAACAGTCTTTAGAAATTATTGATACCTTAGTTGTCGCAGGTGCTGATGCTTTAGAGTTAGGTATCGCATTTTCTGATCCTGTGGCAGATGGGCCAACCATTCAAGCATCAACTATTCGAGCCATTAAAAATGGAACTAGTCCAACAAGAGCGTTTGAACTACTTGAAAAAATTCGAAATCGGCATCCTAATATTCCAATAGGCTTATTGGTGTATGCCAATATTGTTTATCGAAAATCAATAGAATGCTTTTATAAAAAATGCAATGAGTTGAATATTAACAGCGTATTAATTGCAGATGTACCTTTAAAAGAGGCAGAGGATTTTGAAGCGCACGCACTAAAACATCGTGTCGATCCGGTATATATTGTTCCACCAGGAATCACCGATGAGAAGTTGAGGCTAATTGCTCAACGTTCAAAAGGGTATACTTATTTATTGGGTAGAGTTGGGGTAACTGGAACGCATAAAACGGTGGTTATGCCCAACCAAGAGTTAGTACAAAAACTTTCACAGTTTGGCGCACCTCCTGCGGTTTTAGGCTTTGGGATTTCAACACCAGAGCATGTCAACGCGGCACGAGAGAGTGGGGTTAAAGGTGTAATTTCAGGCTCGGCGGTAGTCGATATTATAGAGAAATACCTTGAAGATTTACCATTAATGAAGAACAGGTTAGAAAGTTTTATTCGTACAATGGTAGATTCAACTTACTATGCAGATGATCTTATAAATGCTGACAAGGCATTGGATTTATAATCCCATTCGTTGTTGATCCGAGGAATCGTTTGATGAAGACTCCACTTCTTTGATGGCTTTTAGGAGTAAGCTGTGCTCATGGGAACCTTGTCCAGAGCGAAGATAGAGCTTGGTGGAGTGCAGTAATTTATCCATAAGCTTGAGTCTGAACTGCGCATTAAGTAAGCATTTGGCTAGGAAATTGGGATCTTCATTACGCTCGCGCATAGCAATAGCCGAGTC
>JBFHSP010000092.1:0-11397 GCA_041591085.1 Kangiellaceae bacterium | reverse complement strand
AGTTAAAACCAAATTCATAGATTTATGTAAAGAGTTAGGAAAATTGGATGCTTGGGTACGACTGCATTATGTCTATCCTTATCCACATGTGGATGATGTGATTCCTTTAATGGCAGAAGGTAAAATTTTGCCCTATCTAGACATTCCATTTCAACACGCCAGCCAAAGCGTTTTACAAAATATGAAAAGACCAGCCGCCTCCGAAAAAGTATTGCACCGGATTAAAAAATGGCGTGAGATTTGCCCTGACATTGCCATTCGATCAACCTTTATTGTCGGATTTCCTGGAGAAACAGAAGACGATTTTAAACAACTGATCGACTTTTTGTATGAAGCAGATCTCGACAGAGCCGGTGCGTTTAAATATTCTCCAGTTGAAGGCGCCGTAGCGAATCAACTCGCCGATCATATTGATCCCGATATTCAAGAAGAACGTTGGCAAACCTTTATGGCCGTTCAACAAGAAATCAGTGCGAGCAAGCTACAAAAGAAAGTGGGACAACGACTTGAAATATTGATTGATGAAGTCACCGAAGAAGGCGCCATCGGAAGAACTAAATACGACGCACCAGAAATTGACGGTGTTGTTCATATCACCACTGATGAAGCACTGGAAAAAGGTGATCTCGTAGAAGTCACCATTACCCGAGCGGATGAATACGATTTGTTTGTGGATTAAAAAAGGGGGAGAAATATCCCCCTTATTAATTAAAGACCTTCTGGACCACAGTCATTTTTTAAGAACGACAGGATAGATTCATAAAGTTTTATTTTATGATCAAAATACAGCGTATTTGAGAAGTGGTCCGCACCCTCTAACTCAACATATTTAACCGGTATATTGAGCTTTTTAACCTCTTCCATATAAAGTTTGGCATGATCTGGTGGGACTCGTTGATCGACCGAACCATGGATCATCAGTAACGGAATATTAACTTTGGAAACTTCTTTAATTGGAGAAATACTTTGGTCCCAAAACCCCAACTGTTCAATTTTTGCCGCTCCTCTTAACCTATAACGGTAATAGTCCACTTGAAGTTTGTTGTCACTGACAGCTGCTCCGGCAATAGCGCACTGATAAATCTGGTTTTTTCTGGAAGCTGCGATTAAAGCCGCATAGCCTCCGTACGACCAACCAAACATGGCTATTCGATCTTTATCAACCAGCCCTTTCTCCACTAAGTGCAATGCTGCGTCATCTTTGTCATCCTGCATTTTACCGCCACCTTCACCTTTGGGTAAAAAGGCCGATTTATAATAGTTGAGCCCATGTCCTTTAGACCCTCGATATTGCGGTTGGATGACTACATAACCATTGTTGGCGAGCATTTGACCCCATTCGTCAAAATCTACAAGTTCGCCAACAAAAGGACCGCCATGGGGCATAACAACTGCGGGAAAAGGTCCTTTGCCTTCTGGAATTGTGACATAGGCATATCGCTCAAATCCGTCTCTTGAAGTGTAAGTGACATACTCAACTTTACTTAAATTATCGGGTTTAATGCGAGGATTCTTTTCTCCAAACTTGCTGATTTTACCTTTGTGTAAAAGATAATATGTTCCAGCATCTTTCGGTCCTTGATTAAAAACGGTTAAGCTTTGACCATCACGAGAACGGCTGGTAATAATTAGGTAATGGTTATTGGGTATCAAGTCTCCAAGTTGTTTATAGACAGCTTCATCTTCACCAGATAAATATAAATAATGTCTTTTATCAGTCGCATAAACCAAACTTGCTATTTCATCGGTATTTTGCCATCGATTGCTGTGTTTTCTGGTACCCATGACATCAGCGTCTTGTCGTAGATAAATTAATTCTCCAAATTTCTTGGCCTTATAATCAAACTCCCAAAGACCGACCGTATCATTTCCATTATGAGCACTGACTAATAATTTATTATTGTCTGCAGGATCAAAACCTTCAATATTAAATTGTTCGAATGAATTTTCACTGCGCCGGTAAACTTCAATCCAATCTGTTTTGTTCGGTTCTCGTACATAGTATATAAATTCATCCGATTTTAAATCAAATCCCATACCAAAAACTGGGTTACCAACTCGATCAAACTCTACTGAAAATCTTTCAGGGCTGCCTCTCAGTAGCAACGTTTTCTTCCCTGATTTCAAATCAAATATATAATATGATCTTGGCCTCTGCCATGCAGCAGGCCCCCCGCTCTCTTCAGGTTGAAAAGATAGAATGACTTTTTCCGGTTCCTCCGGAAGTAAGTTGGCGATCCCAGGGTTTGTTATATCTCTAAATTCATCGATTTTCTTTTTTGCAACATCAAGCTTAACAAGTTTTGTTTCATAAACACCACGGTTGAAACCTTCGATATCATCGCGAACTTTTTGACGAGCAAGAAAAATAATATTGGTATCGCTAATCCAATAATAGGTCATTAACTCCATTGGATCAGCATTCATACGAAAAGGGGCTTTCTCGAAATTATCTGTGTCATAGATTTCTAACACAGGGTTACCTTTTTTCTCCGGTATTCTCAGCAAGGCAAGCTTCTTACCATTAGGAGATAGAGTGACGTTGTTAATAGCATCTCTATAAGCAAAATTTTCAACCGGAATCGGATTAGCCGAGCAAAACGCTGAAAACAAAATTAAAGTTAAAAACTTTGAAATAATATTAAAACACTTAAACATTTTATTTCTCCAAAAAAAAGGCCTGTTTCCAGGCCTTTTTCATTCACTTGTGAAACGGTTATAAGTCCATTTTAAAGTCAACAAATAACACTCTTCCGTTCAAGTCATAACCAGAACCAATTGGCGCATTATTTACAGATAAAACTTCATTTCCATCTACAAATGGAGGCGCTTCATCGAAAATATTACGTACGCCAACACCTAATCTCCAGTTATCTTCACTGTAACCAATATACACAGTGTGCATCATGTAATCACCAGCATAACCAATATCACGACATGAGGCATCGCCATTGTCAGGACCTAGACAAGTATCGCCAATAAAACCCGTGTTTTGAGAATCATAGATATCAGAAAACTCATCAACTCCGAGAGGGTCTTGCGCAACATCATTTAAGTAGCGAGTATTCCATACAACACTCCATTTGTCCCAACTTGCACCGAAACGCAATTGTGCCTGCCACTCAGGAAAACCAAAACGGCCTACAATGTTTTCATAAGTTTGAGCATCGGTGACTTCATCTATTTCAGTAAATGAACGCTCAAAAGGATGATTAGAAGTAACCTGAGCAAACCATCGAACTGGAGTTCCAAAAGTATCGATAGTACTGTTCCAGTCAATATTGACATCTACACCACGAGCTCTTTCAGCATCACGATTAACGAAACTTTGATCAACTAAAATAATTCGCTGTGTACCATCACGAGTTATACGACCACAACGTGCACCCACTCCTGCAGGACGAGTATAGCATTCATTAATAATCTCTTGCGCTGCAGGGTTAACGATAGTGTCATTGATTTGAACGTCATACCAAGTAGCACCAACGGTGAAATCAAAGTCGTTTGTGAACGGTTGTTCCCATACAAAACCGTAAGTCACAGAGGTAGAACGCTCTTCTTTAAGATCAAATGTACCACCTTCAAAAACTTCGGTTGATACGGGAGTAGTAGTACGATTAATATCGAACGGATCAACGCCTTCACTTTGACAGTTGCTAATCACGTGGGGCTCTCTAGTATCTTCATTCGCGTTATAACCGCCAGTAATGGGATCAATTGCGCCTTCAGGGATACCACAAGGATCAGATAATCCTAAGAATCCTGTAGAACCTCTTAAAAAGAGTTCACGTAAATTCGGGGCTCTATAAGAAGTTCCGTAAGTTCCTCGGAATAATAATGAATCAACTGGACGCCAAGACATTTTAATAGACTGAGTATTTGCTGAGTCGTAAAACTCATCTTTAGTATAACGTCCAGACATATTTAAGGTGATTTCTTTTGCTCCAGGTTGGTTAGCAACTAAAGGCACCTCTAATTCAGCAAAGTATTCTCTGACCCAGCGATCACCAAAAGCACCACCGTCATTAAAGAATCCAAAAAACTCGGCTGCACCATCAACACTCGCGATATCATCAGGAACCGACTTAATTTCGTCAACTCGGTACTCTACACCAAATCCTGCAAGTACATCACCCGCAGCCCACGATGCTAAAGAGCCGTTGAAATAGGCAGAAAACAACGATACTTCAATTGCCGTTTTAAAATCACGAGAATCGAATAAAAAGTCTCTTTCTGCTTGAGTGGCGAAATCACCAATCAGACCTTGATACAATGAGGGAGCGTACATATTTACAGGTACACAGCCATTAGAAGGGTCATTACAAACCACGTTGCCGCTTACCGGATCAATAGAGGCATCTAAAGCTTGATTCAAGCGATCTTCACGAATACCCATACGAGAAGATGTGCCCACATTTCGAGAAAACGAACCATAAACGTCAACAGACCAATCTGGGGTTCCGCTGATGTCCCACGGTAAATCCGCGCGCATACCAAATACGGCTCGAACTTGCTCATATGAAGTGGTTACGTTATTTCTGTCTCCTCTTACCGCAACGACTGGGCGTGTTCTTTGGGCACCGATTGGCCCTCTGGTTTGGTCACACGTCCCACCTGTATTAATAGTACAACCAAAAATATCGAATACTGCATCAACTAAGGCTTGGTTATTCATTAAAGCATCCCAAGCTAGACCACAATCTACGCCATTTAAGCCATTAGGATTACAAACGTTGTAAGGATTATCTGCAGGAACCCAAGGGAAAAGTTGCGGCTGACCACTGGTGGTATAAAAATCACGCTTTCCGTACATAAATTCAAAATACGGTGTAATATTCGCACTACCTTCCAGAGTGTATTCGCCATAAGACATAAACGACAAACGGTTTTCTTCACCGAAGAGGCTGCGACTTTGATTTACTGGGTTGCCATTTAACGTGTAATCAATGAAGCTCACATCAGCAATACCATCACCGTTAGTATCGATTGGCGCACCGAAAGCAGATGACTCAGAGAAACTTCCCCAACCACCATTAGAGCTACCGGGCGTGTAATAGATGCTTCCCGCAAAAGGAACTATGGTTCGTCCGACTAAGCGCTCAGTCGGCAAACAGCCTCTTGGATCCACACGTTGCATTTCACCCACAGAATAATAAAGATCTAACGACCGAACTTCACCAGTATCAGTCAATTCAGCATGACGGTTACACTGATTGGTCCAAGGTCTATCAGACAGTTTTACTTCTGTTCGATCGTAGTACTCTAATCCCATACCAATAAATCCACGATCAAAATTTTGACCCCAAGTCCCAACCAACTGAGTCACTTCACCACCACCGTGCTCAGGAGCTTGAAGTCTCACGTCAAAACTGAAACCATCAAAATCTTTCTTTAAAATTGCATTATTGACTCCGGCAACCGCATCCGACCCGTACACTGAAGATGCTCCGTCAGTAACAAAATCGAACTGCTGAACCAAACCGGCGGGAATCATACTTAAGTCAGGAGAACTCGGAGCTCCCTCAACACCTGATGGAGCTAACCTTCTACCATTCAACAAATTCAAAGTTCTATTAGCGCCAAGTCCTCGAAGATTTGCGGTAGAAGACCCTGGTCCATTATCAAGCACAAAACCTGTAAATGTTAAATCAATTTGCTGACCCGCAGATACGGTAGCAAATTGAACAATAGACGCTGAATCAATTAAACCTTCTTGTTTTGCTTCTTCAGTTGTGATTACTTGAATAGGCGAGATGCTTGAATAAGTTTCTCTTTTTAAGCGAGAGCCTGTCACAACAATTTTTGTTTCTTTTTTTTCTTCTTCTGCACTTTCTTCTTCAGCAGCCCAAGTTTGGCTCGTAAAGGCTAAAGTTGCAGCAGAAGAAGCAAGCAATGCCATCTTCACAGCATTTGATACTTTGCTTTTTCCGTTCATCAGTTTCCCCAATATAATTATTTCTGTTACTCGATCGGTTGTTTCCCGCTGTGATATTTAACCTAAATTAATTAAGGAATCAAGATTTTAGTAAAAAATGTGAATTTTCACTTTTACTTTCAAAAAGCATTGAAATATAGCTAACACTTAGCTGATGAAAATAAATAAAGGCTTAACAACCGACAGAGAGAGTTTGTAATTAGCTCAATACCTAGCTTTATATTCAAAAAACCATTCTTGGCCAACCGCGTTATAAATGCCTCGATTAAAATAAGGCCATTCAGTTTCAGTTGAATCAATAGGTGGTTTTTTATCAAATAAATTTCTGATAATAAAACTTACTTGATGATCGTTTTCAAACGATTTATTGACGATCAAGTTAGCGGTGGTCCAAGGTGATATTTTATCGGTCCCATTCGCATTTATCTTATGGCCTTTGCGATAAAAAGAGAGCGCGGCAGACCAAGAATCTCCAGCCCAAGATCCTGAAAGATTAGTTCGGGTGTTGATGTCACCATTAAATGGGCTGTTATGGAAGTTTCGGTCGAGTGTTGAAATATCAGTAGCCAGCTGTTGAACTTCCGTTTTTAATATTTCTGAATGATTAAAATCGACCGAAAAAGTCCCGGCAACATCAGTTTTGTGAAACCAAGTAATTGCAAACTCGAGACCTTTTTGGCGCCTAAAAGCACGATTAACTGGACGATTTTCAATGGCTTGAATTCTATTGGTCGTTATATTCCGATTGATTCGTGCATAAGCATCAACACAAACATCTGAGTTAGAGTCAATTGTCTCATTAGTTACAAAATTAAACCCTGCGTTACATTGAGCTTCGGTCAATAAATATTGTGACTCCAACTGCAAGCCGACCTGATTGTTTAACTTGATATCAAAATAATCAAGTGACACCTCGATAGATGGGTCGGGATTGTAAAAAAGCCCGATGGTTTGAGTCGTTCCTTCCTCTTCTTCGATATCGAAGGTTCCTTGCCAGTCTACCTGAGTAGAATAATTATAGTTATTATCGGTTGTTGTTTGGCAAGACTCATAACTATTGCCATTAACATTCACACAACGCTCAAGATCAATCACATTGACAAAATAACGGGTTTGGTCAGCAAAAAGATAATGTAAGTCGGGTGCTCTAAAGCTGGTTGAATGAACCGCAGAAACACTCCACGCAGAGTTGATTCGCCACAACAATGCAGATTTCCAAGTTTGCGCATCCGACACATTAGAGTCATCTTGATAATCGTCCCAACGAGTGGCCAGGGTTAACTCTAAGGAACCAAGGTTTCCGTTATAGACTTCACCAAACCATTCTGCACCAATTGCTAATCTGCTTCGGTCGCCACCACCGGATGATCCGCCAAGTCCATACCACCCAAAGTTACCCGTAATATCATCGACATCAATGGCGTAGTCAGTCTTATTCCACTCAACTATTAAGGCATATTCGCTGGCTTTTTCGGTCACACTAAAAGCATCACCAGACATCCAATAAGAAAGCGTATTAGAACTGGAATCTGCATCATTAATGCTATTACCTAAGATCCCGGCAAAGTCACTAGGCTGATATGGCACATAAATATCTTCAGCTTGACTAAAAAACTGGTTGATTTCAGACTCAATAAAAAGCGGTAAAGAACGCTCACTGTCATATTGGCTAAAGGCATAGGACACCTGATAATCAAATGCATTAGTAAACCCCTCTATGCCTGCAATAAAAGAAAGAGTTTCTTCTTTAAATTGCTTATCTTGATTGCCGGTTTCACTTAGGAAAAAATCTCTAATTCCATAAAAAGCGTCGTTATTTACATCGTTTAAGCCACCCTCCCAATACAGAGGAGTGCTTCGACTTGCTGTATCGCTTTGCCACCAAATAAGATTGGCAAACACTTTTGCGCGATTTAGCTCATAAGAACCATGCGAGTATATAGATGTTGATTCACGCTTATTTCTGATGTTATCGCCAAGCAGTTCTCGACTTGCACACACATTGCCTATTGTCGTTAACACCTGTTGCAGTCCTAAGTTGGAGCAATTTGCAGCGCCTAACAATTCAAATTGTTCTGTCGCCAAATTGAAAGTTCCAGCTGAAACGGTGACTAAGTTTGGATCAAACAAATAACTTCTGTCTGCGGCGTAAATGGGATCTCGGCTTTCCCACTGATAACCAAAAGTGAGTTTTCTAGCGCCATCTCGCCAGCTATTGCCACCACTGAGCTTTTTGCCGCCACCGCCACCTGAGGTAGAACTCACCGTTCCGCTAATTTCGTGGGTATCAAACTCTTCTCTAAGTATCACGTTGACTACGCCCGCAACCGCATCAGAACCATAAATAGCGGAAGCACCATCGGTCAGCACATCAACTCGTTCAATCGCAACAGTAGGGATAGTGGCAAAATTGAAGAAATTCGCTTCGCTTTGATAGGGCGTTGGATTTAAGGCTAAACGTTGCCCGTTCACCAGAACTAAAGTTCTACCAGGACCAAACCCTCGCAAATTGATGGCTTGAGCCGCTGAGGTGAAGCCGTTCGGAAATTGATCGCCTTCTAATAAAGAGCCGGTTTGGGCGGTCAAAGCTAAGAGTGCATCGTATAAATTGGTGTGCCCCATGCGCTGCATATCTTCTGAAGTGAGCGATAGAATTGGGGCAGGTCCCTTTTGATCGATTTTCTTAATGAGGGAACCGGTGACGACAATTTTTTCTTCACCACCCTCATTTTGATCGGAGCGAACACGAGCATCACAAATTTGGCTCGATACAAAACTCGATACTAAACAAGCTTTGAGCCAAAAGTGTTGCATATCACCCCTCCAAACGTATAACTGTTTTAATTATTTTCGAATTACGGCAGCCGTTGTGCCAACCTGCTTTTCTAACGTAATCCATGCCAATGTGCAATATTTACTCTCTAATTTGGCAATATTACACAGTTTGCTTCTGCTTTTTTGCACAAGCGTATCAATTTAGAGGTATAACTTGCGCAATGCTTCGATATAAGGCTTCACTTGATCGTCAAATGGGGTTGAGCTTGCTTTGGTCAAAATATCCCCTAATACTCGCTTTTCATCACCATTAACTTCCCCGTCTTCAAGGGCTATCACCATAATCCGCTCTAGTTCCTCTATAGAGTACTTTCCATCTTTAGCGAATGATTTAATCGAAGCCATAATCATTTTGACATGACTAGGAATGTCTTCTAGTTGAGCTTTTCTCACTTCAGTTTGACTCATAACTACTCTCTATTAAACGTTTAATGATCGTTTTTAAACTTATAAACCTTTCACCGCATAAATTGCAGGCGCATTTCTCCAATAGTGTTGGTAATCCATACCATAACCAAACACATATCTGTCAGGAATAGGCAGGCCAATAAAGTCGGGCTGAAAATCAGGCTCAGCTTTTCTATCATGTTTTTTATCGGTTAGTACTGCAGAGTAAACCTCTTTGGCACCTTGTGCTTTAATCGCATTAAGCAGTGCAATTAAGGTATAACCTTCATCATATATATCATCGAGCACCACCACGGTTCTATCTGATAAATCCAGCTGAGGCAAGGCTTTCCATTGCAGATCGCCTCCTTGAGTTTCACCGCGATAGCGGGTGGCATGACAATAGTCAACTTGAAGAGGGAACGATAGTTGAGAAAGCAACTTTCCGGTAAAAATTAATCCTCCATTCATCACGCAAAGCATAATTGGGTTTTTATCGGCAAGCGCAGAAGTTATTTGTTGGGCTATTTTGGTAATAGCCGCTTCAACTTCTGGTTGCGAGAATAATAATTCAGATTGTTCAACCACTGCAGCAATTGATGGAAGTTCTGTCATGACAAGTCCTTGATAGGAATGATCGTTTGATGGGGCTTAGTATTATAGGTCTTAGCTTGAGTGTCCTTTTTTGTGTGCTCAGAATCAAGCGCTTCTTGGTGATCGCAATCCACACACATCAAAGTCTTGCCATTGCCATCATCCATTACAACGATAGAATCAACTGCTCCACATTGAGAGCAAACCGCACCAGCGATAAACTGTTTTTTCATAATCACTTCTTATCAAACGCTTTTTAAAGAGATACGTTTTATAACAGAAGCTCTCGATTAAGCTCTGTCGTTTTTTGCTCAAGCGTTTCCTGAGCTTCTGCCCATTTATCTTCTAGTTGTAAAAGCTCAGAACGCAAGGTTGCTTGCTCTGATAATAAATCGGTCAGCTCCGCCTTACGAGTATCCTCATACAAGGTCACATCGGCAAGCGCCTGTTCAATGTTTGCCAACCGAGTCTCCAATTGTTGAATATGGCTTTCGAACTTATCCACCACCTTTTTGAAAGGAGACAATTGTTGCCTAATTTTAGCTTCTAATTGTTTTTGCTGCTTTCTATCTGGTTCGGCTTTCACTGTTTCTTTAGGTGTTTCGCTAACGTCTTTACCCCAGCGATTTTGCCTCAGCCATTGGTAATAAGCTTGGGTATCACCCTCAAATGGCGTTACTTGGCCGGAGTCGATTAAAAACAGTTCATCTACCGTAGCATCTAGCAAATAGCGATCATGCGAAATGACAACAACCGCGCCAGAAAAGTTTTGAATGGCCATGGTGAGCGCATCTCTCATTTCCATATCTAAATGGTTGGTTGGCTCATCCAATAAGATTAAATTCGGCTTGTTATAAATCATCAGAGCTAATACAAGCCGAGCCTTTTCTCCACCTGAGAAACTTTGCACCTTAGCAAACACCTTGTCGCCATTAAACGCAAAGCCACCCAAATAGTTTCGCACTTGCTGCTCGGTTAAGTTGGGATCGAGCTTTTGCATTTGCGAAAACGCGCTTTCATCAGCATTAAGTTGCTCTAATTGATGCTGAGCAAAGTAGCCAATATTAAGGTGCTTACAAACTTCCCGATCACCACTTAAATCCACTTCAGTTCCAACAATCGCCTTTAACAAAGTCGATTTACCAGCACCGTTTCTACCAAGCAGGCCAATTCGGCTATCGCATCTTAACGATAAATGAATATCGTTTAATACCGCTACTTCACCATAACTGGCACGACAATGATTAAATTGAATTAAGGGATCCGGTTTATGTAGAGGCTCAAAAAAATCGAATGAAAATTGTTCTCTGACTCGAACATTTTCAACCGTGGCCATCCGCTCTAAAGCTTTGACCCGTGACTGCGCCTGTTTAGCTTTGCTTGCTTTGGCTTTAAATCGGTCAATAAACGACTGAAGATGCTTTACTTTCGCTTGTTGTTTTTCAAATTGTTTGCTTTGCAATAAGTCTTGCTCTGCTTTAATCCGAATAAATTGAGAATAATATCCTGAATAAGACTTTATTTGCCCTTGGTCAAAGTGCAGCACCCGAGTCACTAGTGCGTCAATAAAGTCGCGATCATGAGAAATCACGATTAGGGTTCCGGGATAACTCTTTAAATACGACTCAAGCCAAAATACGGCATCT
>JBFHSP010000091.1:0-11419 GCA_041591085.1 Kangiellaceae bacterium | reverse complement strand
GAGCTCGGGATAAGAAAAACTGCTCAACACTTCTATTTTTGCGCCTTACGGCGTTAAACAGACTTAAAATAACCCGTTATTCTTTCATCTGCTTGCCTTGTAAGCCACAAAACTAGAGAGGTTGAAACATAAAATCGTTATAACTTATTGTATTTGAAGTCGTTTATTTTTTATTCAGCCTTTCTTATCCCGAGCTCAGGTTAAGCAAAAATTAAAGGCGGAGGCGGCGATGATTAGCTTTCGTCTTCGCTGTCGTCGTTTTCTTCATATTCTTTGTCATTAACATCAGCATCCACGCTGGGTTTACCCAATAAGTATTTATGCTCTGGGTCTACTACTAATCGACCAATCATTGCTTCTCGGCCTAACAACATTAAGTAGGTCATTTCTGAACGATCAGTCAGTGTCAGTTCTATCATCCATTGTTGTTCACCCATTTGAATAGGCGTTTCAATCACAATTCGACGTTCTTTGCTGGCGTTGGAGCTTTTAATTTTACGTCGTGCTTTAACTTTGGCTTCTCGTCGAACAATCATATCCACGTTATGAAAATCGGGATGAATGTCAAAGCTGACCCAACGCTCACCATTGCGCTTAAAGTCTTGCAAGTTATCAACATGTAAGGAAGAGGTTTTTGCGCCGGTATCCACACGCATATGCAAATGGCTGATTTCAAGCTCGGGTAAATTGCACAGTTCTAAAACGCCTACGTTGACTTTCTGATTTTGCAAAGCTTCCACGTTGGATCCTTAAAATAGATAAAAGTAAATGAACTTAACCTTTGCCTTTGGTTTTGGTTTTATTTGGAGCCGCTGATTTTTCAATAAACTCAAAAATCATTTTAGCCACATCTTTGCCGGTGGCTTTTTCAATACCTTCTAGTCCTGGCGATGAGTTGACTTCCATGACTACGGGGCCGCGGTTAGCACGTAAAATATCGACTCCGCACACATTTAACCCCATAACTTGAGCGGCCATAATAGCGGTTTTTCTTTCTGCTGGTGTTAGTTTAATCAGCTCTGCTGAGCCGCCGCGATGTAAATTAGAGCGAAACTCTCCAGGCGCACCTTGGCGTTTCATTGCAGCAACTACTTTGCCACCAATAACAAAACAACGAATGTCAGCACCACCCGACTCTTTGATAAACTCTTGCACCAAAATATTGGCGTTTAATCCCATAAAGGCTTCAATGATGCTCTCTGCTGCTTTTTTAGTATCAGCAAGCACTACACCGATACCTTGTGTGCCTTCTAGCAATTTAATAACAACCGGAGCGCCTCCAACATTTTTTAATAAGTCATCAATTTTGTCTGGATTGCGAGCAAAGCCTGTGCGAGGTAAACCAATCCCTTTTCGAGATAATAATTGCAGTGAACGTAGTTTATCTCTAGAGCGTGAAATAGCCACTGACTCATTAACACTAAAGGTGTTCATCATTTCAAATTGTCGGACTACTGCGGTACCGTAAAAAGTCACCGAGGAGCCAATTCGAGGGATGATGGCATCGTATTTTGGTAAGGCTTCACCTTTATAACGAACCGAAGGTTTGGAGCTGGTAATGTCCATATAACAGTGCAACGTGTCGATAATATCGACTTCATGGCCAAGCGCTTCACCCGCTTCTTTTAATCGCATGGTTGAGTAGAGTTTTCTATTTCGAGATAAAATCGCAATTTTCATTATTCACCTTTTATTTATGGCATCCTTGATGCTGAAGGCTAAGTATAGCGTATCCAAGAAAAGGCAAAGGATTGCCCAGGGTCAACAGACCTTAATTAATCTCGGAAGTTATCAAACTGGAACGGCTGTCCTAAATCTTGCTCACGTATAACCGCCATGGCAGCTTGCAAGTCATCACGCTTTTTGCCGGTTATTCGAACCTTATCACCTTGAATGGATGCTTGTACTTTAAGTTTTGAATCTTTAATAACCTTGACTAACTTTTTAGCCACATCTTTATCTATACCTTGTACAAACGAAACATTTTTAGAAAATGTTTTGCCAGAGTGAATGGTATCATCGGTTTTTAAGGAACGAGGATCAATATTGCGCTTAGTACAGTTATTGCGCAAAATTTCCATCATTTGTTGAACTTGAAATTCACTTTCAGAGGTTACTTTTACGCTATCCTCTTTCATTTCAAAGCTGGCTTGTACGTTACGAAAATCGTAGCGAGTTTCAAGTTCTCGATTTGCGTTTTCAATAGCGTTGCGGATTTCAGTTGATTCAATTTCTGTGACTACGTCAAAAGAAGGCATGACTTGCTCCTAAGTTTTTATCTTTTGCTGAGTTTATCATTAACTTGGTTATTTCGTGATATTTTGTGATGAAAACTCAATGAAACCATTATTTTTGATTAGATTTTGAACTTGAAAGGTTTTGTGATGAATTCAATGCAAAATAGTTTTAGCTATGGCATGCTCTATGGCATCTTTTAGCCTGTGATATGGCTTAAGTTATCGTCTAAAAGTTCTCATTGAAAGGAACGGTTATGTTTTCCAATTTTACTTTAAATAAACAACAAAAATTCTGTTTGTCCTTATTGTCAGGATTAGTGCTTATCTCATGTACTGATGACCAGCAATCACAACAAAAACCAACTGCCGATCCAATGACAGAAGAGGCGCAGGTAGGCGCTGATGCACATGAGCATCAAGCACCTACAACGGTACTCTCGAAAAATGAAATTACTTCACTCTATGAGCTAGCCAGTCAGTCTTTATTTATTGGCAGACCAATGAGTGCAACTCAGTTTGGCTTGGCAACCATAGGCGATCAATATGTCGCAAATCAAATTGATAACTATTCACCCGAAACAGAAAAAGCATTTCGTCAAACTTTACGCGATTACTCAGACCAAATTACTGCATTTGTAGGTGTCAACGACGAGCAAATAGAGAATCAAAAAGTTATAGCAAATATCACCCGCTATTATGCAGGGGAGCCTAATTTTGATATAGGTTATATCGATACTTGGATGGGATTGTCGCCATATATTATTAATCAAATCAATGGGCCTCTTATTGATGTTCCAAGAACTTTGCAAACCGATCATGCTATTTCGAATCAGCAACAGGCGCTTGATTATGTGGCTCGATTAGCTCAGTTTGAAGAGTTTGTTGGTAGCGTAGTGACTAAGTTTGAATACGATGCAAAGCAAGGATGGCTTGCACCTAAAGTGGTTTTAAATGGGGCAGTAAGGTATTTGGATAATTTTTTAAGTGAAGATCCCAAAAAGCATCCGCTATACCTTGAGTTTGTTAAAAAGACCGAAAAAATTACCGATCTATCTCGAGAAGAACGAAATGTATTATTAATGGAAGTAGAAAGCCAAATCACAGAAGTGGTTTATCCTGCTTTTCAAAAAGCTCGCGATGCAGTAAAAGCTAAGCTTGAAAACGCGTCTGACAATCATGGAATATGGAGTCAGCCTAATGGTGAAGCCTACTACCTAGATGCGATTCGTCAGTTAGGAGATAGCTCATTAACGGCTGAGCAAATTCATACGGTGGGCCTTGCTGAAGTAGACCGAATTTCTGCCGAAATGGATAACATTTTGCGAGCGCAGGGTTATAAAAAAGGCACGGTAGGAGCGCGAATGATGGCTCTGCTTGATGAAAGCCGATTTATCTACCCTGATAGTGAAAAAGGACGAGCTAAATTATTAGCTGACTTAAATGTTTACATTGAAGAAATAACTAAAGTCATGGCGCCCGAATTTAAAACCATTCCGCCTTATGAAGTAGAAGTGCGTGCATTTCCTAAAGAAATTCAAGACGGCGCGCCCGGTGGGCAATACACTCCTCCAGCACTCGATGGCTCTAAACCCGGTATTTACTGGATCAACTTGCGTGATATGAAAGCCAACCCAAGTTTCGGATTAAAAACGCTTACCTATCATGAAGCTAATCCAGGACATCACTGGCAAATTGCGATTAATTTAGCGCAAGACTCATTACCAATGCTTCGCCGAATTGCACCCTACAATGCGTATGTGGAAGGCTGGGCTTTGTATTCGGAATTAGTCGCGAAAGAATTAGGAATGTATAAAGATGATCCGTTTGGTGATTTGGGACGCTTACAAGCAGAGTTGTTTAGAGCGGTACGTTTAGTGGTTGATACCGGATTGCACCACAAACGTTGGACCCGCGAGCAAGCCATTGAATACATGGCAAAAGCTACCGGTACCGCTGAGTCTGACGTGATTGCTGAAATTGAGCGTTATATTGCTTGGCCTGGTCAAGCGTTGGGTTACAAGTTAGGGATGCTCACTATTGTAGAGCTTAGAAACAATGCTCAAGCACAATTAGGAGAGCGCTTTTCAAGAGCGGAGTTTCATGATTTAGTGCTAACCGGTGGCGCAGTACCTATGACCGTTTTAGAAGAAAAAGTGAATGCTTGGGTAGCTAGCAAAAAAGCAAATGCCGAGTAGTTGCTTAGTTAATTTTTGTTGTGATTTAAAAAAGCCTTCAAACTTTGAAGGCTTTTTTCTTTTGCTTAGTCAGTCAATCGAAATAATTATTTTGCTACGCTTATCAGTTACCCAACAATTAAAGCTAGATTTAAATTCAAACGAATTTTTAACTTAATCCCACTACAAATCCATTCTCATCCACATCAATTCTTTCAGCTTGTGGAATTTTCGGTAAACCAGGCATGCGCATAATATTACCGGTTAGTACCACCAAAAAGCCTGCTCCTAAATTAACTTGGATAGAGCGGACCGTGACTTCAAAGTCGCGCGGCCTGCCAATCAATTCTGGGTTATCAGACAGCGAACTCGGTGCTTTGGCAATACAAATAGGTAAGTGCGAAGCGTTTAATTCTTCAATATGTTTTAAATCTTTTTCGGCTTCTTTGGTGAATGCAACATCATCGGCTCCATACATTTCTTGGCAGACGGTTTTTATTTTTTCATAAACGGAGGCATCAAGTTCATAAAGTGGGTGATAGGGCTGATTGTCGTTGACCGATTCAATAATGGCTTTAGCAAGTTCAATCGCGCCTTCACCACCTTTCTCGTAATGATTCGACTCAGCAAAACGCACTTTATGCTCTTCGCATCTTGCTTTAATAAGAGCTATTTCTTCATCGGAATCACTGGCAAACCGGTTAAGGGCTACTACCGGTGATTTATTAAATTTTTGCACACTTTGAATGTGTTTATCTAAATTTTCGAGACCTCGTGAAACGGCGGATAAGTCGGTAGATTCCAAATCGTTTTTGGCTTTTCCTCCATGCATTTTTAACGCACGTACCGTGGTGACTAATACCACCGCATCGGGATCGAGTTTGCCAATCCGACATTTGATGTCAAAGAATTTCTCTGCGCCTAAGTCAAAACCAAAGCCAGCTTCGGTAATGGTGTATTCGGCAAAATGCATTGCCATTTTGGTGGCGAGTAAACTGTTGCAACCGTGGGCAATATTGGCAAAAGGTCCTCCGTGTAATAAAACCGGCGTGCCTTCAAATGTTTGCACTAAATTAGGGTGCAGTGCTTCTTTAAGCAGCGCCATTAAAGCGCCCGTTATATTAAGTTGATGTAAAAACACGGGGCTGCCTTGATAGGTGTAAGCCAGCAAAGTGCGGTCGAGTCTTTTACGAAGATCACGGGCATCTTCAGCTAAGCACAATATCGCCATAACCTCAGAGGCGGCTGTAATATCAAAACCGCCTTCTCTTGGGATGCCTTGAGTTTTGCCGCCGAGGCCTACTACTATGTGACGTAGTGATCGATCATTCATATCCATAACGCGTCGCCAAACTATTTGGCGAGGGTCAATCCCGATTTCATTGCCATGATAAATATGGTTATCGATAGCAGCTGAAATTAAATTATTAGCACTGGTTACCGCGTGAAAGTCACCGGTAAAGTGAAGGTTGATTTTATCGGAAGGCGTAATTTGACTGTATCCTCCACCGGTTGCTCCTCCTTTCATTCCTAAACAAGGACCGAGTGAAGGTTCTCTGAGCGCTAAGCAAACCGATTCATTGAGTTGAGTAAAAGCTTGACCTAATCCAATGGTGGTAGTGGTTTTTCCTTCGCCAGAGGCAGTAGGCGTCGTTGCCGATACTAAAATGAGTTTCGGCTTTTTTATCGCACTGGATTGGCTCATTGCGGCAATATCTACTTTTGCCATTTGGTTACCATAGGGCAGTAAATGCTCATTAGAAACACCCAGTTTGGCGGCAATTTCTGTGATAGGCTTTGGAGTGTGTGCTCTTGCAATCGCTACGTCTTGGCTCATTTGGTTAACCCTTTCTTAATTGACTTTATTTTTTTAATTTAAATTCAAAATCTTAGTGACTACTGGTTGGTGTTCCTAAAACATTAAACTAAACTCTATATCATATTTGTGCTGAATCAACTAAAAGCTACATCAAAACTGCTGCACTCTCTGCGATAGTGTAACTTAGTGAGTCACACTGTTTATTTTCGCTTTGTAAGTTATGAGTTTTTGAATTGTTCAGCTATTAAGGAGAATAAGTAGATTACATGCCATTGACGCAGTTAGATATTGCTTTAAATCAATACTTAACCACTTCATTATCGGAAAGTAAGCCTGTTGATCTTCGAATGATTATGCAGAGTCTCTTTTCTGGCGAAACGATTGCGCCTGAGTTATCGTCAAACTTAAGCTTTATTGAAAATAGTTTTAAAAATCAGTCTGAACTTCTAATTAATCAATGTGTTACTGATTATTTAAAGTCTAATATGACTTTGTTTTATCGTGCTTTCTGCGATTGGTTTGAACAGTGTTTAATTCGTTCATTTGCTTTGAATGACTATCCAGAATCGCTCGATATGCTGTTGGTTCTTATTTCTAAAATAGCTGCGCCTTATGATGATTTTGGCGGTCAATCGTTTACTAAACTGCTGGATGCCATTGCTCAATCTTTGCTCTCTTTTGTTGATACCTATAAAGACAAGGTGTTGGATAAAACTCAAAACCGAAATGCATTAGAGCGTCTTCAACAAGATATTGGTGAAATCATAAAGGAAAATCAAGCGAGCGTTAAACAATTTGAGCAAAAGGTAATTGAAAGTGAATCGCAGCGTTGGATTGCATCAACCAGTAAACAGTTAATCAAAGATACTATTTATAGCTTGTTATCGAATAAAAGATTGCCAGTTTTTTTTGTCGCTTTTATTGAGGAACAATGGACTAGACTTACTCACTTAAACATTCTTAAATCGGAACACTTATATAATGAAGAAAGTATAAAAGAACACCCTCATCTATTACTTTTAAACCAACTATTGCCTATGTTTGACATAAGTGATGCCGCTGATGTTCAGGCTGTATTCTCAAAAGATATCATTCCAATTTTTAGCGAAATTAGAAATTGCTTTTCTTCTATGATAGTAAACGAACGAGAAATAGACGACTTTATCGAAAAGCTAGAGAGGCTATTTGTTTCGTTAATGACAAATAATGCTGAAGGTCATTACTTTGAATGGTTGACTATGCCTGAATTTGCAAAAAGTAGTGACCATGATAATTACTCAGTAAGTTTATCGATAGGAATTCATCAGTTTAAAGTAGGCTCTTGGTTTGCTTATCAAACACAGCAGCGAACCATTAATTGTAAAGTGGCTGCTCGTGACCAACAAAAATATCAGATTGTGTTGGTGAATTATTCGGGCGCGCGCGTAGCCGCATTGTCCTATTCAGAAGTGGAGTCACATTTTCATAATGGCCTCCTAGTGCCGCAAAATTTTTCAATTGATTTGGTTCAAATGGTGGCCAATATTACTGATTATTTGGACAAGCAAACGGAATATAAAAAGGCTGCCATCGAGCAAAAATTACAGCAAGAATTGAGAGAGCAAGAACGAAAACAAATGGAGCTTGAACAGTTTAGTCATAAACTAAGCTCGGCCTTAAAATTGGTTGAGCAGTGTGAGAGTGGCGCTCAATTTTTAGATAAACATAATGAACAAATCATTCAATGTATGGTGAGACTTAAAAGCTCGGGGGCTTGGATTTTAGTAGATGCTAGAGGAGTTAAAGTCGCGCAGTTATTGCCGCATGAAATCGCACATAAAATTGCGCTTGAACAATTAGAACTTGTTAGTTTAGGAGAAAGTGCACAAGCTCGATTGCAAGACATATTTTCGCAGCTTCGCCAGCGAAAATAAAACTTAAGTTAAGATAGGCATTAGAGAGACGTTAATTATGAATCAAGATCGCCGTGACGCAGAGCGTTTTAATCGAAAACAATCGCTAGGTTTTGAGCTTCTGATTCAATCAGCAGAGTCAGATCCTAAAAAAGTGAGCGGAACGACCATTGATGTGTCGCAATCGGGTGCCAAAATTTTACTTCCGGTTGAGCTGCCATTGGAGTTGATAGTTGAAATTGCAATTGAAAACAAAGAAGGAAAAACCCTGTTATTAATTGGGGAAGTGCGGTGGTGTCGTGCTGCTGATAGCGGATTTGAAGCGGGGCTTCGATTTTTAGATACCGATACCGATGATTTTGAACATTGGGCGGTATAACAACTAGTTTAATTTTAGGAGTTTTGACCAAGATCAATTGCAAAATAGCGCAATTAGGATAATAATGAGAACAATTCTTATTTAATAATGGATTTCATCTACTTTGGCTGCCACATTACTTGAATTAAAGCCTGGTGATAAGGCAATTATCGAAGAAGTCAGTGAAAGCGAAGCTTCGCTGATGTCTCGAATTATGGCGCTTGGCATTGTTCCTGGTGAAGTACTAGAAGTACTCCGTAAAGCACCGCTTGGCGATCCCATGCAAATTAAGGTTGGTTCTACTCTTATCAGTATTCGTCGAACGGACTGCCAATTAATTTCAGTGACTCCTCAATCATCTAACGTTTAAAAGATTATTTTATGAAAATTGCTTTGGTCGGAAATCCCAATTGCGGCAAGACGACGATATTTAATCGGCTTACGGGTTCCAAGCAAAAGGTCGGCAATTGGCCAGGCGTTACGGTCGAGCAAAAAATTGGCCAAATTACATGGCCTAATAAAACCCAAGAACAACTGATTGATTTACCAGGTGTCTATAACCTCGATCAAATAGATCCCGGCCAAGACGAACAAATAGCGGCCAATTTTTTATTAAGTGGCGAAGCCGATCTGATTGTAAATGTTATCGATGCGACTAATCTCAATCGTAACTTAGTGCTCACTTCGCAATTATTAGAATTGCAAACCCCGGTGATCATTGCCATTAATATGGTGGACGTAGCCGAGCAGAAAGGTCTAAATCTTGATTTAGATTTATTAGCCCAGCGTTTAAATGTACCTCTGATTGCTGTAGTCGGTTCAACCGGTAAAGGCATTGATTTATTAAAAGCCGAAATTCATCAGCAAGTAGTAGCGTTTAATGACAAGGTAAAAACCAAAGATGAAGCCAAAGAAGTGTGTAGTTTTGGCGGCGAAGAAGATCATTTAGTCGGCAGACAGCATTTAAAAGAGCGCTCAGTTGAGCGATTTAAATTTGTTAAAGGACTCACCGATGGTGTCGTTTGCGCCATTCCGGGTAGCTCAGATTGGTCCGATCGTATCGATAAGTGGGTATTAAACCGCTGGCTAGGTATTCCTGTTTTCTTAATGATGATGTACCTGATGTTTACTATCGCTGTGAGTTTCGGTGCCGTCTTTATCGATTTTTTTGATATTTTATTCGGGGCTTTTTTAGTTGATGGTGTGGGATCTGCCATGCAAGCCATCGGAGCGCCTCAATGGCTGGAAGTGATTTTATCCACCGGTTTAGGCGGCGGAATTCAGTTGGTGGCAACCTTTATCCCGGTTATTGGATTCTTGTATCTTTGTTTATCGATTTTGGAAGACAGCGGTTATTTGTCGCGCGCGGCATTTGTTGTTGACCGATTAATGGCTTCGATTGGTTTGCCCGGTAATGCTTTTGTTCCACTAATTGTTGGTTTCGGTTGTAACGTGCCAGCAGTGATGGCCGCACGAACCATGAACCGAGAATCGGATCGATTGCTGACCATTGTTATGGCGCCTTTTATGTCCTGTGGTGCTCGGCTTACCGTGTATGCCTTATTCGCTGCAGCCTTTTTCCCAACCAACGGACAAAATATCGTGTTTTTACTGTACTTAACCGGGATCGTCGTTGCCGTTTTCTCCGGTTGGTTATTCCGCAGGCAAGTCTTTGCGGCTAAAGCGGCTCCGTCGTTCATTGAAATGCCAGCTTATCATTTGCCGGTTTGGCGCAATATTTTTACAACCACATGGCATCGTCTTAAAGGCTTCATTTTACGCGCCGGTAAAACCATAGTAATGGTAGTTGTGCTACTTAGCTTTCTAAATTCTATTGGAACCGATGGCAGCTTTGGGAACGAAAACACCGAGCGTTCAGTTTTAAGTAAAGTCGGTCAAACCGTGACGCCATTATTCGCACCGATTGGGATAAAAGAAGAAAACTGGCCAGCAACTGTGGGTATTTTTACTGGCATGTTCGCTAAAGAAGCAATTGTAGGAACCCTCGATGCGCTTTATGTTGGTGAAGATGCTGAACCTTCTGAGCTCGATTTAATCGGATCAACTCAAGAAGCCGTTAGCTCAATCGGAAATAATTTTGTCGATCTGTTGGGATCCCTTGGTGATCCATTAGGATTAGCCAGTGTCACCGACGCTGAGGCGCTTGCTCAAGATCAAGGCGTGCATCAACAAACATTAACCCGAATGGCTAGCGCCTTTGATGGTCAATTAGGAGCCTTCGCTTATTTAGTGCTTATTTTATTGTACACACCATGTGTTGCAGTATTAGGAGCAATTAAACGAGAAGCTGGCGGCTTATGGATGTGGGTAGTGATTATATGGACCAGCTTTCTAGCTTACGCATTATCGTCAAGCATTTATCAAATAGCTAATTTTATGGTCGACCCATTGTTTGCGTCGATATGGTTAGGGGTTATGCTGTTGGCGTGGCTTGCCTTTGTTTATTGGCTTAAACATTTGGGGCGGCAAATTCAGAAAAAAGATGTTTACGTTGTGAACTTGAGTTAACGGTTATAATTTTCTTTGATTCATTGGCTGTCACTTTAGGTTTACAATAATCCAATCAAATTTGTTCCCGATAAATTTGTGCATTATGCCTTTAGGTCAATATGAAACATAATTCGACAGATAAAGGCAAAGATCGGACAATCTAGAACTTTTTTATTCTACCAAAATTTAACATCCAATTGATGCTTACGATCTTATTTCGCTCCTCAGCGAGGGTGTTTTTTAGACCGAAAAAACACCCGACAAATTCGTCAGGAACGAATTTGAACAGCTTTAGCTGGCCCGAAGAGTGAAGGACAGGAAGTCCGGAATAAAAACGGTTTGCTCTGCAATTCACTGTTTCCAATCTAAAAAGATTTTTATAAACGCATCAGTATTGACTCGCAGTCCCGCTCGGCAATACTTGGATT
>JBFHSP010000090.1:0-11579 GCA_041591085.1 Kangiellaceae bacterium | reverse complement strand
TGAATCATCTTTGGTTTTGCCAATGGAAGTGTAAAACGAAGTATCAGTTTCTTCATACACCAACACATCTTCCGATTGAGTTTGACCTAACTTATGTCGATAGACTTGATAGCCTAAAAGTGTTTGCGGGTCTTTTTTTACATAGAATAAAGTTTGATTATCGTTGGCCCAAGCAATTTGACCACTGGTGTTTTCAATACGATCAGCAAGCATTTCCCCAGTCGTCAGGTTTTTCACTTCGATAGTATAAATTCGTCGGCTTAAGGTATCAGATGAGTAAGCCATTAACTTACTATTAGGAGATACTTTGTAGGATCCTAGTGAAAAATACTCATGCTGTTTTGCTAACTCATTTGAGTCAATAATAACTTCTGTTGTGTTATCTTCAATGTTTGTTCGTTTATGAATTGGATACTCTTGTTCGCCAATAAACTCGTAAAAATATTGATAATTTTTGTATTTATAAGGAACTGACTTTTGATCTTTTTCAATACGGTTGTTAATTTCTTCAAACAACTTATCTTGCATTGGTTGAGTATGAGCAAGTAATTTATCGGTATATTCATTTTCCGCTTTTAAATACGATAAAACTTTCTCATCTTTTCGCTCGTCGTCTCGCATCCAATAATAATTATCGATTCGAGTGTGACCATGCTGCTCCATTTTAAAGGGAACCTTCTCTGCAATTGGGGCTTTTATTAACTGTTCTTGAACTTCTTCATTTTTTGAAACCGGGTCGCTACAACCTTGAAAAAAGCATAAAGAAGCGATGATACTTGAAGTGAGAAAAAAACTTTTAGTTTTTCTTATTTTTATTAGTTTCATTTTAAGTTCCTTATAATGTTCCATCTATAACTTTAATTTTTGACAGTTCAATAAAAAAAGCCGCAATAACTGCGGCTTTTTCTTGATTTAAACTTAATTAACTTTTGCGTCTAGCTCACCTTTTTCATACAAAGCTGACATAGCATCTAATGAAAGAGGTTTAATTTTAGAAGCTTGTCCTGCCGTTCCAAACGCTTCGTAACGCGCAATACAAATTTCGGTCATAGCTTGAGTAGCTACCGCTAAATATTTACGAGGGTCAAAGTTACTTGGGTTTTGCGCTAAGTGACGACGAATGGCGCCAGTTGATGCTAAACGTAAATCGGTATCAATATTTACTTTACGCACACCGTATTTAATACCTTCAACAATTTCTTCCACTGGTACGCCATAAGTTTCAGGAATTTCGCCGCCAAACTCATTGATTACGGCTAACCACTCTTGTGGTACCGAGGAAGAACCATGCATCACTAAGTGCGTATTAGGGATACGTTTATGGATCGCTTTCACTCGTTCAATCGCTAAGATATCGCCTGTTGGTGGACGAGTAAATTTATAAGCACCATGTGATGTACCAATCGCAATGGCTAATGCATCCACTTGAGTTTTTTGTACAAAGTCTGCGGCTTCATCAGGATCGGTTAACATTTGATCATGCGTTAAAACACCTTCTGCGCCCACACCATCTTCTTCACCTGCCTCACCTGTTTCAAGCGAACCTAAGCAACCGAGTTCACCTTCTACTGAAACTCCACAGGCATGCGCCATCGCAACGGTGCGTCGCGTCACATCAACATTGTATTCGTAAGATGATGGCGTTTTGCCATCTTCCATTAAAGAGCCGTCCATCATAACCGATGAAAAACCTAATTGAATTGAACGCTGACAAATAGCTGGGCTAGTGCCGTGGTCTTGATGCATAACCACCGGAATATGTGGAAACTCTTCGGTTGCCGCTAAAATTAAATGACGTAAAAAAGGAGCGCCAGCATACTTACGTGCACCTGCAGATCCTTGAACAATAACGGGAGAATTAGTTTTATCTGCGGCTTCCATAATTGCACGCATTTGTTCCATATTATTAACGTTAAATGCCGGAACGCCGTAACCATGCTCTGCTGCGTGGTCTAGTAATTGTCTCATCGAAATCAGTGCCATAATGTTTTCCTCTTCCTTATTTTTAACAGCGCGTTGGCTGCCACAATGATTAACTTATTCTGCTGCTCTTTGTTTTAAGATCTCAACCGCAGGTAATGGCTTGCCTTCTAAAAACTCTAAGAATGCGCCACCGCCCGTTGAAATGTAAGAGACTTTGTCTTTGATATTAAATTTATCAACCGCTGCTAAAGTATCACCGCCACCAGCAATAGAAAACGCATCGCTCTCGGCAATGGCCAGCGACATTGATTTTGTGCCTTCTGCAAACTGATCGAATTCAAAAACACCCACTGGGCCATTCCATACAATGGTTTTGGCGTTCGCTAAAATATCATTCAACGTTTTAGCCGTGTCTGGCCCAATATCATAGATACTGTCATCAGTACCAACACTGTCAGCCGCTTTTACAGTAGCTTTGGCCGACTCACTAATCTCATTTCCAACCACGACATCAGTCGGCACGGGAATAAATCCACCGCGCTCTTCGGCTTGTTGCATTAAGCGCTGCGCCTCAGGAATTAAATCTGGCTCGTATAAAGACTTACCGACATTCATGCCTTTGGCTGCAATAAAGGTATTAGCAATACCGCCACCAACAATTAACTGATCTACTTTTTGTGAAAGCGCATCCAGTACGGTTAATTTGGTTGAAACTTTGGAACCACCAACAATGGCCACCATAGGTCGTGCCGGATTGTCGAGTGCTTTGCCTAATGCATCTAACTCAGCCGCTAGCAAAGGGCCAGCACAAGCAACTGGTGCAAACTTGGCGACACCGTGAGTAGAAGCTTCTGCACGATGTGCGGTGCCAAATGCGTCCATTACAAACACATCGCATAAAGCCGCATATTTTTTTGCAAGGTCGTCAGCATTTTTCTTTTCACCCACATTACAACGCACGTTTTCAAAAAGAATGACCTGGTTTTCTTCGGCTTCTACGCCCTCTAAATAATCTGCGACCAATTTAACTGGCACCGATAAGGCATTGGTCAAGTAATCCGCAACTAGTTTCATAGAATCGGCTTGGGTTAATTCGCCTTCGGTTGGACGACCTAAATGCGACATCACCATCAGCTTGGCGCCTTTTTCTAACGCGAGCTTAATGGTTGGAAGTGATGCTAATAAACGTGCATCTGAAGTAATTTTTCCATCTTTAATCGGTACATTCAGATCTTCACGAATAAGTACGCGTTTTCCTTTAAGGTCCAAATCGGACATTCGAATTACTGACATTGAAACTTGCCTTCACTTAATAGATTTAAAAACCAGCCTATTGTACCCGATTTTAGGTTTGAGGTGATCGGAGCAACGCTGTTTTAATGTGCTAATAAAAACGCAAAAACCCGCTGACAGTGCGGGCTTTTACTGAGTTTCTTTTTGATGATTAAGCCTTCATCATGGCAAGAGCGGTGTCTAGCATACGACAGCTAAAGCCCCACTCATTATCGTACCAAGTAACGATTTTAACTAAGTTACCACCAATCACTCGAGTTTGAGTTGAATCAAAAATACTCGAAGCAGAATGATGATTAAAATCTGTCGATACTAAAGGCTCATCGTTGTAGGCCAAAACGTGCTCATCAGCAGCTGCTTTAATGATAGCGTTGACTTCATCCACACTGGTTTCACGCGCTGCAGTAAAGGTTAAGTCAACCACTGAAACATTTACTGTAGGAACGCGCATCGCGAATCCATCTAACTTACCGTTTAGTTCTGGTAACACCAAACCAACTGCTTTAGCTGCACCAGTTTTGGTAGGAATCACTGACATGGCTGCCGCACGAGCACGACGTAAATCTTTGTGTTGATTATCGATAATTCGTTGATCATTAGTATAAGCATGAATGGTATTAACTAACCCATTAACAATTCCTAATTTTTCATGTAAGGCTTTAGCAACCGGAGCTAAACAGTTGGTTGTACACGAAGCATTAGAAACGATCTTATGATCAGCGGTAAGAATATTATCGTTAACACCATAAACAATAGTGGCATCGATATCTGCAGCACCTGGTGCTGAAATCAATACTTTTTTAGCGCCACCCACGAAATGTTTCGAAGCACCGGCTTTGTCATTAAACACACCGGTACACTCTAGAACCACATCGACATCATAATCAGACCATTTTAAGTTTTCTGGGTTACGATCGGCTAACATCGCCACCGGATCACCATTGACATACATGTGGGTATCATCGCTAGTGATATCCGCTTCAAAACGACCATGCGTTGTATCGTACTTAGTTAAATGTACGTTGGTTGCAATTGGATGTGATGAATTGATCGCAACAACCTTAATTTCATCCTGACGGTTGAGTTCGTAAATGGCTCTTAACACCATACGACCGATACGACCGTAGCCATTAATGGCAACTTTTACTGTCATTGTTTACCTCACTGTTATGACTTAATTTGCTGGGCTTCGCCCTTCAAGTTTTGTATGAAAACCATCATTTAAAGCGGATGGTTTTCGTGAATTTTTATTTGACCCGTTTATTGATTTATAAGATTTCGTTAGCTACAGAAACAATATTTTCAACGGTAAATCCAAAGGTTTCAAATAACTGATTGGCAGGTGCTGATTCTCCAAAGCGCTCCATACCAATTACGCGACCTTTTAAGCCTACATATTTGTACCAAAGATCAGGGTAACCGGCTTCAATAGCAATTCGAGCCTCAACACCCGACGGTAAAACACTGTCTTTGTACTGTGTGGATTGTTGATCGAACACATCGGTTGATGGCATCGATACTACTCTTACCTTTCTACCTTGTTCGGTCAGATTTGCCGCGGCATTCATGGCAAGTTCTACTTCAGAGCCTGTGGCAATTAAGATCAATTCAGGCGTGCCATCGCAATCACTAAGAATGTATCCGCCCTTTGTAATATTATGTAGTTGATCATCGTCACGTTTCATACCCGCTAAACCTTGACGAGAGAGCGCGAGAGCTGTCGGGCCATCGGCTTTTTGTAAGCCACAAGTCCACGCTACCGCTGTTTCGGTCGCATCACACGGGCGCCAAGTGGTCATATTGGGCGTGGTACGTAAACTAGCTAATTGCTCAATCGGTTGATGGGTTGGACCATCTTCACCTAAACCAATCGAGTCATGAGTGAAAACATACAATACTCGTTGTTTCATTAACGCTGCCATACGACAAGCGTTACGTGCGTACTCCATAAAAATAAGGAAAGTGCCGCCATAGGGAATAAAGCCGCCATGAAGTGCGATACCATTCATAATAGCCGCCATACCGAACTCACGGACACCGTAAAAACAGTAGTTACCGGAGGCGTCTTCTTTAGAAATGCCTTTAGAGCCACTCCACAAAGTTAAATTGGAACCGGCTAAGTCGGCTGACCCACCAAGAAGCTCAGGTAGCTCGTGAGCAAAAGCTTCAATGGTATTTTGCGATGCTTTGCGCGTAGCCACTTTAGCGTTTTCAGCTTGGGTCGCCTTAATAAAGTCTTGTGCTTTAGCTGCAAAGTTTGCGGGTAACTGATGATTTAAGCGGCGTTCTAATTCATTAGCCAACTCCGGATGTGCTTCTTTGTAAGCAACATAAAGTTCATTCCACTTGGTTTCGAGTGCGGAACCTTTTTCTCTAGCATCCCATCCGTTGTAAATATCTTGTGGAATTTCAAATGGACCATAGTTCCAGCCTAGATTTTTGCGTGTTCCGATAATTTCTTCTTCACCAAGCGGCGCGCCATGGCAGCTTTCGGTGCCAGCTTTGTTCGGTGCGCCAAAACCGATGGTCGTTTTACAGCAAATCAAGGTCGGCTTATTGGTTTCTGATCGCGCTTGTTCTATGGCAATTTTAATTGCTTCTGGATCATGACCATCAACCGCAGGGATCACATGCCACCCGTAAGATTGAAATCGTTTTGGCGTGTCATCAGTAAACCAACCTTCAACTTCACCATCAATCGAAATGTTGTTGTCATCATAAAAAGCGATCAGCTTGCCTAAGCCTAAAGTACCAGCTAATGAGCACACTTCGTGCGAAATACCTTCCATCAAACAGCCATCACCTAAAAACACATAGGTGTGATGATCAATCATATTAAAAGACGGACGGTTAAACTGGGCTGCAAGAGTTTTTTCGGCTATTGCCATTCCCACCGCATTGGCTAGCCCTTGACCGAGTGGACCTGTAGTGGTTTCAACACCCGGCGTATAACCATATTCAGGATGACCCGGTGTTTTAGAATGCAATTGACGGAAATTCTTTAAATCATCAATCGATAAAGCGTAACCGGTTAAATGCAATAACGAATAAATCAACATTGAACCATGGCCGTTAGATAGCACAAAGCGATCACGATTCACCCATTGCGGATTATTCGGGCTGTGGTTGAGATAGTCATTCCAGAGCACTTCGGCAATATCGGCCATACCTAATGGCGCGCCGGGGTGGCCAGAGTTAGCTTTTTGCACCGCATCCATACTGAGTGCACGGATAGCATTGGCTAATTCGAATCGGGTTGACATAAAAATCTCCTGAGAGGCCCGTTGAAAGGCGCGTATTTTCGCAAAACGAAGGGGCAAAAAGCAAACCATTTCGGGTGTTTTTTGCGCAACATGTATGATTTATTTTAGGCTAGTTAAACTGAATTCAGGTTATTGACTCGTTGGGATACTGATACCACCCAACGAGTTTATCCAAAAGTTGATCAAACCCGGTTTTCTTTAATGATGAAAAGTTCTGAGCTGAAATATCGGGAGATATTTGCGCTAATTGCTTTTTAGCTTGCAACAAGGTCGATTTAGCAGCCCCTTGTTTGAGTTTGTCCGATTTACTAAGCAGTACATGAACAGGCAACTGCGCGGCAACCGCCCATTGAATCATGGTTAAATCAGCATCTTTGAGTGGATGCCTAATGTCAGTGAGTACCACCAAACCTTTTAGACACTCTCTTTGTTGCAAGTACTCTGCAAGAGTGGCTTGCCAACGTTCTTTTATTTCTAGCGAAACTTGGGCAAAACCATAACCAGGTAAATCAACTAGGCGTCTGTCGTCATCAAGTCGAAACAAGTTAATCAATTGAGTCCGGCCAGGCGTTTTACTGGTTCGCGCCAGCGACTTTTGATCACAAAGCACATTCAGCGCGCTTGATTTCCCAGCATTAGAGCGACCGGCAAAAGCGACTTCAATACCAATATCATCTGGTAACTGACTCAATTTAGCCGCGCCCATAACATAGCTGGCCTGACGAAACGGATTCACTTTTTTGTCTGAATTGGGCTGCGACACGATTAAGGCTCCAATTTGATTTGGGCTGATGGTCTTATGGCTTTTTATATCGAGTTTCCCTATAATTCAGCCACATTTAAAAAAATACGCGCTAGTGTACCACTAAGCGAAGAATTTGTTGGCACTGTTATTTACGAGCTTTTGCCAAAATTATTTAGCCATAAGGGATCAAAAATGAAGAAAATTGCTGTTGTTTTGGCATGTTTGGGTCTTGCATGCAGTGCTTGGGCAGCCGGTGACGCTGCTGAAGGTCAAAAGAAGGCGGCTGCCTGTGGCGCATGTCATGGTGCTGACGGAAACACTCCATTACCTGCTCATCCTAAACTTGCAGGCCAAAAAGCTAATTACACGATTAAGCAGTTGAAAGATTTCAAATCGGGCGCTCGCGATAATGCGATTATGGCTGGTCAAGCTGCGATGTTATCCGATCAAGACATGATGGATATCGCTGCTTTCTACAACAGCATTGATGTGCAATATGCTGCGGTTCCAGATAAATACATTCAAATGGGTCAAAACCTCTATCGCGCTGGAGATGCGGCAAAGCAAATTCCTGCTTGTTCCGCTTGCCATGGACCTCAAGGTAACGGCTTAGAAGCCGCCGGTTTTGCAGCTCTTGGCGGTCAAAAACCCGATTACACCATAGCTCAACTTAAAGCGTTTCGTGATGGCGTTCGTGGTAATGACTCAAATCGAATGATGCGTAACATTGCGGCAAAACTCACCGATGAGCAAATTGAGGCACTGAGCTATTACTTAGTTGGCTTACACTAAGCGATAAATCGGTTAGAATCGAAAGCGACCTTATTGGTCGCTTTTTTGTTTTATAAACATCGATTGTTGTTGCTCAAGGCTTATTATGAATTTTGTTAGGCAATTAAAACTTGTTAGTTGGATTAGCTTTTTTATGCTTGGAAGTAACCTCGCTTTCGCGCAAGTAGGCTCTGTACCTTCAACTTTTCAGCTAGATATTGATTATTCGGAAATTCAGGCATTCGAGACCAGCAAAAATCCAGCAGCGCTTGCGGTTCCAGATTTAGTGTTAGTTGGCTGGTATGGCTCTAAAGCCAGCCAAATTGTTTACTCAACTCTAAATATTAACGGTTACCAACCAACCCTATGGCCTTTGGTGGCTCGCGAGAGTTGGCGCGGTCACAGCCGCTTAATGCTGATGGCCAATAAATTGAAGCTAAGCCCAGAGCAACAATTAGAGATTTTTGCAATGGTTCAACAAGTCATTCAAGACCCTCCAAGCACAGGGTTAGACTGGTTAAACTATAAAACCTATTTCGATTTCCTTAATCATAGCCAAATCAAGCCAAACCAGATTGAAGAAGCCATTTATGACTCTGATCTTCCGCGGCAGTTAAAAAGCTTACAAAAATCCTTAAGTAATTACCCAATCACTCAAGTTCCGACTATTCTTTATAAGAACCGCTTTCTAATCACGTCACAGCAGGCTAAAACGGCCGCTCGATTGGTGAGCATCCTAGAATACTTAGATACCCTACCCTAGCACTTAGCTTGTTGGGTGGGTTAATTGAGATCAATGGCAACCCACGCAACCAACACCCAACCACATCAGACTGAACAAACTTCAGCCGTTCTGAAGTTGCTCAGTTTTAATATTCAGGTAGGGATAGATACGTTGAAGTTTTCCGATTACTTTCGTAAAGGTTGGCGCCATGTACTTCCCCACTCGGGTCGACATTTGAACTTAATGCGAATTGCACATTTAATACAGCAATACGATATTGTAGCCCTGCAAGAAGTGGATGCCGGAAGCTTAAGAAGCAGTTATATTAATCAAGTGCAATATTTAGCCGAACGCGCCCAATTTCCATTTTGGCACTTACAACAAAATCGCAAACTTGCGCATATAGCAGCGCATGCCAATGGACTACTCTCAAAATTTCCGACTGAAATGATCATTGATCATTCTCTACCAGGTCGAGTCCCCGGAAGAGGCGCATTACAAGCAAGTTTTGGTCATAGCGAGCAAACCTTAGCGGTATTTGTGGTGCACTTAGCCTTGGGCAAAAAATCACAAGAAAAGCAGCTCAATTATTTAGCCGAATCAGTTGCCAACAAACAACACTTTGTGATTATGGGTGATTTAAACTGCTCCGCTGAGTCTTTAATTACGGCGTTAGCATCTAGGGGCATTAAAAGCCAAGCACCGTCAGCCAATATGGCAACCTATCCCAGTTGGTCACCGAAAAAGTGTATAGATCATATTGTGATAAGTGATTCACTTAAAATACGGTCTTTTGGAGTGTTACCCAATGTCATATCAGATCACTTACCTGTAACCTTAGAAATTGAATTACCTCCAGAGCTTAATTTGCATATGAGTGACAGAGCGGAAGATAAAATTGAAAATTCACACCTAGTTGTTGAAAATCCAACTAAACTCAACCGTTGGATCAAACGATTAACCAAAAATTAGAATAAATAGAAAAATAGAGTTTTATTTATGACTGAAACAAATAATCATGAACAAGATGCTTTATTAGCCGAAGTAGAACACTTACGGCGTTTTTTAAACACCTTAAGTTATAGTGGAATGGGTGTCGATAAGTCACTCGATCAAGCATTGCGAGCCTTGCGATCAAACTTAAAAAACAATGATGATATTGAGCAGATTAAAATCAGTGTTGATGATGTTACTAAAGCGCTCAGAGAATTAGAAGAAACGGTAGAAACAGCGCAAAAAACTACACCAGCCTCGCTCACTCCATTTGAACCTTTATTATTGGAGTTCGCTAAATTTGCCAACTCCAAAGAATCTAAACGCCTTAAGCAATTGGCTGGTCAGTTGTCGGGTATTACTATTGATCAGTTTATCACTGAACTGAGCCCATTGCTAAAGTCCGTTATTGAAGCGCAGACAACCAAATCATCGTCTAACGAAAAAAAATCATGGTGGCCGTTTTCAAACAAAAATAAAACCGTCGAGCCAAAATCTCAAATAGATAGCTCAGAGGTTTCGATTAATAGTTCAATTCCAGATTCTCTTTTAATGACTTTACATAACTTTATTGAACAGCTTGCTACCGTAGAAATTTATCACCATGCTAGCAAAAGCCTTAAAGAGCAAATTGCAGGCTTGGTTGATTTAGACCATTTATCAAAGTTTATTGAAAGCACTGCAATGGCTCTGCTAGAAGCAGCTAATCAAGAACATGTTCAGTTTGAAAATTTTTTACAAAAATTAAATAAACGATTGTTAAGTGTCGCTTCTTTTCTAACAACTGCAGCCAAAAATAATGACGATGTGATGCAAGACACCAATGTGTTAGAAGAAAGTATTCAAAAAACCATTGAAGACATTAAAAACGAAATAGAAGAAACGCAAGGATTAGGCGACTTAAAACAAAAACTGCTTGCCAGTTTTAGTCATATTTTTACTAGTATGGGACACTTTAAAACATCGCAAAGTCAACGAGTTAAAGTGACGCAGTCTGAACTTGAGTTAGTAAAAGAACAATTAAAGGTTACCGAAGAAGAGTCACAGCGTCTACGCGATAACTTAAAGGAGCAGCGATTCAGAGCCTATAACGACCCACTTACTCAACTACCTAATCGCTATGCATATAACGAACGTTTAACTCAGGAATATTCTCGTTGGCGTCGTTATCGCAGTCCGCTTAGCTTAGTGGTTGCCGATATTGATTATTTCAAAAAGATCAATGACCAATATGGTCATAGTGGCGGAGATAATATATTAGTGTCTGTTTCTGAAATACTCTCACAAGGACTTCGAGAGTCAGACTTTATTGCGCGCTTTGGCGGTGAAGAGTTTGTAATTTTAATGCCAGAAACCTCATTAAATGACGCCACAAAGGCCATCAATAAATTACGAGTAACCATATCAAAAATGTTTTTTTCGCCAGCAACTGATCAGAAAATATCAGTGACTGTATCTTTTGGTGTTTCCGAGTTTGAGGGCACGGATACCCCATCGGCTGTTTTTGCTAAAGCCGATAAAGCCTTGTATCGAGCTAAAAATAAAGGACGCAATCAGGTATGCGCAGAACGCAACGGTCAATTTGAATAAAAACTTCATAACAAAGCGTTTTTCATTAAGCTATCTCTTATTAAACTATGCAAAAGAAAGATTATCGCGTCACTTCGCTCCTCATAATGACAGCCTTAATTTCGACGATTAGTCGAAATCACCGTCTTCCAATTTTGGGAGAGGGAAGGGAGAGGGTTAAAGATTTATTTTTATGAGCTTTAAGATTGTTCATCGCAACTTGCGACTGAGAAGGGGAAAAAGAGCACACTTCGGAAGTCAGAATCTCAGAATTTTTCCGTCATTCCGAACATTTAAT
>JBFHSP010000089.1:0-11780 GCA_041591085.1 Kangiellaceae bacterium | reverse complement strand
TTTGATAAGAACCCCATGGTTAAAGGGCGTTTACAAGGCATAAAAGGACAGTATTTGTTTTTTGATACCGGCGTTATCAATATTCGAAAATTTACTTCTTACGAAGTCGAGTTTGAAAGTTAAATAAGGATACTCTATGAAAGTCGCAATGATCACTCATCCGTTGTTTTTAAAACACGAAATGGGTGAAGGCCACCCAGAGTGCCCTGAACGATTAACCGCGATTATAGAGTTTTTACAACAAAGTGATATTGATAATCAGTTGGATTGGTTGGAAGCAACAAAAACGGAAAGCACCTATATTACACAAGTGCACTCAAAGCACTATTTTGAGCAGTTAATTACTCACAGCCCTGCTCAAGGTCGAGTCCAGCTCGATCCGGATACTTCAATCAATAAATATTCTATAGATGCTGCACTGCTTGGCGTAGGAGCAGGTATTCAATCAGCCGATTTAATCATGCAGAATAAATACTCAAGCGCTTTTGCGTTAGTTCGGCCTCCCGGTCATCATGCAGAACCCGATCGCGCAATGGGTTTTTGTTTGTTCAATAATGTTGCAATCACAGCTCAATATTTGGAAGATAAGTATAAATTAAAACGCATTGCGGTTATCGATTTTGATGTTCATCATGGAAATGGCAGTGAATCTTATTTTTCCAATAAAGAACAGTTTCTATTTTTTTCGAGCTTTCAACATCCGCTTTATCCAAACTCTGGTTATGCAAATAATGCCAGTAATATAATCATTTCTCCGTTAAGCGCAGGCTCATCAGGCGTCGCAATCCAAAAAGTTTGGTCTGAAAATTGGCTGAAAATCATTGAACAGTTTGAACCCGAAATGATTCTAATATCAGCAGGATTTGATGCTCATAAAGACGATCCTCTAGCTGGTTTAAATTGGCATGAACAGGATTACTATTGGTTGGGACATCAGATTAAATCGATAGCTAATAAGTATTGCGATGGCAAAATGATTTCTTTTCTAGAAGGAGGTTACAACCTAAACGCTTTGGCTAAAAGTGTAGAAAGTTATCTAAAAGGTATTTTGACAAGCTCTTAAGCCACATTTTAAGTTGTAAATGCTCGATTGATCTTTTCGTAATTTAACTTCCGCTGCTTTTAGTTCTTTGGTGCAATGTTTAATACAGATACACTCGCCAGAGGAAGAGTCGGTGATTCATGACAATAGGTGGAATAGATAAAAATAAAATTGGTGCTTAATCGAATAAAAAACGATTTTATTTTGATGCTGCAGACAGGCAAACCGCTAACATGGTTCAAAGCAGCTGTAATACCGCGTATGAACACAACGCGCTTGGTCGAAACTTCCCAGATATTTAATATGGTATAAGCTTGTTGTAACGTACTTAAATGCTCAAATCCAGATGTCGGGTTTAGGCAATAACCAGACATCACCGACTAAGAGCGTTGTGAAGGGAACCTTAACAGAAAATCTCACGGTTGGTGAATTTTATACTGGTGACAGCGATGAAGATCTTAAATCCTTCTTAAGCCGCCTAGCTCCTAGCTTAGTTAAGCTGTCAGATAATGATGAGATTGGCTCAGAGTTCGGTGGATATATTTCTTTTAATAAGGAAACAAATCAATATGGGATTTATTTAAGTGGAGGAACAGGACCTGCTTTCACTGCAAATGAGCCTGTGCTGGCGAGTGGTTTTAAGCTGTTAAAAAATAGCGATACAGTTCACATTCACAATCCAGAACTCAAAATGCCTGATAACTTTAAGAGCATTCTTAGAAGTCGGCTTGCATCTCAATCCAATAACGTTCTCGAAGCATTGTCAGATGCCTACTTGGCCGGCCGGTCTGGTAAAAGAAATATAATCAGTGGAATGGTAGATTATTCTTATAACTTTGTTAAAAAAAATGGAAAGGATACAATTACTGCTGGTGGAAATGACTTTTCTGATATTGATAAACAGAGCACAGGTTACCTAGTAACTCGAAATGCAAATAGAGAAATCCTTTATCAGCATAAAGGTAATACTCCTACTGTATTTACTACATATTAAAGGTGTTTAAAGTGAAAATAATTTACATATTAATATTTTTTGGATTAGTTGATATATCAGGAGCTAAAAGTGACAACATCAATGTTTTTCAGTGTGGAAAGTTAGATATTAAACTTAACCAACTTTTAATTAAGAAATCTGAGGTGCAACTTAATTGGGGAGAGGGTTATAGCTGTAAGTTTACGGATTCTAATGATCAATTAGTCATGAAGATAATTTATCAATACTTTCCTATTTCTGATGATGCTCTCGATGATAAAACGGAAGCTTACATATCAAAGTTTTATGCTGCAGAGAAAAATCAGTATAACCTTAAAATGTCTAGTTATTCTATAGGGGAAAGAACATTAGAATGCTTCAATGATAATGAAGAAGAGAATGGATCTCTAACTAAGTGTTTCTTTTATAAAGATAAGAAAAAAATAAACATCTCCTTTTTCGGAGAATATAACCTAGAGAAGAATCCAATACCCATTAATGCAATTAAGTTTAATTAATAAGGATAAAGCTATCGAATTTTTGGACTTCTCCACGGCCTAAGGAACTCGTTGTTTTTCGCCTTAAAACGGGCTAAATTTTTGAGATGCTAATGACCGCTTTGTGCTCTTTTTCCCCTTCAGCGTCGCAAACTGAGGTTGCAAGAGAGCCGCTTTTAGCGGCTCTCTTTTTGTCTATAGTTCGGTTTGCTCTGAAAGTGAAAAGGCGTCTTCAACGTTAATACTCAAATACCTAACAGTACTTTCAATTTTTGTATACCCAAATAAAAATTGAGTAGCTCTAATATTGGAAGGAACTCTAAGCACTTCCTAAAAGTTATTTTGAACTGCTTCTGTATTTTTTAACTTATCGAAATCTGATTTTCGCTTTTCTTTAAACTCTGGAGCAATGTTTAAAATAGAGACGCTCTCAAATGGCAGAGCGAGTGACTCATGACATTCGGTTGAATAAACAAAAATAAATTTAGTACTAGAGCCGAGTAAATACCATTTGTCTGAAACTTGTTGATTACAATAGGTGGTGAGAGGTAAATCGTTTTGTATTATCAAGACTTTTGGAGAATCAACAGTCATTACTTCTTGATAGATGTCATCGATCACAAAATTTAAAAACATGTAAAAGTACATGACAAGACCGAGTGTTAGCGGCAAGTAAATCCAAGATAAATTCTTTGGAACATAAAATATAGCAATTAATATTTTTCTATAGGGCTTGCCTTCCCAATTGTTGTATTTAGCTTTCAATCGCTCAGCTAATGAACCCAGAGCTAATATACTAAAGTTAACTAAAATTGAGCCGATGACCGCATAAGTGATGCGAATATCTTGAAAGCCTGCAACGATGACATCGGACACTTCTAAAAGTTTTAAAATAGGGATATCAAAACGTAAGTAATAAAAATGTAAATAGAGTACACCTACTATCGCCCAAAAAGCATAGGCCATCGAGAATAGTAAACCGGGATGGGCTACTGCAAAAGACGTAAGAGAACCTAATACTCTATCGGTTTGGGTTTTCAAAGATTAACTCCGTTTATTCGTGTTTAATCAAAGTGTTACTAAATTCTCTAGTCTTAAAAAATTAAAGGCTCTTACAAAAGAGCCTTAAGTATCTAAAAAATCAAATTAGCTATTATTCAGCTTTGGCCAAGTCTTCCATAATGGCAGCTAAAAACCGAGCCGCTTCTCCGCCGGTACAAGCTCTGTGATCAAAGGTGAGTGAAAGTGGCAACATCCGTTGGTTTTCTATGCCTTTATCAGTGAGTTGCAACTCATTACGAAAACGTCCTGTACCCAAAATAGCTACTTGTGGTGGTGACACGACTGGAGTTCCGTAGCGACCTGCAATAGAACCAAAGTTTGAAAGTGTTACTGTTGCATTTGCCAGATCGGCGGGTTTAATCCCTTTGTTGGAAACTTTGTCACGAAGCACTTGAACTGCAGCGCGGGACTCGACCATGTTCATTTGATCGACATTATGAACCACAGGAACATACAATCCGTCGGGCGTATCAATTGCGATACCAATGTTTACATTAGGATGAAGCAATCGCTCCATATTTTCCCCATCAAACCAAGCATTTAAAGCTGGCTCTACTCGGCAAGCGTAAACCATTGCCCGAATGTAACGAGCCAATGAATCAGTACCTTTTTTCCAACGACTGATATTGACGTCTTCGACTAATGTAGTAGGAACTACCGTTGCGTGTGAATGGGCCATGCCTTGTGCCATTGCACGACGAACACCACGGATTGCTTGTGGTTCACGAGAAACGCTGACCGTTGGTAAGCGTGGTGAGCTACTTGCAGATGTGCTAGCAGCTGTTGAATCTATTGCTGCTGCCCTCGAAGTGGTTTTTATAGTGCCACTTGCAGCTGCGTTAACATCATCACGGGTAATGGTGCCTTTTTTACCGCTTGCTTGGCACTGACCTAAGTCTATATTGAGCTTACGAGCTAAAGCTCTAACTGCTGGAGAGGCGCGATAAGCCAATGGATTATTCGTTTGGGTACCTGCGGACGGTACAATGGCTACGCTTGTTGCAGAAGCAGTTGCACGACCAGTTTTAGCCGCTGCTTTAACATCTGCTTGAGTAATGGCACCATTTGCACCGCTGCCGCTTACTTGGCTTAAATCAACTTTTAATTTTTTAGCAAGCGCCTTAACGACTGCGCTCGCCGATTCAGCGACGACCGTATTTCCAACTTGCACAGAACCGACTACGGTACCTGAGTCTGCTCGATCTTCTTCACTGGTTGATTCAGAGCTTTGGCAAGCTGCAGCGGATTGAGTAGTTCCGGCAACTCCAAAAGATACAAGAACGGCTCCTACAGCAATCACATCGCCTGCATTACCGTGCAATTTGGCAATGGTTCCCGCCAATGGCGAGGGGACTTCAACCACGGCTTTAGCGGTTTCCATTTCTACCATCGGTTGATCAACAGTAACTGTTTCACCTTCCTTGACTAACCAGCGAACAATTTCCGCATCAGGTAAACCTTCACCTAAGTCAGGAAGTTTAAAATCTTCATTGGCTGTTGTTTGAGCAGCTGGGATAGCGTTTGACGCTGTTGGCTCGGCTTTAGATTGGTTAGCTGACTGTGGCGCTGCGCTATTACCTGCACCGTCAAACTCCGCAAGCGGTGATCCGGTTTGGATCACATCACCTGGTCCACCGTAAAATTTAGTGATTTTGCCTGCAATCGGAGAAGGCACTTCAACCACGGCTTTAGCGGTTTCCATTTCAACCATAGGTTGATCAATCGTTAAAGTATCGCCTTCTTTGACTAACCAGCGCACGATTTCGGCATCGGGTAAACCTTCACCTAAGTCGGGTAAGTTGAAAATGCTCATTTGTATTCCACCGTTTTCAATGCTTCTTCCATAATACGATCAACCGTTGGCATATACTGCTTTTCGAGGCGGTAATATGGCATTACGGTATCGTAACCAGAAACTCGACCAATTGGAGCCAGTAAGCTAAATACGCGCTTTTCTGCGATTTCTGCCGCAATTTCAGATCCTAAGCTACCAGCTTTAGGCGCCTCTTGCACGATGACAACGCGACCCGTTTTTTCAACAGATTCTAAAATAGTGTCGATATCAAGAGGGCTTACGGTGGCTACATCAATCACTTCAGCGCTGATCCCTTTCTCAGCTAGCTTCGCTGCGGCCATATGGGTTTCATGCAGCATAGCACCCCATGAAATAAGGGTAATATCAGTGCCTTCGCGGTCAACAAAGCAACAACCAATTGGATATTCTTCGCCGTTATCTTCCACTTCGTGCTTAACAATACGGTAAACGCGTTTAGGTTCTAGAAAAATCACCGGATCGGGATCTCGAATGGCTGCTAATAACAAGCCATACGCACGCGAAGGGTTCGATGGAATGACTACTTTCAAGCCTGGGATGTGGGCGAAAATAGCCTCTGTGCTTTCAGAGTGATGCTCAGGAGCATGTATACCGCCACCGTAAGGGGCTCGAATAACTAATGGTAAAGTTAAACGACCACGCGTTCGATGACGCATACGGGCCATATGACAGATAATTTGGTCTGCGGCAGGAAATATAAATCCCATAAATTGCATTTCAGCCACTGGCCGCATGCCTTGAGAGGCCATACCAATTGATAGTCCTGCTATCATGGATTCTGCAAGTGGTGTGTCAATTACACGCTCTTCACCAAATTGCTTTTGTAAACCGTCAGTGGCTCTAAATACTCCACCATTTGCGCCTACGTCTTCACCTAAAGCAACCACATCTTTGTTGTGTTTAAGTTCATGGGCGAGAGCCATATTAACGGCTTCAATTAAAGTAATTGCCGGCATTAGTGGTGTCCTCCAACAACTTTATTGTTGATTGCGTATTCTCTTTGCTCCTGCGTACGGCTGGGCAACTCTTCATATAAATAATCGAACATAGCTTCAGGACTATCGGCAGGAGTGGCCAAATAGTTGTCGACCGCCGTTTGTACTTCTGCGACCACTTCAGCCATCATGGTTTCTTCTTGCTGTTCATCCCAAATGCCTAGAGATTCCATATATTTTCTTAAACGGATAATGGGTTCATTCTTCCAGCCGCTGTCGAGTTCGTTTTCTGGACGGTAGCGCCTTGCGTCATCAGCGGTTGTGTGGTCACATAAACGTAAAGAAACGCATTCAATTAAGGTAGCTCCACCGCCGTTACGTGCTTTTTCTGCCGCATTCAGCGCGGCTTCTCGCACAGCGATGATATCGTTACCATCGACTTGGACTGCTTCAATGCCCGCTGCAATCGCTTTTTGTGCGTAGGTTTCACAGGCGGTTTGAATAGAGGAAGGCACCGAAATAGCCCATTGATTGTTATTGATGATAAACATCACCCCTAAATTCCAAATACCGGCAACGTTTAATGCTTCGTAGAAGTCGCCCTCAGAAGTTCCGCCTTCGCCTATTTCAGTAGCCACGCAGCGTTTTTCGCCGCGTAGTTTCATCGCGGTAGCAACTCCGGTTGCGTGTAAGCATTGGGTTGCAATAGGTACTGCAATAGGAAAGTCTTGTTTAGCGTTTTTAAAATCTGAACCGCGTTCATCACCGCCCCAATATAGAAGGATTTCTTCCATGGTTACGCCATGTTCAATCATGGAGGCTTGGCCACGGTAATAAGGACATAAAACGTCATCAGCAGTGAGTGCGCTGCCAAAGCCAACGCCAATAGCTTCTTGACCAGTAGCTGCAGGGTAAGTCCCCATTTTGCCGGTTCTTTGCAAAGCATAGGCTTTAGTATCTAGTTGGCGAATGCGCGCCATAGAACGATATAAAGCTTTTAAGGTATCCGCATCTTTAGCCCATTTAGGCATTTTTTTAGCGGTAGGCTTACCTGAAGCGTCTAAATATTGAGTATGTTCAATTTTAAAGGTCGCAACCGTTGTCACAAGGAACCTCCTGTAGCGATCAATTCATCGTTTTGAAATGTCGCATGATTTTGAAATGTCGAATTTTGTGTAGTGATCTTCGCGGGCGTGATCATAATGATCACAGCGCCGTTTGTATAGGGAAAAGCAGGAATGAAAGTTGAAATTGAAGGTAATTTAACCAGATTTAGCGTCCTAATTAGAGTTTTTCGCTACAAAGCTGACCAGTTAACCGAAAAAACCGTTCAGCTTTATCCATATTTTGGTTAACCTTGCGGCATTACATTTTGTCCTTTATAGGTATTTTATCAATGTCTAAGCCAGTCACTCATTATCGAAAAGATTATAAACCCAGTGCTTTTTTAATTGATACGGTTGAATTGTGCTTTAAGCTTGAGCCTCATCAAACCAGGGTTATTTCTAAACTTAAATTCAAAGCCAACGAAAAACAGACTCCGGCTAACAGCCTTTTTTTGAACGGTGAAAACCTTAAGCTCATTCACATTGCGATTAATGGAAAGCAGCTTAACTCTGACCGATTTACCTTGAGCGAGGAAGGGTTAACTCTAAACGATCTACCATCAGAATTTTTGTTGGAAACCGAAGTAGAAATTGATCCTGCTGACAATAAAGCGTTAGAAGGCTTATATGTTTCTAGCAATAAATTTTGTACTCAATGTGAAGCAGAAGGGTTTCGGCGCATCACCTACTTTTTAGATCGTCCTGATATTATGGCAACTTACTCAGTTCGTATTGAAGCCAACAGAAAAGACTACCCTTTCTTGTTATCGAATGGTAACAAAGTAAAACAAGGTGATTTAGAAAATGGTAAACATTTTGTCGAGTGGCATGATCCTTTTCCTAAACCCAGTTATTTATTTGCATTGGTCGCAGGTGATTTTGATTTAAGGCAATCGGAATTTATAACGCAGTCTGGACGTAGAGTAGCTCTAGAGTTGTTTGTCGATAAAGGTAAGTTAGATCAAACAGAGTTTGCAATGCAATCACTGATTGCAGCAATGAAGTGGGATGAACAAACCCATAATCTTGAATACGATTTAGATCTATATATGATCGTTGCGGTCGGTGATTTTAATATGGGGGCTATGGAAAATAAGGGCCTGAATATATTTAACACTAAATATGTATTAGCCAATCCGAAAACTGCAACCGACAAAGATTTTGAAGGCGTTGAAAGTGTTATAGGTCACGAATATTTTCACAATTGGACCGGCAATAGAGTTACCTGCCAAGATTGGTTTCAACTCAGTTTAAAAGAAGGATTAACGGTCTTTCGGGATCAGCAGTTTACTTCAGATTTACGATCGGCCGCGGTTAAGCGGATTGATGATGTGAAAATGATTAAAAGCTATCAGTTTGCAGAGGATGCTGGGCCTATGGCGCATCCTATTCGTCCCGATGAATATATAGAAATGAATAACTTTTATACTGTAACGGTTTACAATAAGGGTGCGGAAGTTATTCGAATGCTGCACACTTTATTGGGCGAGCAAGGTTATCGTAAAGGTATGGCTCTTTATTTTAAAAGACACGATGGACAAGCCGTAACGTGTGATGATTTTGTCAATGCCATGTTTGACGCAAACAGTGTTGATTATCCGGTATTTAGAAATTGGTATTCCCAAGCCGGAACTCCTGAGCTAGCAGTAAACTATGAATATGATTCAGCAGCTAAATCATTAACATTAAAACTGACTCAGTCCGGCCATCATTGTTCGGCAGTCAATCCATTTTTAATTCCAATAACACTTGGATTTATCGGGCAAACAGGTGAATCATTGAGTTTTTCCTTGAATGGTGAGTCTTATGAAGAAACGACTATAATTTTTGAAAGAGAAGAGCAAACGTTCATTTTTGATGATGTTTCACAAAAGCCCATACTTTCTTTATTACGTAATTTTTCGGCGCCGGTAAAACTCAATCTCAAACAAAGTGAGAGAGAGTTGGCATTATTATTTGCAAAAGATCCTAACTCTTATAATCGTTGGGATGCAGGTCAACGATTGATGTCTTTGTATTTGCAAACAGGAAATCAAAATCTTATTTCGTTCATAATTGAAGGCTTTAAATCAATAATAAACGACGATTCTGTTGATAACGCTTTTAAAGCGCGAGCTTTATCTTTGCCAGATTACACGGCTGTTTTGGAGTCATTGGTTGATTTGAGTGTTGATGATCTCATAAGCCGTTACCGATTGTTACAGAATTTAATCAGTTCTGAATTAGTACAAGAATGGATAAATATTTATAACCAATTTCATGCAGCTGGTGAAACGGAATTGGGAGCAACTCGTATTGCCGATCGTTCGTTGAAAAATTTAGCGTTACAGTATTTGAACGATGCTGACCGTTCAAGTGAATACATTGCTTATGAGCAATACAAACAGGCAAATTTAATGACCGACCAATTAACGGCATTAAAATGCTTAGTACACTATTCTGAAGATAAAAACCATGCCAGCGAGCAATTTGTTACCCAATGGAAAAATGAAGCATTGGTTATGGATAAATGGTTTATGGTTCAGGCCACTAAAGATGATGACAATGTAATTACGGACATTAAAGAATTGTTTTCTCATCCTCAGTACGATGAAAAAAATCCCAATAAAATACGCGCGCTGATCACTAGCTTTGCAGCACTTAACTTTCCTCAGTTTCATCGAGCAGACGGCCAAGGTTACCATTTAGTGGTCGATGCGATTAAAAGGATAGGGCGTTACAACGGACAAATTGCAGCAGGGCTGACTAAACAGTTTAACGTGGTAGGAAAACTGGATGAAAAAAGAAAAGCCTTAGTCAAAGAGTTGTTTAAGGAACTGATTGAAGACAAAGCGCTAGCTAAAGATGTTTTCGAAGTTGCGTCAAAAACATACGAATTACTAAACCGCTAAAAAACCTCTGGAAAAGAAAATGGCAATTACAAAATGTGTTGAGTGTCGCAAACCTATATCAGACAAAGCATTGGTCTGCTCTCATTGTGGGTATACTCAAAAAGGGGCATCTGATGATGACCTATTACGCTCCAAAAAGATTAAGCGGCTAAAAATGATGTCGCGCTTTCAAGGTATTATCTACGTTTCTATGATCATATTTCTTGCTGGCATCTTGCTTTTTTACTTCGGCAAAAACAGCGGCAATCAAGCTTATCTAATGTTTGGCTACACCGGCCTTTTAATAGGTGGGCTGGGCTACCTATATGGTCGAATTAAGTTTATCGTTTATAAAAAAGAAGGGTGCTAAAACCTCATAAACCAAAGACCGGAAATATTTTTTAGTTTTGCACCTAAAATCTATTGACGGAATTCCATACTTGATTATAATTCAGTCAACTTCTTGATAAGGGCTCACCATGATGAAAGTCATGGGTCGCAAAGCTACCGGTCTAAGGAGGCATAACCATTAGGTTATGTTTCTATGACAGCGGGGTTTCCGGGAAGAACGCCATAAAACCGCCTTCCTTACCGCCTTATCTCCAGATTTAACACTTTTTGACTTTTGGAGACATCCCATGAAATGGTTAATCGCAGCATTTGTTGCACTTGGTATACAAACTTCTTTCGCTTCAATGGAAACTATTGAGCGTTTAAGCCCTTCGCTTTGTGAGTATGTTAAAGCCGACGATCGTTCAAGCATCCGAAAAAAGCTTAAAACCGCAAATTTAGAGATTAGAGACGTATATATTGGCTTTGCTTGCCAACCTGATGGCAACTTTAATGGTGGTAGCTTATTAAAAGCCGCTAGTTACTATGGCGCAACGGAAGTATCTTCTTTTTTGATTAAAAAGTTGAAAAAAGAAGACCTGCAATATGTTGAACACGATGGTAAAAAGACCTTTGATTGGGTTAAAGAAGCCGTTGCTGGTGGTAAGGTTTTAGACCAAAATAAGTCACAAACGATTGTTGCCGAGTTTGAATCAAATATTTAATTCGTACAAATTAAAAAAAATCCCGCTTTTGCGGGATTTTTTTTAGTTTATCAATTAAATAACTTCACCTACACGAACAATCTTTAGGGCATTGGAACCACCTAAAATACCCATGTGATCACCTTTTGTGAGCAGCACTAAATCGCCATCTTTAACAATACCACGCTTTTTCAGCTCATCCACAGCTAGTCGGTTTACATCGTGACGGGCGAGTACTGTAGGGTCAAATGGAATAGCTTCAACACCACGACAAAGAGCTAATTTTCTTTGGGTATCTAAGCGTTTAGTCAGTGCGTAAATGGGCATACCACTTCGAATGCGCGACATCCAAAGAGCAGTAGCCCCAGACTCGGTTAAACAACAAATAGCCTTTACACCATTTAAATGATTGGCCGCGTACATGGTG
>JBFHSP010000088.1:0-12067 GCA_041591085.1 Kangiellaceae bacterium | reverse complement strand
GAGGTCCCATTTATTGAGCAAGCTGAAGATAAGATTAGTTTAAAGCTTTGGAAAAAAGAAGGCGATGAATGGATGGCAAAGCTGGCAAAAAAACATAATGGCGAATATTTATACTTGCCGACTCATGAGCACCTGCTGATGTTTTCAGACCCAGAAACAGTGATTAGAGGAATTCATTTTATTAACTTTAAACAACGTAACTAGGACATCTATTTAAGTTCAATCTTCGGCATACAATATGACATTATGCTCATCTAAACGTTTGGCTTTAATTATTGCTTTATTGACTCTACTTAAAAACAATAATGCGCTCTCAGATAATGGAATATCACCGTAACATCCTGCTCGCACAAAAATTTTAAAATTGATAACTTCTTCTGTTTCTTCATCTATACCAGAAATTTTAGTTTGATGAATTTCATCCAATATTCTTTGACCAACATTTAAGGCATCTGAAGACTTAGTACTTGGCAATACCACCGCAAATTCATTTGATCCAAAACGAGCACTCCAATCGCTTTCGCGTTTTATATTTTTTGCGATTATTTTAGCAACCGTTCTAATCGCCTTATCCCCATTTATATTGCCATACTTTAAATTAAGCTTGCCGAATTGACGAATATCAAACAAAAGTAACGAAAGATGATCATGGGTGCGATTCATTCGTTTAATTTCTAGCGGAAAGTTTTTATTGAAATATTCTCGACTATAAAGTCCGGAAAGACCATCGGTGCCAGATATCTGGATGATTTGATCTTGTAAAATAGTATTTTCATTAGTTCTTTGAATAATTTGCGCTTCGAGTGAATTAGCAAAATTCTTCTCGAGCGCTAATGATTCTTCAACATGCTTAAATCTTTGAGTTGATTCTTGATGACCGATATAGCTCCATGTATAAAAGAGCAAAAGCAATTGAGTGATTGTGGCGAGCTGAAATAATCGGTTAAACATAATTGAAGTTTCGATCAATCCAATTTTGGCTAACATAAAAAGAATTGCCACTAAAAAAAACATTGCCCACGAGCTCACGTAAATAACAGCCCTCTTTTTCCCCGTGCGCGCTTGAAAAATTGCGATCACAATCGTAGCTAAAGCAACCACTGACGCTACAATCATGATCGAAAATATCGCAAACTGATAACCAAATAGACTAGGAAACACCAACCATAAAACAGCCACTCGTTGCGCCCACCGAAAACCAATCATTAGCCTTGGGTATTCCGAATCTAAATCAAGTACACAATAAGCAAAACCAATCGTGAAAAAATACATGGCAGCCATAAAGTACACCATGACATTTCGAGAAAACTCCGGCCAGTAACCCCACAACAACAGATTACCCGTTCCTTGAATAGCCGCAAAAAACGCTAATATAGACAGTCCCGATGCCAAATACCAAAGTGAATCTTTTCTTCGATAAATGATGTATTGGATCAATTGAATAATAACTAGTGCCAATACGGTTCCATTAAACAGCATCTCTATTGATATAAAAGTTAAAACAGATTTCGAAAAACTGTATTCATCTCTTATAACAATCGGCCACTGAATAGCAGCTTGTGACTGAACTTTAAACAACACCGGTAAAATTTCCCTGGCATCGAGCTTAACCTCTATATAAGGCAGCACAGACAGCAATGATCGCTCTTCTGGCCTTAAACTATTGCCGAAAGAGTACCCCATGATTTCTCTGCCAAAAGGTGCAGAATAGATATCAAGGTGATCTAATGTTGCTAGTTCAAAACTTAGGTATCGATGAACTGGAGTTTTACCGCTGTTAGTAAGAAATATTGCGGCCCAGATCTCTTTGCTAGTATAGCCAGAGCCTGCAATTCCATCGCCTCCAGCTTTGCGCCATGCGGCCGGGTTTCTTAGATATTGTGCTTGAATAATCTCTGCCGTTATTCGTTGCTCTTTAGCTTCCAAAAAATACACCGCGCCGCCAACCGGAAAACTACCTCGTTGGCTTACGTCTATTGTTTTGAAAACGCCTGTACTAAACCCCGCTGGCTGCAAGCACGCAAAGACTAAAATAACTAAAAGTTTCCTCATCCAATGACTGAGCAAATCCGATACCCCAATTCCAAGGTCAAATAAGTGGTTTAAAAGCCAGTATAGTCAATGATTTTCTATTGTTCATCCTCGTTTCTTGCTGCACAGCGTGATAAAATGCGCCAAATTTTTCTAGAGGCAGTTTACCCGTGAGTACGAACCCATCAAAACCATCTTTAAGCTACAAAGACGCTGGCGTTGATATTGAAGCCGGAAACGAATTAGTTGAGCGGATAAAACATGTTGCCAAAAGAACCAGAAGACCGGAAGTATTGACCGGATTAGGTGGCTTTGGGGCTCTATTTGAATTGCCAAAAGGCTATAACGAGCCAGTGCTGGTATCCGGAACTGATGGCGTAGGCACTAAACTTCGCCTTGCTATGGATTTAAACAAGCACGACTCTATTGGAATAGACCTAGTAGCCATGTGTGTAAACGATCTTATTGTTGGTGGTGCCGAGCCGCTATTCTTTTTGGATTACTATGCTACTGGTCATCTTGATGTAGATATTGCTGCTTCCGTTGTTAATGGGATCGGTGAAGGTTGCGATCAATCTGGTTGCTCGCTAGTCGGTGGAGAAACCGCTGAAATGCCAGGAATGTACGAAGGCAGCGATTACGATTTAGCCGGCTTCTGCGTAGGTATTGTTGAAAAGAGTAAAATTATTGATGGCTCTAAAGTCAATGTAGGCGACAAAATAGTAGCACTTGCATCATCGGGTCCCCACTCTAACGGGTATTCTTTAATTCGTAAGATTATTGAAGTTTCAGGCGTTGATGTAAATCAGCCTTGTGGTGATAGCACATTAGCTGAAGCGCTTATGCAGCCTACCCGTATTTATGTTAAAAATTTATTAGCAGCGCTTAAAAAGTTCGATATCCATTCGATGGCCCACATTACTGGCGGTGGCTTCACCGAAAATATTCCACGTGTATTGCCCGACAATACTTCTGCTGTAATTAACACCAAAAGCTGGGACTTACCTCCAGTATTTCAATGGCTACAAGAAGCCGGAAATGTTGCGACTCCCGAAATGCACCGAACATTCAACTGTGGCGTCGGAATGGCAGTCATTGTACCCTCCGATCAACACCAAGCTTTTATTCAATTTATGAATGACCAAGGCGAAAAAGCATGGTTGCTTGGCGAAATCATTGAGCAAAATGATAATCCACGTGTGGTGATGCAAGGTTAATTTTTGATGAATCAAACTTGTCGAGTGGTGGTGCTGATTTCAGGATCGGGCACCAATTTACAAGCATTAATTGATGCTCAACAAGCCGGTAATTTACCCATAGAAATTGTCGGAGTGATATCAAATAGACCCAATGTTGCAGGTTTAGAAAGAGCAGCAAAAGCGAACATTGCGACAAAAACCGTCGACCACACTGAGTTTAGCAGCCGCGAAAAATTTGACCATTGCATAGCTGAAGCAATACAGTCTTTTAATCCAGATTTAGTCGTTCTAGCTGGCTATATGCGTATTATGACAGCGGAACTAGTGCAACAGTTTCCAGGAAAAATGCTTAATATTCATCCTTCGTTACTACCTAAGTACCCTGGGTTGCACACCCACCGTAAAGCGATTGAAAATGGCGAAAGCGAACATGGTTCAACCGTTCATTTTGTTACTGAAGAACTGGATGGTGGCCCCATTATTGCACAAATGCATGTTAATATTGCCAAAAATGAAACGGAACAGAGTTTAATTGAAAAGGTCAAAACTATTGAGCATCAACTTTATCCTCAAGTGGTTAAATGGTTTGCAGAACAACGATTACAGTGGAAGTCAGGAGTGATTTATTTTGATAATGAGGCATTGGCACAACCCATTCGTCTTTAATTCGAACTTTTTCAATAGTATAAAAGACTGCTATAAACTCAAACTCTTTAAGTGGTCTTTTTTCCTTATTATTTCTACCTATATTCCTTTTACTTTTTCACAAGAAAACATTATTCACAACGAACCAATAAAACCATCTCGTATTCAACCTTATCAAGCTGAATACTCCATTTTTGATGGCAAGAAAAAAATGGGCAGTGCTTTAAGAAGTCTAACAATTAAAAATAATCAGTGGTTGTTAACCATGTCCACAGAAATCAGCAAGTATTTTTATAAGCTTGAGTTTAAAGAAACAAGTCGTTTTCTAACAGACGGCTTTGACATTACTCCCCTTCATTATGAATCAGTAACTAAACGATCATTTAAAGATGACCGTATTATCACCAGCCAATTTGATTGGAAAAAAATGCTTGAGATAGGCTCTTATAATGAAAGCGAATGGCATATAAATTTATCTGAACTAGTAACCGACCATCTCAATTTTCAACACTTACTTCGATTAAAGGCACCATTAAACTTAAGAGAGCAACAGATCAAGGTGAGCTATAAAGGACACATTGATAAGCTCGATTTTTTCAATGAGGGATATGAGAAAGTCTCAACTGAGTTTGGTACTTTTGATACCGTGTTGTGGGCGCAACAAATTGAAAACAAAGGTGATAAATACTTTTTGTTTTGGCTCGCACCCGAGCTTGATTACTTTCCCGTCCAACTCGCGCAATTTAGAAATGGAAAACCTGAGGGCGTGATTAAATTAAAATCTTTAACTTATTTAAATGACGATGCGTGAATTCAACAGTTTAGATGTAAATCTAAGAAGCCAGCGACAGATTGCTGGGGAAATTTGCCGAAAATTCGCACGCGATCCATCCAAAGGATATTTAAAAAAGCTCAAAGCACTTTTTCAACATTGCGGTGAGCAAGTATTTATAGAGTACGAATTTCACTGTGACTATGGTTCCTTTATTTCAATTGGTGATCGCACTTACATCAATAAAGGTTGTACCTTTTTAGACGCGGGAAAAATTGAAATTGGAAACGATTGCTTATTTGGCCCCAATGTACAATTAATAACGGTAACTCACCCTTCCAATCCTTCTCATCGATTACAAAAAACTAATTTATGTAGCGATATTCAAATTGGTAATAATGTTTTTATTGGTGCAGGAGCAATAATCTTGCCGGGTGTTACTATTGGCGATAATACGATCATTGGAGCCGGTAGCGTGGTCACAAAGTCCTTTGGTGAAAATGAAATGGTGGCAGGAAACCCTGCCACCAAGCTAAAAAAATAGAATTGAAATCATAAATCATTGCAAAAATCGAGAAGGATGATTGTACGCGACGAATTTTAATAACTAAGCTTCTAGCAACCGCCACGTCGTAAATGCGCATAGCCTCCGTAAGGCCCACTTAATATGAGAATACTTCCAGAAAAGGATTCAACCTCCCAACTTCCAATCATTGAGTTATTTATATCAACGGTTGATCCGTCAAACGAATATTGATTGAACCGCTCTTTGCCTTTTCCTTGCATTGACTTATATGTGTAAGACATTTGATCTTTTGATTTAAAATGCCAAGTAGCCGGTGCTGATGAATCTTTAGTTCCGGATACTTCCAAACTGGTAGCAAACTCACACCACTTCCCAACTAAAGAATCAGCAGTTAACTCTACCGAAGAACTCGAAGCATTATCACCTTTAATAGTCACCAGTTCTTGTTTGTTTTCATCAACACAAGGCGTGTCCTGAAACTTAACGCCTTGGTCGGTTTTACATTTATACACTTCAGCAAGTGTCGTTTGAGTTAAAAACCCTACAAAGAATAGTGCAAAAACTAAAATTTTATACATGGTTGGACCTCACCACATCACTGTTATTATTGACTTAATCAAAAGACTTTTTAATTTTGCTTCCCAAACATTTAAAGTCGGTCCAACTACATTCATCTTCACTTAACTTAACAATTGTTCCAACTTTAATAAGCGCATGAAGATCTTTATCTATGGCAATAAATGACGAATTTTGATCGGCATATTTGGTATCTACAAACTCTCCTTCACCAATTTGCAGGAGCTGACCGTCAAGTTCTTTATAAAGCGAAACTTTCCGGTTGTCTTTAGCACCATTACTGAGTCCAATATTCGTTTCAAAAAATATATTTCCGTTAAGCTCAAAAGCACCTGTAACCTGATGTCTAGGAGCTAGAAGAGTATTTAATCCATTGACTTGATCACCGTAGTTGATTGAATCGTTAAAGCTTTCAATTAGTAAACCTCCAACAATACCATCGGTTAACCGACAACTAGAGCTCGAGGGGTTTGATTGAGTCTGTATAGTATCATCTTGAATTGAGAACTGTTGAACAAGTTCCATTTCTGGAAGCTTTTTAATTTCGACTTTTCCACTGAACTCTAACTTGTAGCTACAATAAGCATCTGATGTGTGATACTTGCCCTTTTTATCAGTCCAGCTTTTTCTTGGAGTATAGTTACTACCCACGGTCACAGCGTCAATGGTGACTAGTGCGGCTTTAGAAGCTTCTTTAGGTCCGTTATAGCTTTCATCTGTCATAGCTGACGAAAACTGGATTTCTTTTTTTACTGAGTCTGTAAGTTCTCTCTCAGCAATAACAATTCCACGATCTGAGAATGACTTTTGTAATAACTTGGCATACTCTTTACTTTCGTTTGCATACTTACCAGTTTCAATCCCCGCCATTACAACAATTGCATCTAGATTATCTGCTTTTTCAAGTTTAAAGCTATCCTCCTTTGCTAATACAACTTGCCCAAGTTTAGGATGCATATCAGGTTTTGTTGTTAAACAGCCTGAAGTCAAAAGAGCTAGCAACAAAATTAAAAAATACTTATTCATAAATACTCCATTTTAGATGATGTTTTTTCGATTAGTGCCTGAGTAGCTTTTACTTTGGCTTCCTCAGCATTTGTAAATGAGCTTCCTTTGCCGGATACGGTTTGCTCTTCAATAAGTCTTGATTTCTCATCAAAGATTTTAATAATGGCTGTAGCGTTAGCTACAAACTGTCCCGAAAATTCAAACTCTTTATACTTCACTTGATATTCAAGACTTCCAGCATTTTCAGTATCCGAATTAACCACTTTATACTTTTTACGAAATAATGACTTTAAGGACTTACCTAATAGAGCATTGTCATTATTTATTACTAATGTGTTTTGGGTTAAGCAGCGAGACTTTAACTGTAAGAATTTTGTTAACTCTTCCTTGTATTCGGTTACAGCATCCTTAGGCAATATTGTTAAAAGCTGAGACATTAGAATATGCTTATCATCCGCTTGACCTATTTCAAAAAAACAACTAATTCCTTGATTGCTTTGATGATTGTCTAGGAACTGATTCAATTCACTTGATAAATGACTTAAAGAATTTAGTACTGCATTTTGTAAATCTAATTTTGACACGCGGATCAAAGTTGACCAATTTTGACCATTAAAATTCTGGGAAAGAACTTCTACATTGGTTAATGCAATTTCAACAGATTTAACTTTATTAATGTATGAAAAGGAAGAGTTACTTCTTCCTGACGACGAAAAACCTTTAGTTGTTGATTCAGACGAAACCGTTGATATCAACTTAGTGGTAATTGCCGCTTTCGCTTCATTAAGCGATGCTTCCACTTTATTTGCAACACCGAGACCATAAGTGAACTCGGCGTCGTCAGGAGGAACGGTAATAATCTCGGCATTTAACGAATAAATAGATAGTAAGAATACAGCCAAACACGCTTTTACAGTCACTCAAATTCCTTTTCAGCAATACAGCCTCTAAAGCAAGAGGCCTTTAATTTTATTATTTAATTTTGTCAAAAAAGAATAGATTAATTTATTATCAAAAAAAAGTGAATTTTACCGATTTCTAAAACAATCTATTCAATCCGTTCAAAGCGGCAACCCGATAGGCTTCTGCCATGGTTGGATAGTTAAATGTAGTATTCACAAAATACTCAATATTATTTCCGCCATTTTTTTGCTGCATAATGGCCTGACCAATGTGAATAATCTCCGATGATCGCTCACCAAAACAATGAATACCTAAAATTTCTTTGGTTTCTCGGTGGAACAACAATTTTAAGCTGCCTACGGTGGTATCGGCAATTTGCCCTCTGGCTAAATCTTTAAACCGAGCGCGCCCGACTTCATAAGGTACTTGCTCTTCGGTAAGTTGCTGTTCGGTCTTTCCGATGGAACTTATTTCAGGAATGGTATAAATTCCGGTTGGAATGTCTTCAACTAAACGTAATGAGCACACTTCATCTAAAATATTAGCGGCTGCAATTCGGCCTTGATCAAGCGCGGCGCTGGCAAGACTTGGATAACCAATTACGTCACCCACAGCATAAACATTTTTAACTTGAGTTTGATAACACTCATTCACTTCAAGCTGACCTCTTGAATTGGATTCTAATCCAATACTTTCCAAGTTCAGCGTGTCGGTGTTTCCGGTACGACCATTAGCAAATAAAAAGCAATCCGCTTTTATTTTTTTGCCCGATTTTAGTGTAACTACCACTCCATCATCCAGCCCTTCAACTGAGGCGTACTCTTCGTTATTTCGAATAATCACGCCGCTATTCCAAAGGTGGTAGCTAAGCGAGTCGGTAATTTCTTGATCTAAAAACGATAAAAGCTGGTCACGCATGTTCAGCAAATCAACTTTTACCCCAAGGCCTCTAAATATTGAAGCGTACTCACATCCAATTACACCTGCACCGTAGATAATAATACTGCGAGGATTACGTTCTAATGACAAAATGGTGTCGGAGTCGTAGATACGTCTATGGCCAAAATCGATATCAGCTGGGCGATAAGGCCGAGAGCCGGTAGCAAGAATGATATGTTCAGCCGTTAATTGTTGTTCGCTACCATCGTCGTTTTGAATTGAAACGGTATTGGCATTTTTAAAGCTCGCATCACCATAAAACACCTTTACCCTATTTCTATCATAAAAACCTGTTCTTAGAGAAACTTGCTTTTTTATGACCGACTGGGTGTGTTTTAAAATTTCAGCGAAAGTTAAGGTGCTGGGTAATTCCAATTCTTGAAATAGCGGACTCGAATTGTATTCAACCAAACGAGCTACACTATGTCGCAATGCCTTTGATGGAATGGTTCCCCAATGAGTACAGCCCCCACCTAATTTTTTGTAGCGCTCAACAATTGCTACTCTTTTTTTATGCTTTGCTAAATTCATAGCGGCACCTTCGCCGCCGGGTCCTGAGCCAATTACGATGGCATCAAACATAAAATCGGTCATTAAATATTATTCGCTACAAAATAGTAATTAGGTTTGAGGTAAAGTTACGCCCGTTTGGCCTTGGTATTTGCCACCACGATCTTTGTATGAAGTTTCACACACTTCATCTGACTCAAAGAACAACATTTGCGCTACGCCTTCATTTGCATAAATTTTTGCCGGCAGCGGCGTCGTGTTAGAAAACTCTAGGGTTACGTGCCCTTCCCACTCTGGCTCTAAAGGAGTTACATTTACAATAATACCGCAGCGAGCGTAAGTGGATTTTCCTAAACATACAGTTAAAACATTGCGTGGAATTTTAAAATATTCAACTGTACGAGCAAGAGCGAATGAGTTGGGTGGAATAATACAAACGTCAGACTCAACATCAACAAAACTTTGTTGATCGAACGCTTTTGGGTCAACAATCGCCGAATTAATATTGGTAAAAATTTTAAACTCTCGCGAACAGCGAACATCGTACCCGTAGCTTGAGGTGCCATAAGAAACAATACGATCATCACCGCGATAACGTACCTGACCCGGTTCAAAAGGCGAAATCATATTGTGGCTTTCCGCCATTCGGCGGATCCATTTATCTGACTTAATACTCATGTTCAGTCCTCTTTAACAGCATTTCTAAAATGCATTTTTAATCGTTTGTAATTGAAATAGTTGGAAAGCTTTGGCTGTAATCTTTAGCTTGACGCGCTAATCTTGCGGTTAAGGTTCGTGCAATTTCGGCGTACTGGGTTGCAACCGCACCATGAGGATCAGCGACAACAGTAGGCTTGCCTTTATCGGCATCATCTCGAATATTTCTTGATAAAGGTAATGAACCTAAAAACTCAATTTTTTGTTCATGCGCTAAGGCAGAACCGCCGCCTTCGCCAAAAATATGCTCAACATGACCACAATTCGTACAAACATGCATACCCATGTTTTCAATGACCCCTAATACCGGCACGTTGACCTTATTAAACATTGAAATACCCTTGAGCGCATCGGCCAGAGCAATGTCCTGTGGCGTGGTAATGACAACCGCTGCGGTTAATGGAACCTTTTGCGATAAGGTGAGTTGGATATCTCCGGTTCCTGGAGGCAAATCGATGATTAAATAATCTAAATCTCGCCACTGAGTATCGTTAATAAGCTGTTGTAATGCACCGCTAGCCATCGGGCCACGCCAAACCATCGCCTGCTCTGGATCGACTAAATAGCCAATTGACATAGTTTGCAGACCATAGCTTTCAACCGGCAAAATCTCTTTTTGACTCAAAGCTTCCGGTTTTGCATCCGCTTTACCCAACATGATTGGCTGACTTGGGCCATAAATGTCAGCATCCAACAACCCAACTTTTGCCCCTTCTGCTGCTAGTGCTAACGCAACATTGACCGCTGTGGTTGACTTACCGACACCACCTTTACCACTTGCAATGGCAATAAGGTTTTTTACTCCCGCTAACGAAGGTACGCCCGCTTTATGAGTATGGCTGGCAACAGACCAAGAAAGATCAACTTGCGTCTTTACTTTTAAATGTTCAGCTAAATGCTGTTCAATTTGCTGTTTCCAGTGAGCCACTTTGCTATCACAAGGAAATCCCGCCACGAGTTTGACTTTAATTATGTCTTGGGAGCACTCAATACGCTTTACCCAATTCGCTTCAACAATGGAAGCGCCTAGCTCGGGTAATAACCATTGATTTAAGCTATTTTTTACTGACTGTTCGTTATGCATTTCAATTCTGGTTGAGCCAAATTTTGAGAAGGCGAGATTATAGCGAATTTAATCACTAATGGACACGCTGAAAGCCCTAACAGCGATATATTTCACCATCACTTTTTGATATAGTTGCCCGACTTTAATATTTTGTCCGAATAAGCCATCATTTGCGCTTATCTAACGTTCCGATTTCGAGAAATACAGGTTAAAAAATGACCCGAAAAATTTTGGTTACCAGTGCTTTGCCCTATGCTAATGGCTCTATCCATATTGGACATATGCTTGAGCACATTCAAACCGATATTTGGACTCGCTTCCAAAAAATGCGCGGCCATCAATGTGTTAGCGTTTGCGCCGACGATACGCACGGTACGCCAGTGATGCTTCGGGCTCAAAAAGAAGGCTTATCTCCTGAAGCCTTTATTGCCGCGACGCGCGAAGAACATTTAAAAGATTTTCAAGACTTTTTAGTCAATTACGACAACTATCATTCGACTCATTCAGACGAAAACAAAGAATTATGTGAACTCATCTACAATAGACTTAATGACGCCGGTCATATTGCTAAAAGAACCATTTCACAACTGTTTGATCCAGAAAAATCAATGTTTTTACCAGACAGATTTGTTAAAGGCGAATGCCCTAAATGTGGCTCTGCCGATCAATACGGTGATAACTGCGATAATTGCGGCGCAACTTACAGTCCAGTTGAATTAAAAAATCCTAAATCGGCGGTATCTGGTGCAACCCCTGTATTAAAAGACTCAGAGCATTTTTTCTTTAAGCTAACCGATTTTGAAGCCATGTTAAAAAACTGGACCCGCCAAGATCACGTTCAAGAGCAAATAGCGAATAAACTCGACGAATGGTTTAATGCCGGCTTAGAACAATGGGATATTTCTCGCGACGCACCTTATTTTGGTTTTGAAATTCCTGGTGCACCCAATAAATATTTTTACGTTTGGGTTGATGCTCCTATTGGTTATATGGCGAGTTTTAAAAACTTATGTGATAAAGATGCTTCATTAAATTTTGATGAGTTTTGGAATAAAGATTCTCAAGCCGAAGTACACCACTTTATCGGTAAAGATATTGTGTACTTTCACACTCTATTTTGGCCTGCCATGTTAGAAGGCTCAGGATTTAGAAAACCAACCAAAGTACACGCGCAT
>JBFHSP010000087.1:0-12067 GCA_041591085.1 Kangiellaceae bacterium | reverse complement strand
TGCAATTGTAGAGTCGTTTAACATTGTCGATGTTAATTTAGATTATGGTGAGTCTATAGTTAAAGTAGTAAAAGACAGTCAGTTTAGAATTTTTTTACTAACTACCTCTAAAATTCTTTATTTTTCCGAGCGTGGCATTTTCCCTATTAATTTTGTAAAGCCATTTTATAGAAATATTATTGATCTCAAGTTTACCGCAATGGGTGAAATGTGGTTGTTAACCGATTTAGGTGTATTTATTTACAAAGAAACTCGAGAAGGTTGGGTGCTTGATAACTCTGAACGGTTTTTTGAGTTCAATCAAAGAATTAAAGATCAAGAGCTTCATAGTATGTCTATTAATGAAGAGTACTTCTGGGTGTTGTCAAAAAACAGTGGTGCCTATTTGCTTAATATAGTGACCGGAGAAATAAATGTTTTTAATAAGGGAATGAAAGGGCTTGGAATTTCAGACAATTACACCATTTCAGCGTTTCACTCACAAGATGGTATAAGTTGGATTGGAACTTGGCTAGGAGGTGTGAATAAGATCATATTTCCAACCAATGGGATTACTTACATAGATACATTTTTAACTAAAAACCGGTTAATAGAACAGCCTAGCATTCGAAGTATTTTTTGGTCTAAAGATACCGGGTATTTAATCGGAACTGATGGAGAGGGATTGCTCCAGTCAGAGCAGTTGGAAGGGCTTTTTAAACAATACAAAAACACAGGAGCCTTAGATTCAATTAATAGTAATTTTGTTCGAGTTATTTTTAAGTCCAGTAAGGGTGAGATGATCATTGGAACAGAATCAGGGTTAACAACTTTAAATTCAGATGGTAGCTTTTCCGAATTTTTATTGGAGGAACAGCGTAATATTGTCGGTAAACAGATCCGTAGCGTAGTTGAAGACTCTAGTGGAAACCTGTTTGTAGGGACTTATGATAAAGGGCTTTTCTTAATTGACAACAATAGAAGTATCATTCGAAATGTGCCATTAAATCAATCAAAAAGCACAACGCGAGTTACCAGTTTAATGTTTGACTCTGAAAATTCACTATGGGTAGCAACTGATAACTTTGGCGTTTACGAAATTGATCCTTACAACTTATATATAAAGGCAAATTACCATGTAAATAAAGAGCTATTTCAACGGACTCCTAGCAATTCTATTTGGTCTATTTACGAAGATGAAGATAAAAATATTTGGCTTGGCTCTTATGGTCAAGGAGTTGCTTCGTTAGAAAAAAATACAGGACTTTTTACCTATTTTAATGTTGAGTCTGGAATGGTAAATAATGTTGCTTACTCCATTTTTAAAGACACAAATGGTTGGTATTGGGTTTCTACTAATAGAGGTATCAGTCGATTTAATCTAAAGAATAACCAGTTTACCATATTGAGTAATTCAGATGGTATAGGATCTAATGAGTTTAATTCTGGCGCATACTTTTTTGAAAAGAATAACGAATTATTGTTTGGTGGAGTTAAGGGGTTGACCGTTATTGATAATAATAAGGTGAAGAGGCTTAGGTCTGATCATCGAGTGTTTTTTAACGGGATTAAATTAGGAGCATCAGATCTTAATGTAAGTAATGATAATGTTAGAATATTTGGTTCAGCGTTCGCGCCGTCAAAAATAGAGGTTAAAGAGTTTTATAATGATATTGTTTTTAACTTTTCTGCTACTGAATATCGCTTACCTGAGAAATTGATGTTTAGATTTAAACTGGTGGGATTTGATGATACTTGGCAACAAATGGAAGGAGCGAGTTTAAGCGCTCGATACACTCATTTGTCTCCTGGTGACTATGAGCTAAAAGTCAAGGCAAGAAACTCGAATGGAATTTGGACCAGTGATGACTTAACTATTGCAATAAAGTTACACGCGCCGTGGTACATCAGCGAATGGGCCGTATTATTTTATATTATGTTTGCAGTTGCTTTCACTTGGGGAATGATTATTGCGCTTACCCGGTATCGCCAACGTAACCAAGAAATGCTCACCAGATTGAGTTATCTCGTTGATCACCGAACTCAAGAGCTCAAGCAAAAAAATGAACAGTTAGAAAAATTGAATCAAAACTTAATTGATGCAAATGAACGGTTAGAAACTGTAAGTATGACCGATGCTCTAACTGGACTCGGCAATCGAAGAATGCTTTATCAATATTTAGATCGTGATATTGCTCTTACATTAAGAAGCTATCAAAACAGTTTGACAACATCAGGATTTACTAATGCTATCTATCAATATGATGTCATGTTTTTTATGATAGATATTGATCACTTTAAGAAAATCAATGACGTTCATGGGCACTTAGCCGGTGACAAGATGCTAGTAGAGGTTGCGGACGTATTGAAACAAGTCATGCGCGATGGTGATTATATTATTCGTTACGGAGGTGAAGAATTTTTGCTGGTTACTAGAAATACAGCGAGAAAAGAAGCGCCTTTTATTTGTCAGCGAATTGAGCAAGCCTTGCAACAACATGATTTTAAAGTGACTAAAGATGTCAGTTTAAACCTTACTTGTTCTATAGGGTTTACCGCTTTTCCATTTAGTCCAAAAAATCCGCACTTATGGTCATCTGAGCAGTCAATACAGCTAGCAGATTTAAGTCTGTATTGTGCTAAGAATAGTGGAAGAAATTGCTGGGTTGGCCTTTTAGAAATGACCAATGAAGCCGAGTTTAGTTACAACGAGTTTATAAAAAATCCGTTACAATTTATTGATGCAAACTGTGTTGAGTTATTTAGCTCGAAAGAGGTGAAACACTTGGTGTGGCAATCGCAAGATGATATCGGATAGGCGAACAAAAATCTCAAGCAACATCGTCTGAGATTGCCATAAATCTATGGTTAATGATGAGTGTTCAACTGAGATTTTTGGGCATCAATAAAGTGTAATCGAAGTCTAAAACCCATTGCTCATTTTCTCGATGAAGATTATTAAGGCCTTCAGTAGCCCTTTGATTTTTGAATGCGACTGTTCTTACTCGCAACCAGCCAATATTGCTGGCGTCTTTTAGTTCACCCTTGTTAAGAATTTGGCTTGCACAATAAATCGTATCGCCAGCATAACTTGGATTTAAATGGTGTCCACCGTTAATACCAATCAGCCAGAGAGCATTCGGGAGTCCATTAAAACTCATCGCCCGAGCCATGGATATGATATGGCCTCCATAAACGAGTCGATTTTTGTGGTTGGTTGACTCCATTAAATGGGCATCGAAATGAACGCGAGCGTTATTTTGATAAAGCCGTGTAGCTAAGGAATGATCAGAGTCATTGATAGTCATTCCTGCACCATGGTCAATCCAATCATCATTTGAATAATCGTTTAGACTAAGTGCTGAAGCCGTAAATTGTGATTCAAAGTTTTGGAAAGATAACTCGTTCGGAATTGCCGATTCAAATTGAGAATCAAATGACTTTAAATCGGGAACAAGGCTGTAATCTGGAGATATATTTCCTGATTGTTTCTTATGGATCATCACCCAACGCTTCCATTCTGCAACCCGTTGGTTATGTTGATTTATTGCCTTCGAATGCACATATACAATACCCGTTTTTCCATTAGAATTTTCTTTTAAACCAATGACCTCACTTGAAACACTCAGTGTGTCTCCACAATAAACTGCTTTTAAAAACTTTCCTTCAGCGTAACCCAAATTAGCCACGGCATTTAACGAAATGTCAGGTACGGTTTTGCCAAACGCAATATGAAACACTAAAAAATTATCGACGGGTGTTCTCTCGAAACCACATTTTTTGGCTACCGTATTAGCGCAATAAATCGGAAACATACTTCCAGTAAGTGCCGTATATAAACTGACATCACCTTCGGTAATGGTACGAGGCACACCATGTTTAATTTCTTCGTTTAAACTAAAATCTTCGAAAAATCGACCTTGTTGGAAGGGTTTGATTTTAACCTGACTCATTGGGCTATTTCTCTGGGCCGCACAGTTCACTTTGACCAATAGCGTGAACAGTTTCATAAACCGCCAATACACGGTGGGCCCACTCGGCCAATGAAGGCTCAATTAAGCGATCTTCTAGCACAGCCATTGAACGATCATTTTTATTGGCTTGTTCAATCGCTTCTAAAATTCGCTTTGCCTTATTAATTTCATCTCTTTTTGGGGTAAATGCATCGTTGGTGTAATTCAGTTGGATCGGATGTATAACTGTTTTACCATCAAAGCCTAAGTCACGAGCTTGGCGACAGGAAAACTCGCAAGCTTCAACATTTTTTAAGTCAAAATGAGGTCCGTCAATGACACATTTTTTATAAGCGCGAGCAGCTAAAATAACTAATGACAAGCTGGTTAAAAGACCAGAGCGATCGGGTGTTGGGTTGAGTTTTAAATCATTGGCTAAGTCGGTTGTACCTAAAACCAGAACTTCAACACGAGGGTTAGAAGCGATTTCTTTGGAATTTAAAACACCTAGCGGACTTTCAATATTGACCATCACTTTTAAGTGTTTTCCACCGAGTTTGTCTAAATGATAAATTGACTCTTCAAGCTGATCTTTCGATTCCATTCGGGGAAATAAAATCCCGTCAATATTAAGAGTCACCGCTGCTTTTAAATCGTCCATCCCCCAAGGTGAATCAAGAGAGTTTATTCGAACAATTTTTTCCGAGTGGCCAAACTCTTGATTTTGCAAAGCCTTAATTAAATTGTCACGAGCGTGAGGTTTGTGTTGTGGAGGAACTGACTCTTGTTGATCAAAGATGATGGCATCGGCAAATAAATTTCGAGCTTTTTCAATATGACGATCAATATGAGCCGGAACATACAGCATGGTTCTGCGAGGACGATAATTAAAATTAATTGATTGACTCATTATGAGTTCTCCATTGAAAGCTCTTTTACTAACTGCTTGCGAAGCACTTTTCCATTTTTGGTTCGCGGAAACTGCGGCATAAAGTGTACTACTTTTGGCGCTTTATATTTAGCTAAATGTTGTGCACCAAACTCCAAAAGCTGTTCTGCTGTGACATCAGTCTCTGGTTGTTTTATCACACAAATAGCAACTAGCGTTTTATCTTTGCTGACGGTTTGACCGAGCGCAACGCAATCAGCTACCGCAGAATGTGTTTTCATTACGCGCTCTATTTCATGGGGTGAAACGCGATAACCGAAAGTATTGATTACATCATCTTTACGACCAATAAACCAAATGTATCCTTGTTCATCTTGGCGGGCAAAGTCACCCGTTAAAAAGTAGCCGCTTTGCCTTGCTGCTTCCGTTTCTTCTGGTAGTTGCCAGTACTTAATAAACAACCCTGGATCGCCCAGCGGAATGGAAATCATGCCTTCTTCACCGGTAGCAACGGGATTAAAGTTTTCATCAAGTAATTGAACATTATGACCCGGTTGCGGAAATCCCGCTGCGCCAGGCTTGATCGGATTCGATTTATTTTGCGAAATATAGTAAGACAGCTCTGACATTCCAATGGCTTCATATACATCTTGACCAAAACGTGCACGCCAAGCGAGAAGCATTTCATCCGATAAATGTTCGCCTGCACTCATACAGTGGCGCAGTGATGGAACGTCATCTTTTTTATATTCTGTCTTTTGAATAATTTGTCGATAAATGGTAGGAACACCAATAAAAATGGTGCAATTGTGTTTTGCAATTAATTTGGGCCAAGTAGTGGCATCATTAGCACCTTCGTAAACCACGACGGTATGACCGTGAAATAATGGATCCATTAAAGCGGAGCCTAACACATAGGTCCAATTGAATTTACCCGAATGCAAAATGCGATCGTCTTGTTTAAAATCAAACCAATGCTCGGATGCCGGTAATCGACCAATCATTGCGTGGTGAGCATGCAACACTCCTTTGGGATAACCCGTTGTTCCTGAGGTATACACCAAATAAGCCGGATCATGGGCAAAGGTTTCTTTGGCGGTAAAGCTGGTCGGTTGACAATTAAGCTCTACATCTAGATCTAGTAATTGAATACCACTCACCGCGGGAAATTCGTGAATAGAACCCTCACCAGTTAACATTACAATTTTTAAGTTAGGTAAATCTTTTAACGATTCGGCTAACTCAGGCCACATCGACTTGTGTGTTACTAGCGCTTTGGCTCCTGAATCAGTTGCTAAGTAAGCTACTTCTTCTGCAGCCAAAAGAGTCGAGGTCGGTACGGCTATTGCGCCGTATTTTAAGCAACCAAAAAATGAAATAGGGTATTGCAAGGAATTCGGTAAACGGATCAGCAAACGATCGCTGCTACTGAATTTCAGTGAATTCATTAAGTTGGCAAAAGCCGCGGTTTGGTGCTGCAACTCAGCATAGGTTAAGCTGCTGGTTCCAAGGTCGGAATCTTCTAAAATAAACGCAGTTTTCTCGCCCAAGCCCGCTTCTACTTGTTCATCAATACACGCTTTGCCAATATTAAAGTGTTGCGGTAGTTGCCACTCCCATGATTCACCCAATGGTTTTAAATATTGTGCTAATTTGCTCATATTAAATTTTTCCATAAGGCCAGTTTTCGCGGATAACATGAACAGGTAATCGTTTCAGTACATCCATCGCAAAGGCTTTGTGATCATTGCTTAATGATTTTAAAGCATAAGCACGCAATAAGCTTTGCAATGCTTTGCCAAACATGGGCGGATCAAGCATCTCACCTTCAAATTTAATTGCACCACCTAAAAGCGCATCAGCATCAATGGCTGCTTGTAATACTTTTACATTGCGTTCAATTTGCAACGGACTCGGAGTGAAAGCCACTTTACACAAATGAATATGATAAGGGTGAATGACTTGCTTTCCGGTTAAACCCATTTGAGCTTCTTCAACCGCATGACGATGCACCACGTGTGAATTATGATCACCATGTAAATCTAGCCAGCGTCTAACATCGTGTGGTTCAATATATTTTTGTGGCATCGGTGTTTCGTTGATCAAAACTTCAACCCCTCCAATTACCCCTTTTCCCGCAATACGTGCTTCGAGTAATAGGTTTCTAAGGTAAGTTCTAAGTTCGTCAATCCAGCCTTCAGGGGTTAAGTGAATTGCCATCGCTTTAGAAAAATCGTGAATACCAAACACCACATGCGAAACCGATGAAAATTGCATTAAATCGGGAGCTAGTTTGAGTGAGCGAGGATGTTCAATGATCGGCTGAATTTCAATTTTGTCGTTTACACCGACAAGCCAAGACGATAAATCGCGAATTTCTGCTGCACCGTAAACTTCACCGGCTTTTGCCAAAATAATCACATCGATATATTTAGCTACGGCTTTTATCAGTTCAAGGTCTTTATCGTATTCTGGGGTGCGGAAAGGATTAATGCGAAGGGCTATTTGGAAGTCTCGTTTCGGAAATTTTGGCAGTTCTTGTTTGAGCAACTCTCGGCTCATTTCTTTTTGACGACAACCATCTTCTAAGTCAAACAGTAGAGTGTGTGCAGGGCAATGATGCGCGTGTTTTCGGATCCGTTCCGCTGCTTGCTCCATAGTTTCATATTCGCCTTGTGCAGGATTATATTTCACCGGAGGGTAATAGAGTTGAATACCCGGCCAGAATCCGCCCAACACGAGCTGCTCATCGACATTGTCGAGAAACGCGTACTCGTAATTCATCTTATGGTCCTGTTTTAGAGCCCAGTGCTTGAAAGTTGGCGCTTTATTTAAGCTGTCCCCGCGACCAACATTCAACCAAAAGCTATCGGTTGATTGTTAAGTTGTATACACAACTTAGCCATTATTTTGTTTTGATTATTGCAGTGCAATATTAATTAATCACAACTCAAACCGAAATTCAATCACTTGTTTGAATTTTTTGTTGCCAAGCTAATTCGCCTTGTGTAATGTGTTACGCGGTTTATTGCGGTGCAAAATTCAATCAATGAACTAAAATGTGGTTGCCTAGCGAACAAACATCAGTACAGCAGAAAATTCAGAAAAATAAAGGTACACCATAGAACTCAATAAAGGAGATAGGGCCATGAGCCAAGTTGTACACCCGAACGATGCGTTATTTGAAGGTGAAAAACCGTTTCCGGTGGTTCCATCGTGCGAGCATTTTGCCGGCAGCGAAAAACTGATCAAAAAAGCCCTAGAACTGCAACAAAAGCTCGGACCGATTTTTGATATTACCTGCGACTGCGAAGATGGTGCCGCAGCTGGTCAAGAAGTAGAACACGCCGAAATGGTGGCGCGCGTTATTGACTCTGCCGATAACCAGCACCATATGGCAGGCGTAAGAATTCATGATTTTAGTCATCCTGATTGGCGCCAAGATGTTGATATTTTAGTACCTAAAATCGGTAATAAAGTGGCCTACATCACACTGCCAAAAGCCACAGCAGGCGATCAAGTCGCAACCATGATTGAATACATTCAAAATGTGGCTAAAGCAAACAAGATTGAACGTGAAATTCCAATTCACGTTCTTATTGAAACTCATGGTGCACTAAAAGACGTGTGGCAAATTGCCGCGTTGCCTTGGGTTCAAGTACTCGACTTTGGCATGATGGATTTTGTTTCGGGCCATCACGGCGCAATTCCAGCGTCAGCCATGCGCTCTCCCGGGCAATTTGATCATCCCATGTTGCAACGAGCCAAAACTGAAATGGTGGCAGCTGCGTTAGCTCACGGCGTTATTCCTTCGCATAATGTAACTCTTGATTTAAAAAATCCTTACCAAACCTATAAAGACGCCGAGCGCGCCCGAAATGAATTTGGCTTTTTACGGATGTGGAGTATTTACCCCACCCAAATCCAAGCGATTGTCGATGCCATGACACCCGACTTTTCTGAAGTTGAAGATGCCATTGGAATTTTAACTGCAGCACAAGAAGCCAATTGGGGCCCTATTCAATACAAAGGCGAACTACACGATAGAGCTACTTACCGATATTTTTGGGAGTTACTACAACGAGCTCATGTAACCGGTCAGCAATTACCGCAAGATACCGTGACACGATTTTTTTCGTAAATTGAAACAGTACTCATTAAAAAAAGAGCTGTCGGATTAATCCCTAAGCTCTTTTTTTATCTTAGTTTTACTCACCTTTAAATCGCATGATTCCTTCTTGAGCGGTGCTTGCAACTAAGCGGCCTTGCTTGTCAAAAATTTTGCCTCTTACAAAACCTCGTTGACTTGAAGCCGATGGGCTTTCAATCACATATAACAGCCAATCATCAAATCGAAAGGGCCGATGAAACCACATCGAATGATCAATGGTGGCCATTTGCAAACCTTTGGTCATAAAGGAAACGCCATGTGACAATGCAGCGGTAGGCAAAAAGCTAAAATCAGATGCATAAGCTAAAGCATATTTATGGATACGCAAGTCATCCGGCAACTTGCCGTTAGTTTTCATCCAAATATGACGCTTGGGAGGTGCTTTTTCCGGTTTTAATGGATTAAAAAATTCCACCGGACGCATTTCTATGGGTTTTTCGCAGGTAAATCGCATACGCAGCGGCTCAGGAATAAACTCGGCGTATTTTCTCGCAATATCAAGTTCTGAGGGCAAGTTATCGGGCAGTGTTACATTTGGCATAGAGTCTTGATGATCAAATCCATCATCGGGTACATGAAAAGACACCGTCATATAAAAAATAGTGCGCCCTTTTTGAATGGCTTTAACTCGGCGGGTTGAAATAGAGCGACCATCGCGAATAGCTTCTACGTCATATACCACCGGCAATTTTGAATCGCCGGGCAATAAGAAATAACTATGAAAAGAATGGGATACCCGGTCGCTTTCAATGGTTTGTTTAGCCGCAGACAGTGCCTGTCCAATAACCTGACCACCAAATAATTGTGGAAATCCTAAGTCTTGGCTTTGGCCGCGAAATAAATTGGTTTCAATCGGTTCAAGTTGCAATAGTTCTACCAGTTGCTCAAGTACTTGGCTCATTTGCTACCTCTAACAATAAAAGAGTAAAATCTCTGCTCTTAGTTTAAATTAAATATTCGTTGTCGCAACCAATGTTGTTCTGATTAAATCAGTCAAATAATTAAAAAAGCTAAAACGTTGTAATAAAAGTAATCATTAAGGGGATGAGTATGCCGCAATCAACTTTTGGAAAAGCCTTCATTATCATTTCATGCTTGTTGTTAGTGGTCGCTTGTAAAAAAACTTTGCTCGAACGCGATGTTGAAGATTTAGAGGATGAGGCCTTAACTGGAGATGTCGCAGCAACCCACACTTTATGTTATCGCTACAGCAATGGACTGAATGCAGAACTTGATGATAAAAAAGCGTTCGAGTGGTGTTCGCGCGCATCAGCGCAACAAGAACCCAAATCAATGACCTTACTGGCGGATTTATATTATCAAGGCCGTGGCACTGAACAAGATTATCATAAAGCCGCCAAACTCTATTACTTTGCCGCTCAGCGAGGCGTGGAAAAAGCCATGTTTATGCTTTATCACGTTTATCACAATGGTTTTGGCACGGCTAAAGATGAATCCGAAGCTAAATACTATTTAAATCGCGCCGCTTCGCGAAACTATACTCCCGCAATTGAGTTGAAACAGCAGTTGTTGATTAACGAGTAGCTAGACGCCACTAAAAAATGCTGCAGTCGATGAAACTTTGTTAAATTTCGACTCAAAATGCTCATTTACTCACTGTAAACTGCGCTTTTTCGTCTTAATTTGCCTCGTCTCATCATCCTTCGCGATTTTTTAAATAGCTTCTAGATAAAATTTGCAAGCAGATTTTTAATTAACTTTCTTATAGAACAAAAAATTTTATGAAATACATTTTTAGTTTATTCGCGCTCGCTTTTATAAGTAGCGTCTCAATCGCTTTTGATTTACAGCAATGGTTGCAACGTGATCAGGTAGAGGCGCTTGCCTTATCCGATAGCGGTTCATCCGTTTTATGGTATCGCAATGATCATCAAGGCGGTGAAACCCTGACTATTCAAAGTTTATTGAATCCAAACGAAACTGCACAATCGATTTTATTGCCATCGCAAGAGCAGTTGGTGTCAGCTCAATTTGGATCAAATGACACACTCGTTATTCATAGTCGCCGTATAGGCTTAATAAACGATGAAGCTAATAATGAAACTCAAAAACTTTATCAGTTTAATCTTTCTAATAAGAAACTGAACTTTTTATATCAAAGTAAAGAGAGGCTTCACCTGGTTGGGCAAGCGAATTTAACTGAACTTCACTTTATGCAAACCAATAAGCTATGGCGTTACCAGCTTAATAATAAGAAAGTAAGTTTAGTGGAAGATTTTTCTGCCGCATCTTTTAACAGCAATATCAATCATACTATTTCAGAAGTGTTTTTAAATGAGCAAAGTGAGGCTTGTTTAGTCCAGACACAACAGCATCAAGTGTTCCTTAAGTCGGATAATAACTGGCAATTAATAAACTCAAAACTCGAAGCGCTTGTTAAACGAGACGAAAAAGGCAATCAGTTAACTAGTCAATCCATAAAAGTTATGAAAGTGTTACCGTCTGATCATTGTAATCATGTTTGGTTAATTGTTGATGGTTTGGCCGACACGGCAGGGTTATATCGAATGGATAGTCGGCATAATATCGAATTGATTTATCGGCATCCTCACTATGATTTAACTAGCTTTTCATTGAACAATCGATCTGAAAAAAATAACCAGCAATCATTAGCTGCTATCTATTTTGATAGCAAAAAACCTGAGGTTGTCGCCACGCATCAATTAATGGCTGATTTGAATGCTTTAGTCACTAATGAAATGTCAAATGCCCACTGGCAGGTTATCGATTGCAATAATGATAACTCGATATTTTTACTAAGCCGACAATCGCCAACTGATAAACCGCATTTTGTGTGGGTAGATGTTAACAACAGAGTCGTTAAGCCCATCATCGAGCAAAATAGCAAATCAAATAATTTTGCACCTACTGAAATTATTCATACTCAAAATTTTACCAAAACCGATCTGCTCAGTTACTTGGTTATGCCTAAACTTAAATATGGGCAAAAAGCATCATTGATGGTACGAATTCATGGTGGGCCAGCAGAAGTACGCGATACCTTGCGCTTTGATCCAGAAGCCCAATGGCTAGCTCAGCAAAATGTTGCAACCC
>JBFHSP010000086.1:0-12361 GCA_041591085.1 Kangiellaceae bacterium | reverse complement strand
TTAGGGAAAAACCAAAAAATTGCCGTTAAACGTAATTTATCTGGTGATGATATTCCATGGAAGTTATAAGTTCTTAAATTTCAGGCAAAAAAAAGGTTATGCTGCCATAACCTTTTTCAAAACTAGACAAACTGGAAATAGCTATCTTACATACACAATCGCTTTTCGAACCAGTTTCTCTTTGTCTTTATTATCGCCATCGCAATCTAAAATGTCAGACTTTTTAAATACCATGTATTTATCACCCGATTGGCCATCATAGCGGCTATTTTTGAAAATGAAAGTGACATGCTCATCATCATTTATTGATCGCAGTGATGCTTTATAGTCGCAGATAACGCCAACAGCATCGCTTTCTTGATTGCGTTTTTTTTCAATAACTTTTTTGTTTTTTTCTGCACGATACTTTTCCATGGTGGCACGATATTCATCCATCAAGGCTTTGTTTTTATCAATTTTAATTTGAATTTTCTCACGCTCGTTGTCAATTTCTTCTCGGCGCTCTTTGTCAGCACGATAACGCTCTCTTTCTAACTCTCTTAACTCACGCAGCGCATCGCGATAATCTTCTTGCTGATCACGAATTTTATCGCGCATAGCATCGAGTTCATCTTTAAGCTCTTCGTTTACTTGACTGCTCATAGCTAGTTCAGATCGTCCTTTCGCTATCTCACTTTCCATTTCGTAAAGTGCTTCTGGAGGCAAAACTGGCGCTAATGCGGGAACCATTTCCTCTACGAAAGATAGGGCATTGTCGCCTATCGATTGTCCCCACGCTTCCCAATCGCCATCAAAGTCTGGTGCGTGAACTGCAAAACCTGAATTAAAGGTGAATACCATACCTTGCTCTGCCAAATACATAGACTCTACTCTTGAGCCGTAGCGACGATCGCCAGAAAGTGAGGTTTCTAATATTTTTTCTAAAATTCTTAAATCTTTTTCAACCGATTTGAAATCTTTGGCTTCAGCTGTATTAGCAGCGAACAATCCCGCTGATAATAAAGCCGTGGTTAAAGCTGAGGTTATAAATTTAAAATTGTTCATGGTTACATCTCCGGTCTTACAGACTGATTTTATTCGACTAGTTTGACACTTTGAGCAAATCATTAATGGTTTTACTTTGCTCTATTTGGTTTTCAACTATTGAGTCGACTTTTAATCCGATTTGGTTTTGATCAATATCTCTTTGTTGCAACCAGCTTGCCATTAAAGTGTTCATATCATGGCGACGCTCTTGTCGATTATGTTGTAGCAAAGCCTTCACCATCACTTCGTTATCGCTGATGGTTTGCAATCGATTTTCTTCAAATCGATTGTCTAGGTATTCCACTTGTTGCAATGCCATTTGCTGAATTTTTTCATCGATTTGTTCATTCATTGCAATTTGACTCGCCTTGCCGCCAAAACCGATACTAAAACCGGCATCAGTTGAAATCATTTCAACCCGGAATAACACCATTAAAAGCGCCAAAGTGGACGTGGCAAGTGATAATCCGTTGAGCCATCCCCAGTTGTTATTGCTTCGCTTGGCCACTGCAAATTCGGTGCGGTGCCACTTGGGAACGGTTTGATCTTTCCATGACGATTGAAAGTGCTGTAGTTCACTTGCATTTTGATACATGAGTTTACATTCATCGCAATGATCGACAGCATGTTCAAAAGCTCTCGATAAATTTGGACTCAGGGTGCTATCAAGGTATTCGAATAAATGGGTTTCTACCAGTTGATGGTTACACGACATGTTGTACCTCCATATGCCCTTTCATGTGTTTTAGGGCTGCATATAATCGAGTTTTGACCGTGTTCGTTGAAGTTCCGGTTTGCATGGCAATTTCTTCAAATGTAAATTGTTGAAAAAATTTAAGTTCGACCACCAAACGTTGCTCATCAGTGAGTTTCGCTAATGATTGGGTGATTTGTTGGTTCGATTGCATTTGGTGGTAATCGTTATGAGGTGTTTGATTCGATAACCGACTATCGTCATCGATTTCTTCCGCGTTTAAACTGGGAATACGATGTTTTGCTCTGAGCCAATCGGTTGATTTATTGGCTGCAATTCTAAAAAGCCAAGTGGTCAATTTACTGTGGCCACGAAAGTTCGGCAGGTTGCGATACACCGCAAGAAACACTTCTTGCATCAAGTCCATCGCTTCTGATTCGGCACCGGTCATACGTAAACAGTAATTGTAAATTTTGCCCTCATAACGACTAACCAACTTTACCCACGCACGCTGTGAGCCATCGAGCGCTTTGTCGATGAGTTGTTGATCAGAAACGTTAAATAACATCTTTTTTGGAGTCCTAAATTTATGATGATCCTAGGGTTAGTCGCATCTAGCTTCTAAATAGTTTGGCTTAACTTAAAAATCTTTATGATTGTAGGGGCACGTACACCAATGCTCCTACATTCAGCTCTAACTCAAATTCTGCGGAGCTTTGATAAAGGCCTAGTTCTAATTGATTATCACTATTGATAATGGCGAACTTGCCATCGATGGCTGCATCGCTGTAACAGCGACACAAAGGATATGAACCTTCTGCACAATAAACTTTGAGGTTAGGTTGGCCAGATAGATCGCCTTGGCTGATATTGGTTTGCGCATTACCAAATCGATCAAATCCAATAATTTGACCAATGAGTTGGCCATTCACTAAGTCCGGCTCTGGGTACTCTATTTGGTGGATAGATTCAATAGGTGTAGCTAATTCTTCAATGGCGGTGCCACTGGCTAAAGCCGCTGCTACCGGTGCAAAAACCGACAATCCATCAAAGCTTTGATGTTTTTTGGCGACGGCGCTATTGGGCTTAATTGCATAGGCAGTCACTTTGTTATATTTAAGAGCGGCTAAAGAGAGCAAGCCGTTGTTGGGGCCGATAAGCCAATGCTTGTCGCATTTAAGTGCCAGTGCCATTCGCTGTGAGCCAACTCCAGGATCGACCACCGCTACATGAATGGTATCTTCTGGCCAATGTTTGCAATAGCGCTGCAGGGAGTAGGCCGCTTGCCAGATATTTTGTGGGCTAATGTTATGGCTGATATCGACAATATCCAACCCAGGGTTGATGCTCCATATTCGCCCCTTCATCGTACCAACAAAACCATCTTGATCGCCAAAATCGGTCAGAAGTGTTACAAATCGTCGCATGGGATCCTCTTTTTATTCGATTTTTATCGATGATTGGCAAGCTCATGTTATATTTAGCTCCGTTTAAAGCTCATTGTGGCCAAAAAGACCTGTTCAATCAAATGGATAACGCCATCTTTTAAGCCAAGGTGCACAAAAAGTCACCAGTTATGCAAAAGCAAAAAAAGCTTGCGATGTGTAAAACGATGGGATGTTTAGGGGCAACTAATGAAAAATATCAATGAATGGCTGAGTGAGTACGGCGAAAGTCATCAAAATAAAATCAATAAGATGATTCACTGGTTTTGCGTACCCGTAATTTTTTGGAGCGTTGCGCTGATGCTTTGGTCCGTTCCCGTGCCTAAAGCACTGCAATTTCATCCTTGGCTTAATTGGGCCACTTTGGTTTTAATTCCGGTGTTTTTGTTTTATCTGTTAATTTCTTGGAAGCTCAGTATTGGTATGCTTTTGTTCAGTTCATTGGTGGTTTGGGCCAGTGACTTTATTGCGCAAAATGTCGACTGGGCCCCATGGATCATTGGGTTGACTATTTTTGCAATTGCTTGGATATTTCAATTTGTTGGGCACCATATTGAGGGTAAAAAACCATCGTTTTTTAAAGACATGTTATTTCTTTTAATTGGACCAGCTTGGTTGATGAGTTTTATCTATAAGAAACTCGGTATTCAATACGCATGAGCAATATTAAAAATATAACTTACTAAAAATTTCAAACGTTAACTAAAAAGACAATAGATTCCTTATGACTAAAGATGTAACTACCGCTTTAATTACCAGCGATGGCGTGATGATGGGCGTTTTAGCTCTGTGTTTAGGCGCTGTTTTCTATACTTCCAACAGCCAGCACCCGGTATTCAAAAAGTTTTACCATTATGTTCCGGCACTCTTAATGTGTTATTTGCTGCCCGGTTTATTAAATACACTCGGTATTATTAACGGCAGCGATAACGATATTTATTATGTGGTATCGCGTTATTTGCTTCCATCGGCTTTAGTTTTGTTTATTTTGTCGGTCGACTTTAAAAAAATCGCCGCTCTAGGCCCAAAAGCTCTGATCATGTTTTTTGCAGGTACTGTTGGGGTTGTGCTTGGCGGACCTATTGCCTTGTATTTTGGTGCGCCAGTTGCTGAGTGGGCCGCAGAAGCACTTGGCTCCGATATGTCGACCAAAGATCAAATTTGGCGCGGAATGTCGACCATTGCAGGTAGCTGGATTGGCGGTGGGGCTAACCAAACGGCCATGAAAGAAATGTGGGATGTTAACAATGACTTATTCGGTGCAATGGCTGCAATTGATGTCATTGTTGCAAATATCTGGATGGCGGTACTGTTAATTATGGCGCGCCGAGCGGATGAACTGGATGCAAAACGTGGCGCCGACACCAGTGCGATTGATGATGTACGAAGAACCGTTGAAAAGTTTGAAAAAGATCATGCACAGTACCCTAATTTAAATGCTTTTATTTACATTGTTATCTTAGGTTTAGCGGCAACTGGTATATCACATTTTTTTGCCGACATCTTAACGCCATTCTTTTCAGAAAAAGTTGCCGCGGCAAAAGCTCTAGGTGAAACTTCTCTTGTTGAATATTTAGGCTTACACAAGCACTTTTTCTGGTTGATCGTATTTGCAACCTTGATGGGTTTGATGCTCTCGTTCACACCTGCCAGAAAACTAGAAGGTGCTGGGGCTTCTAAGTTTGGCTCGGTATTTATTTACTTATTGGTGGCATCGATTGGCATGCACATTGATTTAACCGAAATGGTGAAACATTTTGGGGTGTTTGTAATTGGTCTGATTTGGATTTCAATTCACGCTATTGTGATCTTAACAGTGGCTAAATTAATTAAAGCTCCAACCTTCTTTTTGGCGGTAGGCAGTCAGGCAAATATCGGTGGTGCGGCCTCGGCTCCGGTGGTGGCTGCTGCATTTCACCCATCGTTGGCGCCAGTAGGTGCATTACTAGCTATTTTTGGCTACATTTTAGGAACGTACGCTGCTATTGTATGCACCTATTTGCTTCGGGCGGTAGTTTAGTTGCGCGCGGTAGTTTGGTAAGCATGGGTTTAAATTAAGTTTGATATCGTAAATCTCGGTTCAAGGATAGTTAATGTTAAAGTTGCAGTTCAGAGATAAGTCGCGACCTGATTTGTGGTTAGTGGACTCTTTGATTTCTATTGGTAGTGGTGCCAATTGCAAAATTATTATTCATGATCCTTTGGTAGAAGAGCTGCATGCCGAGCTTCACATTCAAGATAATGTGATTGAGTTTGTCCATAAAGCTAAGGCAAAAAGCTCTTTTGTAAACGGTGCCTTAGTAGCCATTCGAACCACATTAAAAGCCTGGGATGTAATTAGAATTGGGCAGGTTGAATTAGAAGTGATTGATCCGCTGCTCAATCGAAGCCCAAAACAGCGAGCTGCTCCGCAAGCGACCCAACTAAGGCCTGCTCTTTCAGACTGGATGATTCAGGCTCAAACAGCACCGCATTCGGGACAGTTATTTCCAATTTCAAGAACTACGGTTATTGGCCGAGATGCCGATGCCGATATTTCAATTCAATTGCCTTATGTATCAAGAAGACATGTCCAGCTTTCGCTGCAAAATGACCAGTTACAGATTAAAGATCTAAGTTCGGCGAATGGCACCTACGTTAATAATGAAAAGGTCGCAGAAGCACCATTAAATGATGGCGATGAAATTAGGCTTGACGATTTTAAGTTTAAGGTCATCTTTACCGGAACACATGAAACCAAAGCTAAACCCAAGCCAACTCATATAAGAGTGCCTTCAGCCAAATCTGAGCCTACGTCTAAATATCCCACACCTCCTAGTATTGATGGTACGGAGCTCATAAAAGAAGATGAAGTGGCTTTCTTTCATGGAAAAGATCCGTCGGTAAGAGGAAAGGTGTATGAGGTTAAGTCGTCTGGCTCTCCTATAGGGCGAATGCTAGGGCATCATCTTTCTCGTGATGACAGTAGTGTCTCGGCGAGGCATGTGGAAGTATTTAAAAAAGGACGCTTTTGGAGCATCAAAAATAATGGTGCGGCTAATGGTCTTATTGTTAATGGCAGAATGACAACGCGCGCAACCTTAGTTGATGGTGATGAAGTGACCATAGGTGGCATGGCTCTTATTTTTCAATGTGAAGGTAAGTCACCAAGAAAATTGTTTACAGAAAGTGCTAATAGCGAACTTAACATAACAAAAGTAGCGATTGGTTTAGCCATAACGGCCATTGTGATTTTCTTAGGAATTAGTACCTTTTTAAGTTAGCCTAGGGTCTGTTGACCTTTCGTGTTCAGATTTTGTTCAAAATAAAAGTGTTCTGAACGCGACGCGAGGAGTAAAACATAGTTATTCTATGTGAACGACGAGCAATAAAGCGCAGAACACTTTTAAACGAACCCAGAGGGCAGCGTTTGATTGGTATTTCTACGGCGTTATCGCCAAATTGTGTAGAATAACTACACTGCATTGACTCTGTCTTATAGAAATTCCAATCAATCTGCTGCAAAAACAAACTCAAAAGATCAACAGACCCTAGTCTTGCTGATTGCCTTTTGAGCAATCAATCACTATTATTCTTTTAGTTGGATTCTTGTACTTTTCGATAATTTACGAAAAGGGAACTGTTTTTTCACACCAGCACTAAGAATAATTATCCGTGAAATCAATTTCTCTAGCTGTAATCATATTGTTGTTTTTGTTGAGTTCTGTCTGTTTTGCTCAGCAAAAAGATCAAAATCAATATCTTGAAGATATTGAACTTATGATCACTTCTTATCCACAAAATGCGATCGCTTCCATTGAACAATTAATTTTAACGGCTGACAACGACGACACTTATTATCTAACTTATTTACATCACCTCACAGCAGAAGCTCATTTAGCTTTGGGACAAGGTCAACAAGCATTAAAAGCCGTTGAACTTGGAATCAGTCAATTAACTGAAAAGTCAGCAAGCGAAATGAGCAGCCAAGAAAAGGCTTTGTATTCTGCATTGCTTGCAGATCAGTCAACAGGCTTTTATTTTCTTAATGATCATAACAGCGCTCAGAATTCAGCTGAAAATGCGCTCAAGCTTGCTCGGGCAAGTGGCAGCATTAAACGGATCACCAATGCGTTGATTGTGCTTTCAGATGTGGATGCTGTTTTTGGTATGAGTGAAAGGGCGCTAGCTTCCTTACTTGAGGCCTACAATCAATTTGATTACACAGAAGAGCCTCTATTATATGGTGCACTGCTCTCTGCAATTGGTAATTCTTACGTTGCGCTTGAGAACGAAAAACTGGCAATCCCCTTTTATGAACAGGCTATAGAGGCTTATGGTAAAGAGCAGGTTCTTGCTATTAACATTATTCAGTTTAATCTAGCCAATTGTTATTGGGCTGTTAAAGACTATACCAAAACCGAAGAAATCCTCCAGCAAGTTATCAAGACCAGTGAGTTAATTGATGATACCTCGACCTTGGCTTATTCATTTTATTTGTTGGGAGAGGTTTATCATCAGCAAAATAAACTCAATGACTCATTAAACTTATATCAATTGGCCGATCAGTTAGGTGAACAGTTGGTTGATTTAGGGTTACGGTTTTCAGTCAATATTGCGCTCGCTAAGCTGTATATTGATAAAGGGTTTTATGAAGCAGCAGAAAAAAACTTAGCAATGAGTGAAAGCTTAATGGGAGACTCTCCATCGCTGATCCAAAAGCGAGAATGGCTTTACGAAAAAGCTTCGTTAGCTGCTGCGCAAAAAGATTACTCTCACGCCTACGAATACGCACAACAGTTTTCAGTGATTGATAGCCAGCACTATCAAGAGTTTTCTAAGAAAAATGTCATTCAATTACGCAATGAATTGAGAATTCAAAAAATTCAATTAGAGCAAGAGCGTTTGGCTAAAGCGAATGCCTTTCAAGAAATACAACTCATGGCGGCCAAAGCAGAAGAACGCCAATATATTCTTTTTATAGCGCTTATTTTGAGCATACTGAGCTTTGTTCTAATTAGTTTTTATCGTGAACGAAAAATGACTCGCTCTCTGGTTGAAGTGGCGGCTCGTGATGATTTAACCGGCCTATTAAATCGCCGCGCTGGCAAAGAAGCAATAGAGGCTGAAATTCAGCGCTTTCAACGCTATCAAGAGCCTTTTTGCGTTGCTTTGTTAGATCTTGATTATTTTAAATCGATTAATGATGAATTTGGTCATCTTGTCGGAGATAGTGTGTTGGTCTTTTTTAGCAATAAAGCCACTAAGTTCCTAAGAGCAAATGATGTATTTTGTCGTTGGGGTGGCGAAGAGTTTTTATTGGTATTACCGCAAACGCATATAAAAGAAGCAAAAAAATTGGGTGAGAGATTGTTAAAGAGTTGTCAATCAGTGGCGCAAGAAAAGTTAGAATTAGATCGAGCCATTACTTTCAGTATGGGCATTACTGAATGTCAGCCTAATACCAGCTCGTTAAAGGAGCTGGTTGCTCAAGCAGATAAGGCTTTATACCGAGCCAAAGAAAATGGGCGTGCCAGAGTTGAGATAGAATGCTAGAAGCTGTCTCAAAAATCCCCTAGCCTCATAACTCTTAAATATTTTCGATATGCTTTTTAGTCAGCTTAATTAACCTTGAGGCTAAAGCTTTTCTGCCAACCACAATAAAAAGTCTTTTAAATGATGATGCAAGAAACTTTTAAACTCTGGGAAAAATAGGGCTGCTTGAATATAGGTAAACGTGACTGCGAATACTATTATCCAAAATAAGTTGGAGCTCCAGCGAAGAACTTTGAAAAAAGGATTGCTCTTTCTAACGCGTAGCCTTGGTTGAACTAATGTAGCAACCACTTTGGTGACGGCGTTTTCTTCTATTGGTGATTGGCTGATTTCTCTTAGTTCTTTTAAAACAATGCTGGTTCGCTGTGGACGTATTGCCGGATCTTTTTCGAGCATTGCCTTAAGCCAGTCTTGATAATCTTTTGGAAGCTTTTTAAATTGAGCGTTCCAATCAATTTGTCCTCTTTTCCATGCTAAAGGCTCTCCGGTAAGCATGTGATAAAATACAGCGCCCATTGCAAAAATATCAAGGGGAATGTTTACTGGCTCCACCATGGGTGGGTAATACCAATTTTCGATATCGTCTAACGACTGATAATGTTCGGCCAACCCAAAATCTGCAATTTTAACTTCTCCATTATCAGCAAATAGAATATTACTTGGACGAATATTGCCATGAAATATTCGGTTTCTATGGGCAAAGCGAATCCCTTCCAAAACTTGAAAAGCAATCCTATTGAAGGCTTCTAAAGTAAAAGGTTGAGCGAGTCTTTCCGCTAAGGTGCCGCCCGGTAAGTAATCCATAACAATAATAAAAGCACGTTGATTACTCGCGGTGCCATGAATATTAACTATGTTGTTATGTTTTAAATTGGATAGAAGTTTCGCTTCTTTTAAACCGCTACTGTCATGCTGACGTTTTTTTATAACAATTAAATCATGTGAATTATTCTTTTCATACAAGTAGACAATTGAAAATTCGCTTTCATTAAGTACATCTAGCAACGTGAATTTTTTACTGAGGCTGGCAACATCTTGCTCAGCGCTTTGTTTTTGACTCGCCGCTAAGTGGGCGCCTTTAATAATATGCAGCAGTTGGTTTTCAATTACTTTGGCAGAAGTAGGGCGTTGAGTAGGGTCTTTTAATAAGCACTGCATCATCAGTTTTTTAACACTTTTAGGGAGCTTAACGCTTTCCAATAATTCAACACTCGGTTTGTCGACAAAGTTTTCGGTAAATACCTCAAACATTAAAACGCCCAGTGCATATAAATCGGATAAAATGGTTGCATTAGCAGAGGATGTTTTTACTTCAGGCGCCATGTATCGTTCGGTGCCAATGACTTGAGTGCTTTTTTGCACAAAACGATCATCGGTATAAAAGCTTGCAATCCCAAAATCAAGAATTCGCGCATTGTTCTCATTATCAATGATGATGTTTGCGGGTTTAATATCTCTATGAATAATCGAGTTTTTGTGGGCGAAGTTAAGGCCGCGACAAATTTGAATAAGGTACTGAATTTTTTGGCTTAAATTGACTTTCTGATCCTGGACTAAATCATGTAAAGTAGTGCCTTCAACATACTCCATTACAAAGTAAGGCTTACTGTCGCTAGAAACACCTTTATCAATAACATGAATAATTTTTGGATGATTTAGCCTGGCAACAATAAGAGGCTCGTTCTCAAAAAGCTCACGGGCCGTTGGATGATTGAGTAATTGCTCGGAAAGAAACTTAATGGCAACCGTGCGCTTTAGCGAAAGCTGCTCGGCAAGATATACTTCCGACATCCCGCCTTCGCCAATTTTTTGTTGTAGTTTATAGCCTGCTACTTCCATCAAAGCACTAATTAAAATGGTTTCTTCAAGTGTAGCAGCTAATTTGAATATGTAATGGTGTCTGTTGATTGTTCTTATGCTCAACTTTATCAGAATTGCTATGAGTCGTAGATAGGAGGGTAAATGCAACTTTTTTGGAATTTTGCGGATTAATGCGATAATTGCTTTTATCTGTCCCAATCGAATTACAAGCAGAATTAACCAATGAGCGATAAACAAGAAACATTACTTACCCTTCGAACTATAACACCGGATGATTATCAGCAATTAGCTGAGCTTATGGATGCGGTTTATCCTGACATTGGCGGAGCTTGGCCAAAAGCCACCATTCAGGCTTTGGTTAATGCTTTTCCCGATGGGCAAATTGCGATTGAAGATAACGGTAAATTGATCGCTGCCGCGTTAACCATTCGGGTGAATTATCAACAATATTCTTCTCCACACACCTACAAAGATGTAATCAGTGAAAAGGAAATTGCGCGTCACAACGATAGAGGTGATGCGTTATACGGGCTGGACGTATTTGTCGATCCTAAATATCGAGGGTTAAGACTGGGTCGCCGTTTGTATGAAGCACGTCGAGAGCTTTGTCGGGCTTTAAATTTAAAAGCCATTTTAGCCGGTGGCAGAATTCCAGGGTACAGCGAGCATGAGGCCAGTAAAACCATTACCGATTACATTGATGCCGTCTGTAGAAAGGAGGTTTACGACCCCATTTTGTCGTTTCAGCTGTCGAATGGCTTTGATATTAAGCGACTAATGCATAAATATTTACCCGAAGATAAAAAATCGAAGGGTTTTGCCACTCTGTTAGAGTGGGATAATATTTTTTATGAAGAAGATATTAGTTCAGTGCATGAGGTTGAAAAAACCATCATTCGAATTGGGGTTGCCCAGTGGCAAATGCGTGAAGTGACCTCGCTCGATGATTTGATGCATCAAATTGAATTTTTTGTTAATTCATTATCTGACTATCAATCCGATTTCGCTTTGTTCCCTGAATTCTTTACCGCGCCACTAATGGGACTGGCTCCTGAAAAGTCGACGGTTGAGTCAGTGCGCTATTTGGCCGAATTTACCGAAGAAGTCAAAACCAGAATGTCGAAAATGGCAGTTGAATATAACATCAACATTGTTTGCGGCAGTATGCCTCTGCAACAAGATAATCGTTTATACAATGTGTCTTATTTATGTCATCGTGATGGTAGTATCGATGCGCAATATAAAATTCACGTCACACCACATGAAAAACGAGATTGGGTGATTGATGGTGGCGATAAAATTAAAGTATTTGAAACCGATGCAGGTAGAGTGGGCATCTTAATTTGTTATGACTCAGAGTTCCCTGAGTTAGGAAGAGTATTGGCCGAGCAAGGCGTTCAAATTATTTTTGTGCCTTTTTGGGTTGATACTAAAAATGGCTATTTGAGAGTGCGTTTATGTTCGCAAGCGCGAGCGATTGAAAATGAATGTTATGTGGCTATATCTGGCAGTGTCGGTAACTTACCGCGGGTGGACAATGTCAACATTCAATATGCGCAATCGGCTGTTTTTTCTCCTTCTGATGTTTATTTTCCGCATGATGCAACGCTTGCTGAGGCAACCGCTAATGCAGAAATGATGATTTATGCCGATGTGGATTTGGATAAACTAAAACTGCTTAATACAGAAGGCTCTGTGAATAACCTAAAAGACAGGCGGCTTGATTTGTATCAGTTGCGGATGAAGCAAAGTAGAGATATATAAGTAGTAGTTGAGTATTAAATTTGTTGGTTTTACTTTGTCATTTCAAAGGTGAAAAGAGCACAAAGCGCTCATTAGC
>JBFHSP010000085.1:0-12364 GCA_041591085.1 Kangiellaceae bacterium | reverse complement strand
GCTAACTGGAGCCGTTTTGAACTGCCGTCGATACCACCGTTAAGTAATCCAAGGAGATAAACATGAAACTGCAACAACTTCGCTACCTTTTGGCTATTGCTGAGAATGGACTTAATATTACTGCCGCTTCAGAAAAACTATTTACTTCACAACCCGGTGTTTCTAAGCAGTTAAAATTATTTGAAGAAGAGTTAGGATTTAGACTCTTCTCTAGAAACGGAAAAAGCCTAGAGGGCATTACTTATGCGGGTAAACTCGTTTTGGAGAAAGCCGCTAATATCCTACAAGAGGTAGAAAATATTAAGCAACTCGCAAGCGATTTGCATAATGAAGAGTCAGGTACTTTGTCGATTGGAACCACGCACACGCAAGCACGTTATGTATTGCCTGAAGTTTTACAAAGCTATCGTGCTCTATACCCTGAAATCAAAGTTGAGCTACACCAAGGAACTAGCGAACAAATTGCAGAAATGATGAAAAATGGCGAGATCGATTTTTCGATCACTAGCCATACCAACAGCAGTAACAAACAATTTGTAAGCCTGCCCTGCTTTCATTGGGACAGAGCAATATTAATTAAAAAAGATCATCCATTAGCGAATTTAGATGACATTACACTCGCTGATTTGGCAAAGTACCCTCTAATTACTTATGTACCCAATGCGCAATCGAACTCTTCATTATTGGATGCCTTTAAAGAGGAAGGATTGACTCCTAATGTTGCCATCACTGCTCGCGACTCGGATGTTATAAAGGCCTATGTGCGTAAAGGATTAGGTGTTGGTATTGTTGCGAGTATGGCTTTTAATCCGAATGAAGATAGTGACTTAATAGCAATTACCACTTATGATATTTTGCCATCCTGCACAACATCTGTGGCGTTTCGAGAACAATCGTATTTAAGACGATTTATGTTTGATTTTATCGAACTACTTTCGCCTTGCTTAAACCAAAACAACGTTGAAAATGCAATTGATGAGTATCGTAAAACGGGTAGGATAAAATCAATCCGCGAACACGAGCTACCGTATAAACTGATCCAAAGACCCAGTGTTCATTCAATTGCGGCTTAGCACTATGAAATAAACATGAAAAAAGCGGCTAAAAATTTAGCCGCTTAAAATTGAGTACGGTTAATGTTTTAGAAAACTAACCAATCGTAATTTTCTTTACTAACTCTTCTTTAGGTGTTTCACGTTCTAGTATTATTTTAAGTAAGCCATGTTCTAGTTTGGCATCTCGAACTTTAACGTGATCAGCTAATCTAAAATGACGCTCAAAGGCACGAGTAGCAATACCACGATATAAATATTGCACTTCTTCTTTATCGGTTTCCACAATTTTTCCTGACACGGTCAAAGTGTCTTTTTTAACACTGATATCAAGGTCAGAATCTTTAAATCCAGCTACCGCCATCGTAATGATGTATTCTGCTTCGCCAGACTTTTCAATATTGTATGGAGGATAACCGTTGCTGTTGTTATCTGTTGTTTGAAAGACATTCTCAAATAAATCGTTAAACCGATCGAAGCCAACAGATTGACGGAATAAGGGTGTTAAATTGAATCGAGTAGACATAATGTTCTCCTAATATATAGCAAGATAATGTTAATGTAGAACCCTAATCAGGCATCCTACAAAACCTATATTTGGGACAAAACAATAAGATTCAAGGACAAAAATTAAAAATTTTAAAAAAATTTTCCGAAAGTTAGTTAGGGTGTATTGATTTTTCGCGTTCAGATTTTGTTTAGAATAAAAGTGTTCTGGCTACGACCCTAGGGGTAAAGCATAGTTAATGTAAATGACGAGCAACACAGCGCTGGACCTTTTAAATAAACCCATGGGGCAGTGTTTGAATGGTATTTTTACTGTGTTATCACCAACTTGTGTAGAATAACGACACTGCTTTTACTCTGCCTTGTATATATGCCAATCAAACGACTGGAAAAATAAACTCGAAAGATCAACATGCCCTAACCCTATCCCATGATATGCCGTATAATAACCAACGTTCTGATTGCCAAAGTTATGCCCTACTTACTATGTCTTCTATTCTCCTTTGCACCTTAAACGCTAAATACATTCATGCTAGTCTCGGCCTGCGCTACTTGTATGCCAATATGGCTGAGTTAAAGCCTCAAACTCAAATAAAAGAGTTTACTATCCAAACCCGCGCTGTCGATATTGTCGAAGAGCTGCTTGCTCAAAAACCAAATGTCGTTGGTTTTGGCGTGTATATTTGGAATATTGAAGAAACTTATGCGGTTGTTGCTCAGCTAAAGCAAGTTGATCCAAGCATCAAGGTTGTTGTTGGTGGACCAGAGATATCTTATGAATCTGAATCTCACCCCATTTATACATTGGTCGATCACATTGTTACTGGTGCTGCAGACTTATCTTTTTACAACTTGTGCCAACGAATACTCAAGCAAGAGCCCTTAATTGCTAAAGTAATTCAATCCTTTGCTCTTAAATTGAGTGATATTGCTTTACCCTATCAGTATTACACCGATGACGACTTAGCCCACCGGCTTATCTATGTTGAAGCATCGAGAGGCTGCCCTTTTAAATGCGAGTTTTGTTTATCGGCCCTCGATAAAACAAGCTACCCATACGATTTGGATTTGTTTTTAAATGAAATGCAAAACTTGTTCGATCGAGGCGCACGACATTTCAAGTTTGTTGATAGAACTTTTAACCTAAAAATTGCTACAACCAATAAGATCCACGATTTTTTCCTAGATAAAATAAACGAAGGTATCTTTTTGCACTTTGAAGTCATTCCCGATCACCTACCGGACAAACTAAAAGAAAAGTTAGTTCTTTTTCCTGAAGGCAGTTTACAGTTTGAAGTTGGTATTCAAACCTTTACCGAAGAAGTGCAAAGTCTTATCAGCCGCAAACAAAATAACCAAAAATCTAAAGAAAATTTAATGTGGCTTAAGCAAAACACACAAGCTCATATTCATGCCGACTTAATCTTTGGGTTACCCGGAGAAACCATTGAAACCTTTGAACAAAGTTTTAATCAACTTTATCAGTGCAGTCCGCACGAGATCCAACTGGGTATTTTAAAACGACTGAAAGGCAGTCCAATTATCAGGCATACTGAATCATTCGACTTGCGATTTAACCCATTGCCACCGTACAACATTTTAAGTACCAATCTTGTGTCATTTAACCAAATGCAACAAATGAATCGATTTGCTCGCTATTGGGATATGTTGGCCAATTCTGGTCGTTTTAAACGATCACTTCCCTTAATCATCGAGTCCAATCCGTTCGAACTTTTTATGCAATTAACCGAGTGGTTATATGCAACCACTCAACAAACCCATCAAATTAATCTCAAGCGGCTATTTCAAATACTATTAAACGCTCCTCAGCAATTTTCAGATTTAGAACAAAACCGTTTTGTTGAGGCACTATTGCAAGATTATCAAGACAGCAAGCTTAAAGGACCGTTACTGTTAACCAAGCTCAATGCCAAATCAAATGATAAAACAGTTCATAAACGTTCAATAAGACAAAATAGGCATATTGATTAAGCTAAGACCTTGATTTATTGAGGAAATACGCTATTCACTATATATACCGTTCTACTTGAATATGCACGTTTTAGTAGAACGGATATAACTAAAACAAAAAAGGAACCTATATGTGGCTCGAGCGTTTTGCATTTGAGGTGTTACTGTATTTAGCTCTCAGTTTTGTCGTGATAGTCGGTTTAATTTTACTTTGGGTGATAGTCACTTACTTTATCGATATTAGCCAAACAAAACACACTATTCGTAGAAACTATCCGGTTATAGGCCGGTTTCGTTATTGGTTTGAGCATTTAGGTGAGTTTTTCCGCCAGTATTTTTTCGCGCTTGACCGCGAAGAAATGCCCTTTAATCGAGCCGAAAGAAGCTGGGTTTATCGCGCAGCAAAAGATGTTGATAGAACCATCGCATTCGGCTCAACTAGAAATCTACATCAAAATGGCACCATAATTTTCTTAAACTCTGCGTTTCCAACATTAGCCGAAGATGCTATTCCAGCAAAACCTTTAGTTATTGGAGAATATTGCCAACAACCATATGAAGCGCCCTCTTTCTTTAATATCTCTGGAATGAGTTATGGTGCGCTATCTAAGCCAGCCGTTAGAGCGCTTTCTTATGGTGCGAAAAAAGCTGGCTGCTGGCTAAACACCGGCGAAGGTGGATTATCAGAACACCATTTAATGGGTGGCTGTGACATTGTTATGCAAATTGGAACTGCTAAATATGGCGTTAGGGATAAAGAAGGCAATTTAAGTGATGATCGATTAAAAACACTTTCGCAAATTCCTCAAGTCAAAATGTTTGAAATAAAACTCAGTCAGGGCGCAAAACCGGGTAAAGGCGGAATGTTACCAGGTGAAAAAGTAACCGCAGAAATCGCCGAAATTAGAGGCATTGAAATCGGTCAAGATTCTATTTCTCCGAATGGACACAAAGATATTCGTTCAGCTGAAGATTTACTCCAAATGATCGATCGGATTAGAACTATAACCGGCAAACCCGTTGGATTTAAATGCGTCATTGGCGATTCAGACTGGTTAGAAGAACTGTTCGCATTAATCAATGAAAAAGGAATTAAATCAGCACCTGATTTTATAACTATTGATAGTTCTGATGGCGGTACTGGAGCAGCACCACAACCCCTTATGGATTATGTAGGTTTAACAATTTCCGACACACTACCTTGGATGGTGAAAACCTTAAAAAAATATCAACTGAAAGATCGCGTTCGAGTGATTGTGTCTGGCAAGCTCTTAACTCCCTCTCGAGTAGCCTGGGCTTTATGTATGGGTGCCGACTTTGTGAATTGTGCGAGAGGTTTCATGTTCGCTTTAGGCTGCATACAAGCCATGCAGTGCAATAAAAATACCTGTCCTACCGGCATAACCACTCACAACCCAAAACTACAAAAAGGACTGGTCCCTATGGAAAAATCAGAAAGAGTAGCCAATTATCATAAATACATAGTGTACGATGTTGGCATGATAGCTCATTCGTGTGGCGTTAAAGATCCTAGAGAATTAAACCGCAAACACCTAAGAATAGTCGGAGAAAAAGGCGCTAAACAGTCGGCTCTTGATATGCATTAGTACAATCACTAAATGGCAAGATTGGCATAAATCGCTATAGATTTTCTCCTATAGCGATTGCAAATACTCGACAATATCCTGACTTTCATACATCCATTTTACGCCGTCATTGTTTTCAATTTTTAAGCACGGCACCTGACTTTTTCCACCTCCAGCAATAAGCTCATTGCGAGCATCGTAATCTTGATGGATATTAACCAGCGACACATCAACTGACATGGATTGTAATGATGCAAGCACATACTGGCAAAAAGGACAGCTCGGAAAAAAATATAAAGATAACTTTTGCATAACTTTCTCGATTTAAAATCAACGACCTCTTTATGGAGGCTAAATTTGTGTTTTCAACAGACTAGGCTCAATTCAAAAAGATTGTATCAAATCGAGTTCTTCAAATAACATCTTGTTATCAGCCCAGGCTTGCCATTGCGTCGCGGCTAAATAATACAACATTCCCTGGGTACTAGGCCGCCCACGTAAATACCAACTTTTAATCTTCCTGCTCCGTTTGTGGCGAACAGCTACTTTCTCAATTGTTCCGTTGGAATGGCATGCCAAAACTAAGCACCACTTAGCTTTGGGTGTATTAAACTTACCAGTTACAGCCGACGAACCCCCAAGTATTGAAACCCACTTTATCCATTTAGCGCCATGTGAATTTTCTTGATCTAATTCCCAAGCTAACGCATGAGCCACTTCATGGATAAGTGTATCTATTAAAACGGCCTCATCATTAAGCTCAATATGATGAATTGAGAGCGTAATGAGCTTCTTATGAAAGAAACAAGCTCCCCCTCTTCTTTTGGCCTTATCGAGTGAAAAATTCCAATCTTTTAATATTTTATAGTCTTGTTGAAACACGCCCCAATGTTGTCGCAATGCATAAAAGCGAGCTTCTATTTCAGAGTTATTCAATGTTGCTTCAATCGACATGGCTGGGAAAGTCTAAAAGTGGTTCTAAGTTTATGCGCTATGATACCGACTTTACGGGTTAGAATTAAATAAAATGAATTCTAGTGAACTGCTCAAAATCAACTTATAGCGAGAAAGATTAAATCTTTCCCGCCATCCGGGCGCTCACCCTTTCAGGGCTAGCTTAAGCTATTGTAAAAATGTTCCCGACATTTTTAGTCGAACCTGAGGGTTCTCATCAAATCCTCTCTTCCTAAAACAAAAATCCGGCTTTTTTGCCGGATTTTTTATATGGCGGTGAGAGAGGGATTCGAACCCTCGATAAGCTATTAACCTATACACGCTTTCCAGGCGTGCGCCTTCAACCGCTCGGCCATCTCACCCAATTTGTTTAAATATTGCTCATTAAACTAGAGCTAAATTTGAGGGCGCCACTATATGCAATAACCATGGATTTGACAATGCTTATGTTGAATTAAGTGGAATCAGACTAGCAAAACTAAGCTTTTATCTATTAAACTTATTTCACTAAAGCGTAAATAAAAGCAAAGAAGGTTTTTAGTGGATATTAAATTATTACTTCGTTTAATGGCCGATCGTTCAGCTTCCGACTTATTTTTCAGTACCGGCGCGCCGCCGCATATGAAAATTGAAGGTGTTTCAACTCCAATGGGACAAGGCGCGTTACCTCCGGGCGCCATTAAGGAAATTGCTTATCGCTTAATGAGTGAGCAGCAAATTCGCGAGTTTGAAGAAGAATGGGAACTGAACTTTGCAATTTCGGTTGAAGACATTGGTCGGTTCAGGGTCAATGTGTTTTTGCAACGTGGTGAAGTTGGCATGGTTATGCGCCATATAAAGTCTGACATCCCAACTATTGAACAGTTACAACTACCCGATCCCTTAAAAGATTTGATCATGGGACGAAGTGGCTTAGTTTTGGTTTGTGGCCCAACCGGCTCAGGAAAATCGACATCACTAGCAGCCATGGTAGATTACCGGAACCGAAAAGACACCAGCCATATACTCACAATCGAAGACCCCATTGAATTTTTACACCCTCATAAAATGTCGATCATTGATCAACGTGAAATTGGTGTAGATACCAAAAATTTCCATAATGCACTTAAAAACGCCATGCGTGAGGCTCCAGATGTCATTTTAATTGGTGAAATACGCGATCAAGAAGCTATGGAATATGCGCTTTCTTATGCCCAAACAGGCCACTTATGTTTAGCAACGATTCATGGAAACAATTCAAAACAAGTTCTAGAGCGAATTAGAAACCTATTTCCGGCCGATATGCGCGGTAACGTTATGAAAGAATTAACCAGCGTATTAAATGGTATAGTTTCGCAAAGGCTTGTGCGTAGTAAAAAAGGCAATCGCGTTGCGGCTCACGAAATTCTCCTAAAAGCGCCGGATATTTCGGAAATCATTCAAAAAGGCACTTTAGAAGATTTACGCAAGGCAATAGAATCACACCAACCTGATGGTATGATGTCTTTTGATCAATGTTTGTTTAAGTTATATCGTCAAAAAGTCATCACTAGAGATGATGCTCTACATTTTGCCGAATCGAAAACTGACCTCAACTTAAAGATGCGCTTAGCGGAGAGTGGTTCATCTGCTCCTAAAAAACCAGGCGCTGGCCCTAGTTTTAAAACTCAGCTTTAAATAATAAAGGTGCAATAGCACCTTTTGAGACATTTGGCTTTGGGATCATTTGAATATTTAAATGAGCCAGTTAAAATCTCATTTTGTTAAATAAAAAGAAAAGCCATGTCATCAGAAAAAGAACTGTTAGCAGTAAAAATCAATAATGAAACCGCAAAAGCGCACTGGAAAGAGCTCGAAGTATTTTTTGCTAGAGGTCAGATACTTTTGGTAGCTAAAGGACTTGATTTAGTAGGAGTAGCAGTTGATCTATCTTTGGATAATAAAGATTCTATCGAGGCTCTTTTAAATTCCAACCAACTCATTCAGCCGACTATAGATTGGGTAAAAGATAACTGCAATGAGCAAACAGACTTTTGGACAACCGTAGTCTCTCCCTACGTATTGATTCAGCCTGTTTGAACACTCATTACGGTAATATTAAACACAAAACATTAGTAAACAATGATCCAGTTGAATCAATATGAGCTACCTGAGGTAATTCATCCAAATTGGCAAGTACCACGCTGAATGCCACAGCAAACACAACCAGACTCACTCGGTCTATCCATTTTTTCATTTGTTTCATTTCATTCTCCTGTTAAGGAAAGGCTAACGACACATGTACATCAACTTAGTATAGGTTAGCCTAATTTTATTACCTATTGTTTACAAAATATTCAATTAAGGTAACTGGTTATTAATAACTGTCATCTCTGAACCGACGAATGTAGATAGATACGCTCACAAAAGCAGTACAGATAATTAATCCAATCCAAAATCCGCCTGAAGTCATAATTTCGAAAGGATGCCCTCTTTCTACAGCGCCCGTTACTATTATCTCTATTTTTTCGAAATGACTGCCAATTAGCTCTGCAAACTTTGCTGAATGGAAAATCATACCTTCAACTAACATGATGCCTAGCGGAACAAATAAGGCTATTAAAAATGCTCCTCGGTTAGCATAGGCTGATACAAACCATAACCAACCCAGAATTGGAGCCATCCAAAGGCCAAGTACAATCAGCAAGGCAAAGTCGTTAAAAAATACTGAAAATAACGAAGCGTGCTTCCAAATCAAGTCCCAAGCCGAACCGCCATTTACCCAAACCATTATGGTTAATAAGATTAATCCTATTACTTGGCTAATCACTGCTACGCTCGCGGTGATTACTGGCGCGGAAACAAAAGCAGTAAATACCTTAGAGAGTACAGTTTGAGTATCAGATACTGGCATCGACTTCCAAAACAGAATGCTGCGATCTTTACGCTCGTTATATAAAGAGCCCAGTACATAAAAGAACAACACAAACACAAAGCCAACGGCCAAGGGTGCTAAATACATGCCTAGTGAAACACCTTTCATAACTATTGATAACTCGGCTTCGTCTTTTTGACTAAGCTCTTCGAATCCCAAATGGATTTCATGGGTCATCTCATTATCTAAGCTCATTACCATATGTTGTGCGGTAAACATGCCTACAATAACTGAAAATAATACAACGGCAGCAATGATTAAAGGCGCTCGAACGATGCTTTTGTTTTCCCAATGTTCACGCAAAACCAAAGTTTTAAATGACTGAACATTCATTATCGACTCTCCTTCATTTTTGCTACAAATAAATCAGATACACTCGGTCTTCTGGTTTCGCCTAAGACTTCTAGTTCTTGTCGTGCGACCCCGTCAAACAAAAACACTTTCCGACCAAATACTTCTCGTTCAGCTATTGGATTAAATGCTCGCGCTTGGTCTTGGTGTTCTTTGTTTACCATCACTTCTATAAATCGCTCACATACATCATCCATAGAGGCATCAAGAACAATTTTTCCGTTACTGATAAACATTAAATCGGTCAGCAAGTTCTCTACCTCTTCCACCTGATGCGTAGTGACAATAATGGTGCGCTCTTCACTAAAAAATTCGCTTAGCAGTTCGTTATAGAACTCTTTACGGTATAAAATATCCAATCCTAATGTTGGTTCATCTAACACCAAAAGCTCTACATCAATGGCTAAAACTAAAGCTAAATGCAATTGCGTTACCATACCTTTTGATAACTGACCTACTAGCGACTCGCGCTTGATCTTAGTTTTAGCTAAAAACTTCTCAGCTTTCTCTTGATTAAATCTGGGATGTACCCCGGCTACAAATTCAACCGCTTGCGATACCTTTAACCATTTAGGTAAAACAGCAACGTCGGCGATAAAGCAAACTTTTTGCATCAAACGATGACGATCTTTTCGTGGATCTAAGCCGAATACATCAAGATGCCCATCAAATCGAGTGAGTCCCAATAAGGCTTTTAAAGCCGTGGTTTTACCTGCTCCATTTGGCCCAATAAGTCCAACTATACGTCCTCGCTGAATATTGAAATCAACCGCATCCAACGCACAAAAAGCACCATAGGACTTTGCTAAACCTCGCGCGGTAACAATATTACTCATAGCTTTGCTCCTTATTAGGTTTCGACAACAGCTTTTCAACGGTAATGCCTAATCGTGTAATTCTATCCATGATTAGGGGCCACTCTTCGTTTAAAAATTGCGTGCGTTCTTTTTCAAGCAACTTTTCGCGAGCACCTTCAATTACAAACATACCGATTCCTCTTTTTTTAATAACAATTTCGTCATCGACCAATTCTTGATAAGCCTTTGATACCGTGATTGGATTGAGTTGAAAATCTGATGAAACTTGTCGCACAGAAGGCAGTGCTTCGCCTTCTTTTAGCTCTTCATCGAGAATTGATGCAACCACTTTATCGCGTAGTTGGCGATAAATAGGTTGATTGTCATTCCAGACTATTTGCATATCTGATCACCTTGTTTTAATTAGACCCTGCTTCTGATTTGTTAAATACACTTTTACTGAAGCGGTGTTATAGTTAACTATATCACCATATTAAAATGATTCAAAACATTTTTAATCCGAGGATGTAACAAAACGTAGCTAAATTCTGAAATGTTTAATAAATACACAGACAAAAGAGAGAAACTATGTTAAATAAACGCTCTAACTAATTGTTTTAATTGTTAATTAGGTATGTTTTATTTTTCTCGAATTTGAAATGAGGTAATCAAGTCATTAAATAATGCGAACCAATACCTTATTTTAAGCAAACATAAGAATCATATTGTTTCCTAGTGAATAACCTATTTTTGATTGATTTATTAAGAGAATTGAACTTTAACTGCCTAAGTCACAAGTTCACCTCAGGATGCAATTGAGTAGGATTAAGAAAATCGACTATAGATTCCGATTTGCCTTTTATAATTGTTGGCAAAATTACGAAATTACTTCATAAAAAGATATTCCCGCACACATTCATTTTCTTTGATTAACATTTTATTACTCGGCATTCAAAGAATAGTTGTTAAGTTAACCACATGATGTCGAATATGAATTTTTCTTTAACTGAAACTAGCTCAAAAAAACGCTATGCAAGTTAAAATATAAATAAGAACTAGCTGACGAGTATGAAAAGACTCCATTCTCAAATTTATATTGCGAAATATAAATTTGATCCAGACTAATAAGCCGCGGTTAGTTGTCTACCAAATATTTATTGGCTTAATCAGCTGTGATAGCATGCACCGCTCAACTTATTGGTAATCGTTTGTATGCTTCAACAAACCCTGTTCGTTACATTATCGTTAATTACCGTTTTCAGCATATTTTTTGGCTATATTTCGGCCGGAGTAGCTTTAATCATTGGTATCATAATAAGCAACTCCTTATCTCACCCATGGATTGACTTATCTCGTAAACTATCTGGTCACTTGTTAAAAACATCAATTGTATTAATGGGATTTGGTTTAAACATAGACCTAGTTTGGACAACTGCTCGCTCGACCTTTTTAATTACTAGCGCTAGTATTGCTCTTTCTTTAATCGCCGGTGTCATATTATTCAAAAGTTTAAAAATCCATCGAGAAACTGGCTGGTTAATCAGTTCTGGAACGGCAATTTGTGGAGGCAGCGCTATAGCTGCGGTTTCCCAAACCATTCGAAGTAAACCAGAGCGCACCGCTATGGCTCTTACCATTGTATTTTTACTCAATATGATTGGGTTATTTCTGTTTCCATTGATTGGACAACATTTATTAATGAGTCAAGAAGCATTTGGGCTATGGGCTGCTTTGGCTATTCATGATACTAGCTCGGTAGTAGGCGCTGCAGCCACTTATGGTGAGCAAGCTCTTGAAATTGCAACAACCACTAAACTTGCCAGAGCACTTTGGATCATTCCCTTGGTATTTGTTTTCACAATAAGCCAAAAAGAAAAAGGAAAGTTTTCTTTTCCCATATTTATTTTATTTTTTATTGCGGCTTCAATAACGGTAACCTTCTTGCCTCAATTAAATTTTATATTTGCGCCGCTAAGCGTTTTAGGAAAATACCTTATTGTTGTATCACTTTTTCTATTAGGGCTAAGTGTCACAAAACAATCAATTAAAGAACTTTCGTTTAAACCCGCTTTAATGGGAGTAGTATTATGGTTTACACTCGCGACCTCCTCCTATTTTCTTGTTCAGTATCAATTAGGATAATTGAGTCATTTTATGTGGAAGTTTTCTCAACCAACACTCGACAGACAATCACATCTGCGCGACTGCACAAAACATTTTAAACGTTGGCGTAATCAAGAAGAATCTTTTCTT
>JBFHSP010000084.1:0-12437 GCA_041591085.1 Kangiellaceae bacterium | reverse complement strand
TCGCTGCGCTCGGCATTTGTTCTGAGCCGCTTGAAAGACTGGTTAATTCTTTAGCTCCACTCGGGAATGAAACACGCTGTCGCAACTGATCAAACTTGCTTCGTATGGTGGGTAAGTTTGGTATTCCTTTTGAGCGACCAAAGGTAGCGTTCGCGAATCCAAGTATTGCCGAGCAGGATTGCGAGTCAATACTGATGCGTTTATAAAAATCTTTTTAGATTGGAAACAGTGAATTGCAGAGCAAACCGTTTTTACTCAGGACTTCCTGTCCTTCACCCTTCGGGCCAGCTAAAGCTGTTCAAATTCGTTCATTACGAATTTGTCTTATACTTTTGAGAGTTTCCAAAAGTATGTCGCAGGTCAGTTTTTTGTTCCTGCAAAAACTGCATTCCCAACATCCCTGTCGATCAAAGTGAAATACCATTTTAAAGAAGCAATGGGGCTTGTTTTGAGAATATACCGTACATTCAAAACGTCCGCATATTGTCTATTGCATAGTCTTCAATTGCTCATTCAACTGATGCACTCGGCTAATATAATCTTCACCTCGCATCATACCGACTGATATCACAAGTTTTCCCGTTGGGTTATACAGCATATTAAAAAAGCCAGATGTGAGTGCGGCTTCTTTTTCACGTTGCTGCTTCATAAACTGATCGACTTCTGCTTTAAAAGCTTCCCCGTCAAGTTTGCTTAAATAGATTAAAGGCTCAACAAAATACTCTAACGATAAGTTAGCGCTGGCATTAGGTTGAAACAGCATATTGCCACTTAAAAGTGCAGGCCAGTTGTCGCCCTGATAAATGGGGTCGTCATAGTTTTCATAATTGAGAACTTCTCTTATCATCATTTTGTTTTCAGCGATGAAGGCTTCCGAAATGTCCAGCTCTTCTGGGGTGAGTGGATTGATTGCAGATCCGAGTGAGAGTTTTTCTTCTGGTTTTAAGTTTGCGGCTTCAATTAATTGAATATCGAAAGACAATGCGGCTACTGCGACCATTTTGGCAATGAGGGTTTCTGACTGCGACAGAACCTTACGCCAAAACAACATATCAGCTCTTATTAATGATACGAACTCTTCGGGTGAAAGCTGTAATAGACTATAGCTAAGATAAAAGCGGCTTGCTTTTAAAAATGTGCCATAGTCTGCAATGGGTGTAGCAATAGTACAATTTAACGGTTCAGCAAAATCTGAAAGTGATACAACTTTTAGATATCGACTAATGAACTGTTCCATTTCAGAGGATATTGGCTGCTCATTTTGAACAAATGTTTGAGATAACTCAGTTAAAACTTTCTGCGCACAGTCGGGCTCTTTATAGGCTCGACATACTCCAATTAGGTTTAGCTCTGCAGCGGTTAACGGGGCTCCCACTATTTGAGACGATTCTTCTTCAGAAATGCCATCGATACCAGCATTAACAAGGTTGTTTTCATAGGTTTGAATCAAGTCCATTCCTACTTGGATAAAATCCTTGTCGGTTTGAGCGGTAAAACCCATAAGACCGAAATAAGCGTTGTTTGGCTCTAGAGGCGTAGGGCTAGAAGAAAGGACGTCGCTATGACGAACGTCAAGCTCTTGATCAAACAATCGACTGTTAATAATTAATACCATCAGCACAAATAGAGTGACTGTGATGAGCGAACCAACCATGACTTTTAGTGCGAAGTGTTGTTTCATAATAATCTCCAAAAAGCTAAATGAATAAGAATGCGGGTTTTGGGGTCATAGTTTTGTGTTCAGAATCATGCGTTCTGAGTCATGCCTTAAACAAATACCTCGCCATACTACATAGGTGATATTTCAGCGTAATTCGACAGGAAATACCTGAGTAAAAGCTCAGTAAAACCTGAATTCAGGCTTTTCAGACTATGAAGTGAGCGTTTACCTGTTTAAACTCGCTTTACATGATTAAAAGCTCAGGATTGATGAATAGGCGATAAATGGATAGCTCCTTAAAAATAGTGGCTGATTCAGGAGAGTTAGCCTTTGACGATAAGCGTTTGAGATTAACTCCGGTTAATTTGAAAGTGTTGCTCTGCCTGCTCGATAAAAAAGGAGAGGTAGCTACTCGATCGGATTTATTCGATACCGTTTGGCCTAATCAAACCCTATCGGATGATGTATTAACGAAGGCTATTTCAGATTTAAGGACACAACTTAAAAAGCTTTGTGGGCAAGCTCCAATTACCACCATACCCAAGGTCGGATACCGCTGGCAGCGAGAGGTTATTGATGCCAGTTTAGTGAGTACCATTGAGCCTCAAACTGATGAGCTTGATAATTCTGATACTCAAGACCTGCAGGTCTATTCAAAATTTGCTTTGATAAACAAAAGCTTACCTTGGCTAATCTCTTTTATTTTGTCGGTTATTTTGTTGGTAACAGCCTGGAGTTACTGGATACAACCAAGTGCTTTAAGAGTGGCTGTACTACCGGTCAGTTATTCAGATGCTCGCGCAGACACGTTGGCAATTAATATAGAGCTGCAAATAAAAGCATTTATCCTGAATTCTGAGCGAACCCGATATTTATCTTCAAAGGCGATAAGTTCTATAGGCAGCGGCCAATTTAACCGTTTTAGCAGAGAGCTTGGAGTAGTGTGGATCATTGAGAGCGAGCTTTTATTACATCAAGATCAATGGCGCTTTACCTTGTATTTGGTAGACGCCAAGACGGGGCTAGTTGCCGATGTGAAACAAATTGATAACCTGCAGCGAGTTGAGCAAATTGAGCCTATAGCCAAAATGATGCTGTCTGATATAGAGCAGTGAATGAATAATGCTCAAATTTTCAAAAAATGAGGAAAAACTAACTATACTGAAACGATGTAAGGAGTAACCAAGCAGGAGCAGTGCACACTTCGATATGGATCACCCCTCTCTTGATTATTTAAGTAGCACGCATGTACTAGCATTAACTAGCCAGTATGAAGAAAAAGGCCTGACCAAAGCGCTTAAGGATATTTTGTCTTGTCTGCTTTCTGACTCTCGTTTAGAAGTCAGTTTAAGAAGTGATCTCTCTTTTTTACCTAACTGTGAAGATTTAAGTATTCAAATAAGAAACAATAAACACGATAACTCTATTCGAGTGATGATAGGTAAGACACCTTTGGTTATGATAAAAACAATTGGTGATCATGCTCAGCTAGAGCAACGAGGGCTATTAAATTTAATGACGGTTTATTTTTACATGCTAAACCATATTAAATTATCGCGTGTTGATGCCCTAACAGGAGTGTTAAACCGCCAAGCATTTAATAATGATATGCAGGCTCTTAGCAAAAAAGAACAGGTTAAACACCGTCGTAAAACAGAGTTTAATAAAACGCTTGCTTTACTCGATATCGACAATTTTAAGTCGGTTAATGACCGATTTGGTCATATGATTGGAGATGAAGTATTAGTCATGTTCGGCCAATTAATGCAAACAACCTTTAGAGAAATGGATTTATGCTATCGTTACGGAGGCGAGGAATTTGCTGTTGTCGTCAGTCAGCCAGAAGACAACAATAGCTTTTCTATTCTTGAACGATTTAGAAACTCAGTGGCTAACCATCGTTTTCCGCAAGTAGGTCAAGTGACCGTAAGCATTGGTTATACCATCATGGAGCCCGGCTTTTCGCGAACAGAGCTATTAGATCAAGTTGACAAGGCATTGTACTACTCAAAAAATAATGGACGAAATCAAATTAATGATTATGAAAGTTTGTCTGATGCAAACAAGCAGCTAGGCATCAGCACCCCTCAAATAGAGTTTTGGTAACTTATTAAAAACTATGCTTTTACTCATACTTTATGTTTCAACTGCCATTTTCTTCTCATTTTTATGTTCTATTGCTGAGGCGGTATTACTTAGTGTGACATCGCCTTATATTTCGGTGCTAGAAAAAAACAACAAAAAGTCTGGCGTATATTTAAGAGAGCTAAAAAATAATATTAATAAAGCAATAGCAGCCATTCTCACCTTAAATACGATTGCTCATACTGTAGGAGCAGTAGGAGCTGGAGCCCAAGCCACGGTGGTTTTTGGTAGTGAAATTGTTGGAATAGCCTCGGTTGTTTTAACCCTTTTAATTTTAATTTTTTCAGAAATTATTCCAAAAACAATTGGTGCTAATTATTGGCGCGAACTAGCGCCTGCTACCGCTTATTTTTTAATTGGATTAACTAAGGTTTTATTACCCTTTGTTTGGCTTTCAGAATTAATTACTAGAGGGATCGGAAAAAAAGAAGCTATTTCGGAGTTAAGTCGCGAAGAGTTTGCGGCAATGGCTGAAATGAGTGCCGATGAAGGTGTTTTAGAAGAAAACGAATACCACATTTTACAAAATTTATTGAAATTAAAAGATTTGTCGGTTGACCAATCGATGACGCCCAGCCCAGTTATTTTTTCAGTTTCAGATGAGCTACATGTAGCAGCATTTGTCCATAAGTACGACCAAACACCTTACTCTAGAATTTTATTGTATAAAAATGACCGCGATAACATTGTCGGCTTTGCCTTAAGACGAGACATATTGTTAGGCTTCACTCGTGGCAATACTGAAACGCCACTAAAAAATTATCGTCGTGATTTAGGAGCCATTTTAAACACCAGTACTTTGGCACATGCACTCAAAGAAATGTTAAGTTGTCGCTCGCATATTTTGTTAGTGGTAGATGAATACGGCAGTGTAAAAGGAATTTTAACTTTAGAAGATGTGTTTGAAACCTTGCTCGACTTAGACATTATTGATGAAATGGATAAAATAAATAACCTAAGAAACTTTGCTAAAAAGTCTTGGAAATCTAAAAAAGAGCTAAAAGAGCAAGGTAATAATTTTCGAAGTTAATTAAACTGCAAAAACAATCGATTAGTTTTCGATACTTTTATTCAACCGGAAGCCGGGTTACTACATAACTTCCTTGTAGTTTTGCAATCACATTTTGGTGTCTATCGAAAATTGTAGTGTTGAGTTCAAAATCGAATCGACCATTATTTTCAAGAGTAGTATTCATTAACTCAACTTGGTCATTAGAAAAATGCGTGATGGCGGTAATATCAGTTAGAGCCGGTTTTAGAAAATCGATGATGATACGTTTAACAACTGGAATGTAACTTTGCTTTTTCCGGTTGGCTAAAACGATTAAACCTCCCAAGATTTCTCCGCAAGCAAACTGAACTGCAGCATGTATGGTATTAACGTGATTCGCAGTATTTTTGTCAATGGCTACAGAGCATTGATAAAGCTCATTAGAAACACTATCGATGGAAACATTAATGAACTGGTAAATAGGCAGGTGTTGTTTTGCCCACTGTTCTAATTGATGTTCTATCGATAACTCAGACATGATCACTTTAAAGTTTCTGTCCCCAAATTTTACAATCATTAATATCGTTTTCTTGTAAACGGTGACGAATGGATTCTGCTTTACGTTTACTCACGTAAGGACCTAGTTGTACTCGATACCATCTTCCAGATTCAGCATCAACTGGAACCACTTTGCTCTCATAACCTAAAAATGCAATTTTCGCTCGAAGACTGTCAGCCATTTCATTACTTCGAAAAGAGCCACAGGGCATGGTGTAGTGCATAGACACTTGAGCTTCTTTTGATTTAAGTTCTTCTTCAGGAATCACCACTTGTTTTTCATTTAGATAATCGTGAAACGTGTATTTAGGCACTTCTGGCTCTTTAATGGTTGGCTCGGCTAACTTTTGCGTTGCTGTTTTTTCTGTATTAGCAGTAGGTGTCGGTGTTGAGTCCGATTTTAAGTAATACAAAAATCCGGTAAATCCTAAAACAATTGAGCCTACAATAAACAGCACCGCCGTAGGAAAAGAGCGCTGACTACGTTTAGTAGCGCCACGTTTTCTTTTTGGTGTTGGTTTTGCGTAATCTCGTCCCATGAACAATCGCTCTTATTACATGCTTTCAGGTGCGCTAACACCAATCAATTGCAAGCCATTGGCAATAACTTGTTTGGCTGCAACAATTAAACTGAGTCGAGCTTGGCACAGTGGCGCATCTTGTACAATCCAGCGACCATTTTCATCTTCATTACCGACTTGGTAATAAGCATGAACCAGAGCCGCTAACTCTCGTAGGTAATGAGCAATTACATGCGGCTCACAATTTTTAGCCGCAGCTGCAACAATCCCACTGAATTGACTGAGTTTATCCATCAATTGGGTTTCTTGCTCTAACGTCAGCAAGTCCAAATTATTCAAACCTACTGTTTGATCAAAGGCTTGATTTTGCTCTTGTGCTTTTCTTAAAGCAGAACAAATCCGCGCGTGCGCGTATTGAATATAAAACACGGGGTTATCGTTGGTTTGTGATTTGGCTAATTCAATATCGAAGGTTAGCTGCGACTCGGCGCGGCGCGCCGCTAAGAAAAATCGGGTGGCATCGCAACCCACTTCATCAATCAAGTCTCTTAACGTTACGTAGCTGCCAGCGCGTTTTGAAAGCTTCACTTCTTCACCGCCACGCATCACCGTAACCATTTGGTGTAGCACATATTCTGGATAGCCTTTTGGAATATCGGCTTTTAGTGCTTGCAGCCCCGCGCGAACTCGAGTGACGGTTGAGTGATGATCGGCGCCTTGCTCATTGATAACCCGGCCAAAACCTCGTTCAAATTTATTCAAATGATAAGCAACATCGGGAACGAAGTAGGTGTAACCACCGTCTTTTTTGCGCATTACGCGATCTTTATCGTCGCCAAACTCGGTGGTTCTTAGCCAAAGCGCCCCGTCTTGTTCGTAGGTGTAGCCGTTGCCAATGAGTCGCTCAACCGCATCTTCAACTTTGCCTTGCTCATACAAACTGGACTCAAGAAAATAAACATCAAACGGCACTTTAAATGCCTTTAAATCGAGATCTTGTTCTCGGCGTAAATAGGCCACTGCAAAATGACGAATGGCATCTAGATCATTAACATCACCGTTGGCAGTAACGTGTTGATCGGTGGCATCAATGGTGGCTTTGGCCATAAAGTCATTGGCAACATCTTGAATGTATTCACCGCGATAACCATCAGCCGGCCACGAAGGATCATCGTGTGTTAAACCTTTGCAGCGCGCTTGCACCGATAAAGCTAAATTATTAATTTGCGCGCCGGCATCGTTATAATAAAACTCAGCGGTGACATCCCAGCCCGTTGCTTTTAGTAATCGGCAAATACAATCACCTACTGCAGCGCCACGTCCATGGCCCACATGCAAAGGCCCGGTTGGATTGGCTGAAACAAATTCCACTTGAACTTTTTGACCAGCACCTTCGGTTGAATGACCGAAAGCATCGCCTTGCTCTAAAATCGAATTAATGACCGCCGTTTGCGCCGCTTGAGCTAAGAAAAAATTGATAAAGCCCGGACCCGCAATTTCAATCCGATCGATGATGTTTGAATCTGCAATCGAATCAATCACCAATTGCGCGGCTTCACGCGGAGGTTTTCCAATGGTTTTTGCAAACGTCATTGCTACATTAGTTGCTAAATCACCATGACTTTTGTCTTTGGTGTGCGTCAGCATCACATTGACTTTTTGCGCCTCAGGAATAACACCTTGTGTTTTTAATTGGCTAATAGCTTGTTCAATCAGTTGCTGTAATTGATCTTTCATAAGGTTTTTTTACGGTTAATTGGGCAAAATATAGGGTTATTATCCTTGATATAGCAGGAGATCGGTAGCTTTAAAACGAATAAACTGATTAAGAATATTCGGTGAGCACCCATTTAATACGCCAAGAGGTATTTAGAAAGACTTAATACTTAAAGTCGAACTGCCTTGACGTTTCTTAATGACCTTTAATTTAAGATAAAACTAATTTGATGAATGCCTGATATATTGAAACAAACTCATGTTTAAGAGGAACTCCATTGTGATCGGCTCCATCAATTACAAACATTTGCTTCTTGTTTGAAATTGCACTCTCAAAGAGCTTTTTAGACAACCAGGGAGGAGTTTGATTGTCATTTTCGCCAACTAATATCAGTAGGGGCGCTTGAATACTCTTAACGATTTCAAGATTATCGAGCAACCTTAATTCTGGCGAAATATCAAAACTGATGAATGGTTTTGCAAACCAAGGAGCTAACGTATTGACCCACTCATCAATATTGGTGGCTGATGATTCCATTACTAAACCATCTATCGACCTTACATTGGCAACCGCGCTTGCTTCAAAACTACCGAGAGATTGCCCGTGAATTATCAAAGCTCCTTTAACCATTTTACGAACAAAATCATAATTCTCAACCGCATCTGTTTTTAAATTAGCTATTGATGGTGTTCCTGTACTTTCACCGTAACCACGGTGATCTATCATGATTATGTTGACTCCAACTTTTGTGAGTGAACGAACAATCTTGGCTCCATCTTGTTTTATAGAAAACTTATTACCACCAAAATACATGACATTGATTTGATTCCCTTCTTTATGGACATAGACACCCTTAGCTAATGTTCCATCTAGGCGTTTAAGACTTATTTCTTCTAATTTGTAGTGCTCGCCTACAGAAGCTTCTAGTGAGCCTGAGTTATTTGGGTATAAAAAGTCTTGTTCTGAAAGTTGAATTGTCATGCAACCTGTCAATAAACCCAGCAATGAACAACTGAAAAACAACTTAAACATTCTATTTTCCATTTTTGTAAATTGATCCACCAGAGGAAGCGGGCGCAATATAGCTGCTTGTCCATTGACCAACAAGGCAATAATTCACATTTTTATAAGGAGAAAAGCCTTCCTACTAATGATGGAGTTCTTTTTTAAAAATGATTTTAATTTAGTAGTTAACTATTCCAGAGAAGTTTACAGAAGATCTTGCGGATCAATATCGAGCGACCATCGTACCTTTTGCGCTGATTTGAGCGCTTCAATCGAAGGCAGGTGTTGCGCAATAGCTTGATGTAAGTCTTTTCTTGAGCCGCAGTTAAGCAGCAATTGAAATCGATAGCGCCCTTGTTTTCTCGATATGGTCGAAGCTACTGGCCCCATTAACTCTATTGAAGCGTGTTGACCAAGGAATGTGCTCACTTCCATTAAAAATTGTTCGGCCAGTTTTTTATTGTGCGACTCGGCTCGAAACAACGCCATATAAGAAGTAGGGGCTAAAAAGGCTTGTTGTCTTTCTTCTGCTAACTGTGTTGCAAGTTGCCAATAATCATTTTGCTTAAGCCAGTGAAACATAGGGTGCTCGGGATGATGGGTTTGAATAATCACTTCACCCTCTATTTCTCCCCTTCCTGCCCGTCCTGCCACTTGCGTGACCAGTTGTGCCATTTTTTCAGGTGATCGAAAGTCTGAACTAAATAATCCGCCATCAATATTTAAAATAACCGTTAGAGCCACTTGCGGAAAATGATGGCCTTTAGCCAACATCTGGGTGCCAATTAAAATATCGGTATGGCCTGACTTGGCATCTGATACCATTCGTTCCATTGAGCCTTTGCGCCTTGTTGTGTCGCGATCAATTCGCTCAACTTTGGCTTTGGGAAATTGTTTAACAATAAATTCTTCAATGCGTTCTGTACCTTGTCCTAATGCAATCAGCTCAGTGCTGTGACATTGACGACACTGATTAATATTTTTTTTGTATTGACCGCAGTGGTGACACTGCAAATAAGCCGCTTGTGCTTGGTGCGACTTGCTTTGATGTAATGTTAAATGTGCATCACAGCGTTTGCATTCAGCAATGTGGCCACAATGATGGCACAGTAATACCGGAGCAAATCCGCGGCGATTGATGAATATAAGGACTTGGTTATTGTTGTCTAAGTGCTTTTGGATTTTTGTGAGAGTGATTGGACTTAATCCTTCAGTAAGTGGTTGATTGCGACAATCCACTAAATGAATAAGCGGAAGCTGTTGACCGGTCGCCCGCTGAGTTAAGTTAAGCCGTTCGGTTTTTTGCTGTTTAACATTTTCAAAAGACTCCAGTGATGGCGTTGCCGAACCTAAAACAATTGGAATGTTAAGCTGATGCGCTCTTAAAATGGCCATATCGCGAGAAGAGTACCGCAAGCCATCTTGTTGCTTAAAGCTGTTATCGTGCTCCTCATCAATCACGATTAAACCTATATTTTCTAAAGGCGCAAACACGGCGGAGCGAGTGCCAATGATCACCGAGAAGTCGCCTCGTCTTGCTTTTAAATAAACTATTTGGCGCTGCTTATCGGTTAGACCTGAATGCATAAAACCCACTTCGCTAAATCGCGCTGAAAACCGTTTAACCGTTTGCGGCGTAAGTCCTATTTCTGGGATTAATACTAATGCTTGTTTTCCTTCAGCCACCACTTTTGCAATAGCATTTAAATAAACTTCGGTTTTACCACTGCCGGTTATTCCGTAGAGTAAAAAACATTGGAAATGATTAAGAGAACCCGTAATCGCATCAACTGCGTGACGCTGCTCATCGGTTAGAGTTAAAGAAGGTTTATTCAACTGACCGTTTTGTTTGTTAGTTCGATTCAGTTTTTTACGGATGACCCAGCCTTTATCGATCAATCCTTTAAGAGTAGTTAGCTCAATATCATGAGCTTTTAAATCGTTTAACTCAGCTGCTCGTTCCAACGAATCCAAAAACTTGAGCGCGCTTATTTGTCGCGTAGATCGGCTTGGAAGTTGACCGATTTGACTGATACCCAGTTCAGTAATTTGCCAGCTCCACTCAGGAGCAAGCTCTGCTGGTTCGAGTGAAGTGAGTTTGGTAGGTAGCGCGGTAGCAATGGCCTCGCCTAACGAGTGTTGATAATAATGAGCGCATTGAGCAATAAAGCGAAATAAGCTTGGGGAGATGAGAGGCTCTTCGTCTATCACGCAAGAGATAGGTTTTAACCGCTCCACCGAAAAATCTGACTGCTCGCTAATCTCAACAACCCAGCCAACCAAGGTGCGGCTACCAAAAGGCACCTGTACTCGTGAACCAATAGCAATAGAGCTTTTAGCTGTGTAATCAAATAAGCGGCGCAGCGGCACGGCTAGAGCAACACGCACGATCAACATATCTAAAAGCTGTCTCCTAAAAGTCACAACACTACTATCTATTAGCGGGTCATCATACTAGGGCTGTCCACAAAAGGGGAATTAAATTAGCATAACTCGACAAGATTCGATTGTTTGGTGGTTGAAATTCCATCAGTCAGGGAGTATGATCCGCGTCCCCTTAATGGGTGGGTGGTGTTTGATCGCGAACTGATATTCAGTTCGCTGGTAAAATGGGTTTACCCGATCAAATAGCGATCCACAGCAAAATAGAGAAATAGCATGAAACAAGGTATTCACCCAAATTACGCAGAAATCACTGCAACTTGCAGCTGCGGTAATGTGATTAAAGTAGGTTCTACTTTAGGTCGTGATTTAAACCTAGACGTTTGTTCAGAATGTCACCCGTTCTTTACTGGTAAGCAAAAAATTCTTGATACCGGTGGTCGTGTGGATCGTTTCCGTAAACGTTTCGGTAGCCGCTCTACTAAGAAATAAGCACTTAATGATTTCTTATTACGGTTTAAAAAAGGCGCTGATTGGCGCCTTTTTTATTGCTTTTATTTCTGTGCCACAAGCTGCGCAGGAGTGTTCAGCAAATTTATCTAAAGTCGAACTTAAAGAATTAAAACAAGGCAAAGTTAAACGCGTAGTCGATGGCGATACCCTTCATTTAGAGTCGGGTGAAAAATTTCGGTTATTGCATATTGATGCGCCAGAAATAAATTACCGTAATGCGCGCTTTAATGAGCCAGGTGCGGTAGAAGCAAAAGCATTACTAAGTCAATTTTTACCCGAAGGAAAACCGGTTTATTATCGCTTCGATCAAAACCAGCAAGATAAATACAAACGAGATTTGGTGTTTGTATATAACCAACAAGGTCAATGGGTCAATGCTCATTTAGTGCTTGAAGGAAAAGCTTCGGTTTTTGTAATTCCTCCCAATGTCGCTTCGGTTGAATGTTTTATCAAATGGCAACAGCAAGCTCGAACTGAAAAAAAAGGGATTTGGTCGATTAAAAGCAGCGAACCTGTAAAAGCGAGCGATTTAAGTGATCAACGTTTTATTGGTTTAATCACTGGAAAGGTCACAGAAATAAAGGAGTCGCGACGATACCTTTGGATAACACTCGATAATCGCTTAAAAGTAGGTATTCCGCATAAAAACAAAATGTACTTTAGTGGCGAGCAATTAAACTGGAATGTAGGGCAGAAAATGACGGTAAACGGAGCGGTTTATCAAGCTTATGGAGAGCTTCACTTTAAGCTGTTGCATCCTGCCGGAATAATTGAGCAAGCTAAATAACCTGAACTCGGGATAAGAAAAACCGCTCAATACCTCTATTTTTTGATCAATAAAAGTCTAAAACAACACTTCTTCAAATATCTTATCCGTAACGGGTGTATTTTGATCGGGTTCTTTTTCTGGCAGTTGTTCACTGCGAAAAATTTCAAAAATGGCAT